>JBKPCH010000065.1:0-18472 GCA_046727275.1 Candidatus Dormiibacterota bacterium
AGCCGGGCGGCAGGAAGCCGGCGCTCTCCACGCCGGTGTCGGGGCCGGCCGGCAGCCCCGAGTCGGCCACGAGGCGGACGCCGCCGCCGGCGTCGATGGCGTACAGCCGGCCGCTGAGCTCGTCCGCCGCGACCAGCGCGCCGCCGAACGCCCCGAAGCCGGCCGGCGCGACGGCCAGCCCGCCCTCGAGCACCGGTGCCGAGGTCGCGACCACCTTCACGCCGCCCCGGCAGTCCACGGCCGCGACCAGCGTCCCGCCCGGCGCCTGGCCGCTGACCAGGAGGCGATGGCCGAACCTGCCGGTGGTGTCGAACGCGATGCCGTCCAGCGACTCCACGCCCGGCACGTCGGCGAAGGGGCTCGCGGTCCCGCCGGCCGTGACTCGCGTCAGGCCGAGCGTCGGGCGCGCGCGCAGGACGAACAGGTCGTCCCGTGCGAACGCGCAGCCCGCCTCGTCGACGCGGAGTCCGGGCGACAGGGCCACGTAGGCCTCCTCGCCCTGGTCGTCGTGGTAGCCGCCGGGCCCCGCGGCGAACGGCGTCACCGTGCCCGAGGGCCCGACCAGGGCCAAGCGGCCCGCGCCGGCCACCACGAGCCGGCCGTCGGAGCGGGGACCGGCCACGTCATGGACGCCGTCGACCACGTGCACCCAGGGCTCCCAGGCCGGCGCCGCCGCGTCGACGCGCGCGAGGCCCGCCAGCAGGGCCGCCGCGAGCGCGAGCAGCGCGGGCCAGGCGCGCATCGCCGGCATGGTACCGGTGGACGTGCCGGCCGCTATGGCGGTGGGCCGGTGAGGTAGGCCTGGAGCACCGGGCCCATCCAGCGCACGAGGGTCTCGGGGTCGGTCGAGGCGACCGGCTCGATGCCGAGGACGTAGCGGCTGACCAGCAGGCCGATCAGCTGGGTGCTGAACAGTCCCAGCCGCAGCTCTACGTCGCGCACGCCCAGCGCCGTCGTCAGGCGGGCGCCGATCTGCTCGTGGATCAGGTCGCGCAGCATGAGGGCCGAGCCGTCGTGGGTCGGCGCCGACCGCAGCAGTGCGACGAGCGGCTCGAAGTCGTCGGCGGCGTCCCACACGCCCAGCAGGTGGGCCAGCAGCCGGGGCGCGAACTGCTCGACGCCCTCGTCGAGGAGCTCGACGATGCGCCTGCCGGCCGCCTCCTCGGGCCGCATCGCGGCCAGGAACAGCTGCTCCTTGCTCTTGAAGAAGTAGTGGATCACCGCGGGGTCCACCCGCGCCTCGGCCGCGATCCCCCTCACGGTCGCGCGGTCGAAGCCGCTGCGCGCGAAGCCCGCCCGCGCCGCGGCCAGGATGCGCCGCCGGCTCTGCTCGCCCGACCGCCACCGGCCGCGCCGGGGCCTCTCCGAGTCGTCGCTCGCGGCCACGCGCGCAATCTTACTTCAACGGACGATGAAGTTATGGTAGGCTGGTTCCATTCTCCAACGAATGATGAAGAAAGGAGGCCGCACCGCCATGTCCGAACCGCCGCTGCGGGTCCTGGTCGCCGGCGCCGGGCTCGGGGGACTATCCTCTGCGGGGCATGCGGCGAGCCGTTCACACTGTTCGGTGAGGACGGACGAGGCGAGGGCGCCGTGGTGCCGCTGCCTGACACCCGCGCCCGGGCCGGTGAGACGCGAGCTAGAGGAGCTGGCGACGTCCGTCGCGCAGTCAGGCCAGGACGAGGAGCTGGTCCCAGTCGGCCGCCGGCGGCGGGAGCGGCTGACGACAAACCCCCTGGTGGAGCCGATCGAGGGCGAGCACGGCCTGGTCGCGCTGGCCGACCTGGCCGCCACCCCGGCGATCGAGGGCTGACCGGGAGGGCGGAGGACGTGGCGATAGAACCTGGCGGCTGCCCTGACCGGCGTTTCCGATCTGCTGCTGAGCGCTGACAGGCGGTGTGCTCCGCTGGTCGCGGTCACCGCCTGTCCCCTTGGCCCTGGATCTCGATGGGACTCCTTGATCGATGCGGACCGACCGTCTTGCCGGGGGCTCGGTCATCGGTTAGCCGGACGAGCCGGCGTCTCCTTTGCATACACTTCCGCAGATGGAATGGCTACGCCGGCTCAGGGTCCGCCGTCTTGATAAGGAGGTTCTCCACGCCGCCGCGTCGCCAGACTTTGATTCGCTCCTTGGTAACCTGAAGCTTGGCCGTAAGCTCGCCGCTGGGCACCTCAGGTGTCGTTTCTGCCAATCTGCAATCGTATCGTTCTCAGAAGTCGCAGCGGTCTTCCCAGAATCCGGTTCGATCAAGGTCGTATGCGACAGACCCGCCTGCCTTCGCGATCTGGCGGAAAAGCACGGCGTCACTGGAGGACAGGCTTGAGCATTCAGATTGCATTGGGGGTAGGCTCAGGAGCAGGACTCCTCGTTCTTGGCGGGGGTCTGGTCGCCATTTTCTATTGGATCGCACGTAATCCTTCTAACGCTGAGCGCATCGCGTATTGGTTCTGGAGTGCGTTCAGGGTGATCTCAGCGAAAGCTGAGAAGTACCGCCTGGCTACCGATGTTACCCACCGCATCAATTCTTTCGCCTTGAAGATAGATGAGAACATTGAAGGCTACACTCCAGTCGGGCTAGAGATTCGCTTTGCCGACGCCGATGTCACGCCTGAAGCGTTCATGGAGCAGGGTAGGCTGGTTGTACGCATGAAGCCGCACGCGGCTCGTGATCGCAATTTCCTGACGGTTGCCACCTTATACGTCAGCAAGACTCTGTTTCCGCGCGTGAAACTCCATCTTCGACCCAACCAGCGCAACGCGTTTGATCTCTTCACTACCGAAAAACTGATCCGATCGGAGCGCGCTAGCCTCGTAGACGAGTTCATTGGTGACTGGGTGAACCCTGCCCTTGCAGGCAAGCCAGCTTTGGCAAAGCTTATCGCGCAGTTCCACGAAGTGGACGAGGCCGGGCTTTTCCTCTATATCCTCGTTCAGGAACTGCACTTGCTCAGCTCCCGAATCGTCGGCATGACTAACAAGGAGGCTCTTCGGGCCGACGTCGAAAGCTTCGTGTGCTTCTTGGAGGCCATCGCTCGTAGGCCGGTGGGCGACACGACTATTCCGCTCACTTACTGCGGTCGGTACCTCAGGGTTGGGATCCAAATCGTGTCAAAGAGTGCTCGTCGTGAAGCACTTGCTGGCGATATCACACCTTGGGTCCGCTATGCGGTTGAGAACTTTACGGACGACAAGATCGATCATGTCTACTTCCTCGGCAACGCTGAGGAGGCGAATCGAAGTCTCATCGAAGCTGTGGCTGATCGATTTTGTGACCAGGCCGGATGGGACATCTATACCGGGGCTCAGTTTGAAGCGCGATTGTTCACGAGAGACGGCCATGACCGCCGGGTAGCCAATTGCATGGTTCTATGCCGTTCGCGTGCCATCCGTCGGTTCTAGCCGTCTAAGGCAACGGTAATCGCCTGACGGCCCGGAACGTAATGATCCCTTAGCTGTCAAGCGCTTTCATCGCCGCCTCCCACATGTCCTCTGGCGACGGGTGGTGATAGTGCCGTGCAATGACTGCGACCGAGACGCCCGTGATCTCGCTCACCATAGCCGGGTGCATGCCCGCGTTGCACATACGGGTGATGGCAGTGGCCCGAAGCAGGTGGGGTTTGACCCGGTCCCGATCGAAGCCCGCCAACTCGGCCGCGAGCTTGACGGCGCGATAGACCCCGGCGGTGCCGAGCGGTTCGTGCTCTTTGGATGACCGGCTCCGATGATGCGATATGAACAGGAAGGAACTCCGCGTCCGCGGCCGGCCGGTGCGGCCGGCCCGGTGGTCGGTGAGGCGCCGGTACAGTTCACGGCTGATGGGCGGCATCCGCGAGCCGGTCTTGTCCGTCACTCGGAGGAAGTAGAACCGCCGGTCGCGTTCGATGATGTCGGTGGTGCGGAGGTTGGCCACCCCCTCCTCCCTCGCCGCGGTCTCCAGCATGATCCGGATGATCAGCTTGTCGCGCTCGGTCCGAGCGCCTTCCTCGAGGCGGCGCTGCTCCTCTGCCACCAGCACGTCCTTGCGCTGCTTCTTCAGGGCGGGCAGCCCGATGTGCGAGCCGTCGGTTGGCGTCAGCCCCTGCTCCTCGGCCCAACTCAGGAAGTACCTGAGCGCCTTCAGGTAGGCGACCCGGGTCGCCGGCGAGATCGCCCGGCCGTCCTTCCGCTTCCGCTGCTCGACGGATAGGACCAGCTTGTCCACCGCCGGGCGGTCCAGCTCCTGGACGACCTCGACGCCCCGCTCGGCGCAGAACGGCGGCACGATCGCCATCAGGGGGTAGTGGAAGTAGCTCCGGACGTTGTACGCGGGCAAGGAGCGGGTCACCCGGAGGTAGGCCTCGAACCGCTCGATGGCCTCCCGGACGGGCGTTGCGTGCTCCTCGGCTGGCGTTCGTCGCTTCGTTGGGTTCGGCAAGATCTACCCGAAATTCTTGTCTAAGGGACAACACGATAACACCAAAGTCGAGCCCGCGGAAACGGCTGGTTGGAGGGCTAAGGATCAGGAATCGAACTGGAAGTTCGGGTTGGTGGCGGCGGGTGGGTTCGAACCACCGACAGCACGATTATGAGTCGTGTGCTCTACCACTGAGCTACGCCGCCACTGCCGGCGGTCAGCGCGCGGCGCGCGCTCTCGCCTTCGTCCTGCGCTTCTTGGCGCGGTGCTTCGCCTGCGCCACGCGCTTCCGCTTGTTCAATCAGGGCCCCTTGCGCGAACACGTGGACGGCGCCCGCGGCGCCGCCGCTGAGAACGATCGGACAGATTGTATCGGGGCAGCCGGTGCCGGGACGGAGGGGGCCGGGGAGGCGCAGCCGTTGAGGAGAGAGGCGCGCAACGATGCCGGTCGTGCGCCCCGGCATCGCTGCGCGTCCCTGCACGCCTCCCCAGCTTGGCGGCGCCGGGCCAGCGGTGCCATCCGTCACCTGGCTGATATTGTGGAGGTCGGTTTCTGTCCAGGACGGAGAGATGGAGGTGAAGCCCGCGCTTCAGCCTTCGGCGCAATCGAGCTACGTGGGACGCGATCCCGAGCTGGCGTTCCTCCACCACGAGCTGGGCCGGCTGCAGGTCGCCGGCTGGGTGCTGGTCGTCGAGGGCGAGGCCGGCATCGGGAAGACCCGGTTCCTCGCCGAGGTCAGCGCCCACGCCGCCGGCAGCGGGTTCATCGTCGCCGCCGCCAGCGGCTACGAGCTGGGCCAGGACCACCCCTTCGGCGCCATCGCCGAGGCGCTGGACGTGCGCAGCACGTCGGAGGACCTGGATCGGGCGGAGGCGGCCAGGCTCCTGCGGCGAACGCCGGGCGAGGGCGAGCACCTGGAGTACCGCCTGCTCGACGACGTCGCCTCCCTGCTGGAGCGCCTCGCGATCGAGGCCCCCGTGCTCCTCACGATGGACGACCTGCAGTGGGTCGACTCCCCGTCCCTGCTGTGCCTCGCCCACGTGGCCCGGCGCCTGCCCCACGTCCGCCTCGGCGTGCTCGGCGCCATCCGGCCCGGCCCGCGGCGGCCCCCGGTGGAGCAGTTCCTCCGCTCGCTGGCCGGATCCGTGCGCCGCCTGCCGCTGGGCCCGCTCTCCCCGGACGCCGTGGCCACGCTGCTGGCGGAGCTGGTGGGCGGCACACCGGGCGTGCGGCTCCTGGACCACGTGCTGGGGGCGGCCGGCAACCCGCTGCTCGTGACCGAGCTGGCCGGCGCGCTCCGCCGCGAGGGGTCGCTCGAGACCCTGGACGGCACCGTCGAGCTCGGCGGAGAGCCCCTGCCCGCGTCCTTCAACGAACTGGTCACACGCCGCCTGGAGGCGCTGCCCGACCGGACCTGGGAGCTGCTGCGCGTCGCCTCCGTCCTGGGCTCCGAGTTCTCGCCGGCCGACCTGGGACAGCTGGCCGACCGAAGCGCGGGTGAGCTGGCCGCCGCCCTGGAGCCGGCGCTGAGATCGGGCCTGGTCCAGGACGCGGGCGACCGCCTGGCCTTCCGCCACCAGCTCGTCCACGAGGCCGTCTACAGCCAGATGCCGCGGCCCATCCGGTCGGCCCTGCACAACCACGCGGGCCACCTCCTCGCCAGCCGGGGCGCCGACGCCATCCTGGTCGCCTCGCACCTCGGCCTGGGGGCGGCGGACGGTCGGACGGAGGCCGTGGGGTGGCTGCGGCGCGCGGCGCAGGAGGCCAGCTCCCGCAGCCCCCGGATCGCGGTCGAGCTGCTCGACCGCGCCCTCGAGCTGTCGGCAGCCGGCCAGCCCGCCCGCGAGGAGATGCTGGCCGACCGGGCGGTGGCCCTGGTCTGGGCCGGCCGGACGGACGAGGCGCTCAGGGCGGCCCGGGAGATGCTGGCCGCGAGCATGGGCGCTCCGCTGGAGGGGCGGCTCCGGTTCGGCCTGGCGCACGCCCTCCTGGTCCAGGGTCTCTGGCGCGAGGCCGCGGGTGAGCTGGAGATCCTCGCGGCCCGGCCGGGCCTGCCCAAGGTCGAGGCGGCCCGCCTGCTCGGAGACGCCGCGCTCGCCCGCGCCCACTGCGGCGCGCTGGAACGGGCGGTGACGCTGGCCGAGGAGGCGATGCGCACGGCCGGCGACGAGCTGACGACGTCCATCGCGCTCTCGTCGCTGGCGGTGGTCGCCCACTTCGAGGCCCGGCACCGCGCCTCGGTGGACTTTTCGCGCCGGGCGGTGGCGCTGGCGGCCGCGAGCGGGAGCCCGGAGGCGGAGATGCGCCCGGCCCCGGTCTGGCTGGGTCTCGGCCTCGTGGACACCGACCAGCTCGAGGAGGCGATGGCGGTGCTCCAGCGGGGACGCCGGTGCTCGGAGGAGGCGGGCGCCTACTGGCAGCTCCCGCTGTACGACGACGGCATCGCGACGCTCCACTTCTACGCTGGCAGCTGGGACGACGCGGTCGCGGAGCTCGAGACCTGCATCGCGCTGGCCGAGGAGACGGGGACACTCTGGTGGCTGGTGCCGGCGAGCTGCATGCTGGCCTACATTGCGATCCACCGGGACCAGGACGACCTCGCCGCCACCCTCCTGGCCGCCGCGAGACGCCAGGCCCGCTCCACCGAGTTCGGATCCGACCGGCTCGTGTGGGTGGGCGCGCTCCGCCGTGAGGCGGTCGGCGACGTGGCCGGGGCCCGGGCGATGCTCGAGGAGGCCTGGCAGGCGACGGCGGCGGCGGGCTTCCTCCCTCACCACCTGATCGTCGGCCCGGACCTGGTGCGCGTGGCCGTCGCCGCGGGCGCCCGGAGCCGCGCCCGGGAGGTGGCGTGGCGGACCGCCCAGATCGCGGAGCGGACCGGCGTGGCGAGCGCGATCGCGACCGGGCTGCGCTGCCGCGGCCTGGTCGAGGGTGGGGCCGAGCGCCTGCTGGAAGCGGTCCGGCTGCTGCGCGTGGGGCCGCGTCGCGTCGAGCTGGCCTTCGCCTGCGAGGACGCGGGCTCGCGCCTGGCCCAGCTGGACCGCGTGTCGGAGGCGGTGCCCCTCCTTGACGAGGCGCTGGCCGAGTACCGCAGGGTCGGCGCGCGCCGCGACGCCGCCCGGATCATCGGAACGCTGCGCTCCTGCGGCGTCAGGCGGCCGCGCGTGGAGCCGCGCCACCGGTCCGACGGCGGCTGGGAGTCGCTCACGGCGACCGAGGAGCGCGTCATGACGCTGGCCAGCCAGGGGCTGACGAACCCCGAGATCGGCGGCCGCCTGTTCATCTCCAGGCGGACCGTGGCCACCCACCTCTCGCACATCTTCCGGAAGCTGGGGATATCCTCCCGCGTCGAGCTGGCGGCGGCCGCGCAGCGGCGCCAGCACGCCTGACGGCGCAGGCTTCAGGGTCAACCCTGAATCTTCGTAGGCAGCTGCTTGCCCAAATGCCCGCCTGCTAACCTGTCGCGCCGTGACACAGGCTTCGCCCGAATCGCAGAGAGAGCACCTGTCGCCCGACGGCCGCTGGCGCTGGGACGGGGCACAGTGGGTGCCCGCCCAGGGCGCAGCTCAGTGGGTGCCGCCGCAGGGCGCGCCCCCCATGCCGGGCCCCGTGCAGGGCCTGCCGGCGGGCGCCGCGCCGATGCAGCGGCCGGCCTCAGGCATCGGCCGCGCGCCGGCGACCAGGGGCCTCGGGTACCAGTTCGGCGGCAGCGCGATGTGGTCGATCATCTTCGGTGGCGCCTCCGTCATCGTGCCGTTCATCACGATCGGCGGCCAGGGCATCTACTTCCCGATCCTGCCCATCTTCGGCCTGTGGCGAGCGGCGCTGGCGCTGAGGGCCGGCCGCATGCTGGGCGGCGTGATCGGCCTGATCGTCAACGTCCTTGGCTGCCTCGTCAGCCTCCTGGCGAGCGGGCTGCTGAACAGCGCGCTCCACTGAGGCCGCCAGACATCTAGTCCGCTCCCGCGTCTCGGAAGCGGATGATCCGGCGCCGGTCGCGCTTGTCGGGCCGGCCGGGGGGCCGGGCCATGCTGGCGCCGAGCAGGCGGCGCTGCGCCGTCTGCTCCTCGCGCCGGGTCCGGCTGTCGGCGCTCTCCTCGTAGAGCGCCTGGGCCGCGGTTGCCGGGCCGCGATGGTCCGTCAGGGCCAGGACCCGGACCTCCATCAGCTCGGGCCCGCGCCGGATCTCCAGCCGGTCGCCCAGCTTGACGGGCCGCGCGGCCTTGACCCGCTCGCCGTTGACGTGCACCTTGCCTCCGTCGACCGCCTCGGTGGCCAGGCCCCGGGTCTTGAAGAACCGGGCGGCCCACAGCCACTTGTCGAGCCGGACGCGGCCGCCGTCGGGAGCATCAGCCGGCCTCACCGCTCGATCTTGCCACGCCGGGCGGGCGCGGTATGCTGGTGCGGCCCGCGGAGACGGAGAGGAGTACGGAGCACACCCGGGCCCCAGAGAGCCGCCGGCTGCTGAGAAGGCGACGCTCGGGCCTCCCGAAGACACTCCCGAGCGGGCGCCGGTCCTCGGAACGAGGCCGCGTCGTGGCGACGCGGTGAAGTGCGGTGGCACCACGGGCAGCGCCCCGTCCGCACCCCAGCGCTCTTCTGAAGCGGAGCAGTGGACCGTGGAACGAACCTGGACCAGCGAGCTCAACCGCCGTGCGGGCGAGCGGGTGCTGCTGAAGGGCTGGCTCCACCGCCGGCGGCGGTTGGGCGGCCTGACCTTCGTGGTGCTGCGGGACGCCCGCGGCCTGGGCCAGGTGGTGGTCGACGATCCGGACCTGGCCGGCACGCTGGCCGGCCTGCACCACGAGTCGGTGCTGGAGGTGGCCGGGCTGGCTGTGGCCGAGCCGCAGGCACCCGGCGGCGTCGAGGTGCGCGAGCCGCAGGTGACCGTCGTGGCCCTGGCGGCGGCGCCCCCGCCGGTCGTCCTCTTCCGGCCGGAGCTGCCTGCCCAGCTGCCGACCCTGCTGGACCACGCGGCGGTGACGCTGCGGCACCCCAGGCGCCGCGCCTTCCTCGAGATCGCCGCGGCCAGCGCCGCCGGCTTCCGGGAGCGGCTGCGGCGGGATGGCTTCGTCGAGGTGCAGACGCCGAAGATCGTGGGCACGGCGACCGAGGGTGGGGCGGGCGTCTTCGCGGTGGACTACTTCGGCCGGCCGGCCTACCTGGCCCAGAGCCCGCAGCTGTACAAGCAGACGTTGGTGGGCGCCTGCGAACGCGTCTTCGAGGTCGGCCCCGTTTTCCGGGCCGAGCCGCACGACACGCCGCGCCACCTGAACCAGTACGTCTCGCTGGACGCGGAGCTCGGCTTCATCGAGGACCACCTCACCGTCATGGCGGTCCTGCGCGACGTCCTGGCAGCGATGGTCGAGTCGGTCGAGGTGGAGGCGGCCGCGGCGCTCGGCCTGCTCGGCGTCCTGCCGCCTCGGGTGCCCGCCACCATCCCGCGGCTCCGGTTCACGGAGGCGCGGTCGCTCGTGGCGGCGGCGACGGGCGAGGACCTCGAGGGCGAGCTCGACCTGGCGCCGGCACACGAGGCCTGGCTGGGCGAGTGGGCGCGCCGCGAGCACGGCTCGGACTTCCTGTTCGTGACCGGCTACCCGCTCGCCAAGCGGCCGTTCTACACGCACCCCGACCCCGGGGAACCGGGCGCGTCGAACGGCTTCGACCTGCTGTTTCGCGGCCAGGAGCTCGTCACCGGCGGCCAGCGCCTGCACCGGCTGGAGGACTACCTGGCGGCGCTGGCCGCCCGCGGCATGGACCCGGCGCCGTTCGGGGGCTACCTGGAGGCGTTCCGGCACGGGATGCCGCCCCACGGAGGCTTCGCCATCGGCCTGGAGCGCTGGGTGGCGGGCCTGGTCGGCGCCGCGAACGTCCGGGTGGTCACGCCCTTCCCGCGGGACGCCACCCGGCTCACGCCGTAACGGCCTCTAGAGCAAGCCCAGCTCGCGGGCGCGGGCCACGGCCTCGGTCCGCCGCTGGGCCTGCAGCTTGTCGAAGATCTTCCGGTTGTGCCCCTTGACGGTGTCCAGGGCCAGGAACAGCCGCTCGCCGATCTCGTGGTTCGAGAGGCCCTGGGCGATGAGCTGCAGCACCTCCACCTCCCGCCGGCTCAGCGGCTCGACCGGCGGCCGGACGGGCGGGAACGCGGCCAGCACCCGGGCGGCATGGTCCGAGGCGACACCGCGCGCGGCCACCTCGGACAGGAGTCGAGCCATCAGGACGCCCTCGTCGACGAAGACGCGCACGTGTCCGCCCGGCTCGGCCAGCGCCAGCGCGCCCGCCACGCCCCGCGCGGCCTCCTCGTCCTCGCCATGCGCCCTGAGCGCCACTGCCTGCAGCACCATGACCCTGAGGCGCCGGTCCTCCCAGCCCCTGGCCTCCGCCTCGCGGCGCAGCGGCTCCAGCGCCGCCAGCGCGGCCGGCGCGTCCCCCCGGGCCAGGTACACGCGGGCCAGGCTCACCGGGAGCTGGTGCGTCCGGGCCAGCCGGACGGCCTGCGCCACGTCGCCCTGCTGCAGCAGCGTCCGCACCTGCACCGCCGCCACCTCGGGCATCTCGCGCGCGAAGTCGTGCTGGCGCGCCAGCCGGCCGGCGCTCGTGAGGACGGCAGCCGCACCGGGCGTGTCTCCGCGTGCCAGCTTCAGGCGGGCGAGGAGCACCTCGCAGGCCACCCCGACGTGGGTGCTCTCCCACTGCTGCGCCAGCCGGGCGCTCCGCTGCGCGTGCTGCTCGGCGGCGTCCAGGTCGTTCCACTCGTACAGGATGCGGCCCAGGCCGAGGTGCGCCTGGCAGGCGCTCGGCAGCGGCGAGTCACCCACCAGCTGCAGCACGCGCCGGTACGTCTCGGCGGCCTGGTGGAGCTCGTTGTCCGCCTCCTGCACGTCGCCCAGGCCGGTCGTGGCGGAGATGCAGATGATGGCGTTCCCGGATGCCTGGCTGGCGGAGATGGCCTCGGCGTAAGCTCGCCTGGCGGCCGTACGGTCTCCCTGCAGCTGGTACGCCCACCCCAGCTTCCAGGTCGTGGCCGTGCGCACGGGCAGGTTGTCGGGGTGCAGGTACTCCAGGGCGCGGTTCGACTGGACGATGATCGTCTCCGTCTCGTATCGAACGGCGCCCAGCAGCGCCCGTATGGCGGCGATGTGGCCGACGAGGTTGCGGGTCCTGGCGTCCGGCTCGGCGTCCTGCAGTGCGGCCTCGGCGGCCTGCAGCTTCTGCTCGACATCGGGCAGCCGGCCCGCCATCGACAGCGCCGAGGCGAACATCACCCACAGCGAGGGATTGGCGTCCAGCACCGCCTTCGGCAGCGATTCCAGCCAGCTGAGGACGAGGCCCACCGCGCCCCGGAACTGCAGCGGCATCCCGTTGCCCTCCAGCAGCCGTGCGGCGCGTTCGACGTCACCGGCGGCGCCGGCGTACCGGAAGGCCTCGACGTCCAGGCCGCTGTCCTCGTGCCACAGGCTGGCCCGTCTGCGCAGCTCGGCTGCGTCGACGCCGCTCTGCTGCAGCCGCTGCCGGAGCAGGTCGGCGAAGAGGTGGTGATAGCGGTACCAGCGCCGCTCGTCGTCCATCGGGACGACGAAGAGGTTGGCGCGCGCGAGGCGCTCCAGGGTCTCCTGCCCCGAACCGGAGGGGTGGAGCAGAACGGCATCGCAGAGCGGGCCGCAGAGGCGGTCCAGTATGGACGTGCGCAGCAGGAAGTCCTGGACTCGCTCGGGCTGCTGCTGCAGGACCTCCTGAACCAGGTAGTCCATGACGAAGTGGTGGCTGCCGGTGAAGGACCTGATGAAGCCGGTGGTGTCCTGCCGCCCCCGCATGGAGATCGCGGCCAGCTGCAGGCCGGCGATCCAGCCCTCGGTTCGGGTCTCCAGCGCGGCGACGTCGTCTGCCGAGAGGCCCAGGCCCATCACCTGGTTGAGGAATCCCGCGGCCTCGGAACGGGTGAAGCGCAGGTCCGTGACGCGCAGCTCGGTCAGCTGGCCCCCGGCGCGCAGCCTGGCGAGGGGCAGCTGGGGGTCCTCGCGGGTGGCGATGACCAGGTGCATCCGCGGCGGCAGGTGATCGAGCAGAAAGGCGAGGGCGCGGTCGACCAGTGCGGTGTCGATGACGTGGTAGTCGTCGAGGACCAGGACGAAATCGTCCGGGACCGTGGCGACGTCGTTGAGCAGGGCCACCAGGACCGACTCGGGGGGCGGCGGCTGCGGGGACTGGACGACGCTCGAGACGCCGGCCCCCACGTTCGGCGCGATCCTCTGCAGCGCGGCCACGAGATAGGCGAGGAAGCGCGCCGGATCGCCGTCCCCCTCGTCCAGCGACAGCCAGGCGGCGGGTTGCCGGCAGCCGGCGACCCACTCGCCGAGCAGCGTCGTCTTGCCGAAGCCGGCGGGCGCGGAGACGAGGGTCAGCTTGCTGCGCAGGCCGTCGCTCAGCCGCTCGACCAGGCGAGGCCGGCTGACGATGTCGGGCCGCGGCAGGGGGACGTGGAGCTTCGTGGCCAGCACCGGGGCAGCCATGGACAAATTATTCCGGCCCCGCGTCAACCGGCCGGATCTGCGTGGTCACCCGGATCAGGCCGTATCGGCGGAGGATGCGACGACTCATACACCGCTATGAGCACCTCGACAGCGCCAGATGTGACCGATCGCCGGCTCGGCGGGCGTCGCCGTCCGGCTCCGCTTCGGCGAGATGAAAAAAGCCCCGGTGCAAATGCCGGGGCCGTTCTTGGTGAAGCTAGTTGCGGGGGTCGGATTCGAACCGACGACCTTCAGGTTATGAGCCCGTCAACGGGCTGTCCAGGACCGTCCGCCGGGAGCTATGACATGCCGCCCCGAATACAGCGCGGTGGCGGGGCCGTCCGCGGCATGACGCCTCCATCCGAGGTGTCCCGGGGAATCCGTGACACCGTTGTGACACCGCTCGATCCGGTTGACGTAGATCAACGCTGCCCGCAGGGCGCGAGCGGCGAGGGCAGGGCCGCCGCCGGGCCCGGCCAGCATGTCCCCCATCGCGGCGGCCGCTATCCCGGCCTCCGCGCACGGCCCAGGATGTGCGGGACCGTCGGGAAGAGCGAGGACGCCTTGAAGTCGATGCGCTCGCATCGCTCCATCTCCAGGCCGGCGCTCTCGATGGTGCAGGCGGTGTCCCGCGCGAGATGGCAGCCGCCGGCGAGGCGAGGCCAGAGGGTCGCATCCAGCAACCGCTGCATCCGGGCCATGCCCGGCTTCCTGGCCACCACGTGCTCATAGAAACGGAGCTGGCCACCGGGGCAGAGGACCCGGATCGCCTCCTGGAGCACCTGTTGCTGGTCGGCGACCGAGCAGAGCACCAGGGACATCACGACCGCGTCGAACGCGCCGTCAGCGGCCGGCAGGTGCTCGGCGATCCCGTCGACGACTCGGATCGGCACCGATGCCTGGCGCGCCGCCGTCTCAGCGACATGGCGCAGGTACGGCTCGGGCTCGACGGCCAGTACCTCGTTCACGGTGGCCGGGTAGTGCTGGAAGTTCATGCCGTTGCCGGCGCCCACCTCGACCACCCTGCCCGCGAGGCCGGCGACCAGCTGCTGCCGGTGCTCGGCCGCGCCCCGTCGCTCGGTCGACCGACTGATACGAACGTACATGCGGGCGAATAGCGGATGTCGGACCTGAGTAGACCTCTCGGCCATGGTTGCCACCTCTCTTACTACCAGGTCAGCGACCGGCAAGCGGCAGCCCTGCTTGGCATCGCCGAGGCTGTCCTGACTGGCCTTGGCCTAGCCCGGGCAGGGTGGCCTGGAACGTGGGGCGTCCGCACCGTAAGCCAGGTCAGGCGACGGCTTCGTCCTCCTCTTCGGCGGTTCTCCGGATCCCGAAGCGGCCGCAGCCGCCCCGGCTCCGGCAGCGTGAATGCGTAGCGACCCAGGAAGTTGACGTGCCGGAAGCCGAGCAGGGGCAGTCGGGCGACGTCGGCCGCTTGTGATCCTGGCCGGACCGCCTCGCCCGGTCTCGAGTCCGCGAGCTGGCGGACCACCGTGTCCCGTGGCGATGATCTCCCGTCCGTGGGCTCGGTCCTGACCATCCGCGTCGCCGGATGTCACCGGAGCGCCCAGGTCGTCCGGAAGCATGATCTGCCCCGGCGGCGGGGGCTTCCTGGGACGCTGTAACACTTCTGTGCCACTGTTTGATAACGAGGGTATAAAAAGGCCCCGGTCCAGATGCCCGGGCCGTATTTGGCGGAGCTAGTTGCGGGGGTCGGATTCGAACCGACGACCTTCGGGTTATGAGCCGTATTTGGGTCGCCACCGGGTCGTCCGGAGCCGTCCGCGTCAGGCCGAGGTGGTCCAGCGCCGCCTCCGTGAACGTCTCGTTCAACCATCGTGCCCTCCGCCTCCTCGCCCGTGCTGGCTCGATCCGCATGCAGCACCCGAACCGTGACCGACGTCACGGTCTCAGCGGGGCCGAGGGGCGATCATGATGATGTGGCCGGCGCTGGCGATGACGTCGTGGCCGACGAGATCGCGGACCTCCAGCCCAGGCTGTACCGGTTCGCCCGCTCCTTGACGAGGGATCCCGAGGAGGCGTCCGACCTGGCCCAGGAGACCACGGCGCGCGCCCTCGGAGCGCTGCGCTCGTTCACGCCGGGGACCAACCTGCGGGCCTGGCTCTTCCGCATCCTGCGCAACTCGTACCTGAACCGCCGGCGAGCCGCGCGCCTGCACCCCCAGCTCGCACCCCTCGAGCTCTCCCCGACCGACCTGCAGCCCGCCGCCGGCGGGCTCCGGCCGGTCGAGCACGATGTCCTGGTCCGAGCCGAGCTGCAGGACGTGCTCGCCGCCTTCCGCTGCCTGCCAGAGCGGTATGCGAGGCCGCTGTACCTCACCGCGGTCGAGGAGAGGAGCTACGCGGAGGTGGCGCGCGAGCTCGGGATCCCGATCGGCACGGTGATGTCCCGCATCCACCGGGCCAGGCAGATGCTGCTGGCCTGCCTCACTGAGGATGGATCGTGAGCTGCGAGCCGCACCGGCAGTACCTGTCCGCCATCGCCGACGGCGAGTGGGAGCTGGTGCCGGCCACGACACTGGCGCACGTCCGGACCTGTCGCGCCTGCGGCCGAGAAGTCGAGGCGCAGTCGCTGCTGACGGCCCGACTGCGGGAGGCGCTCGCACCTGCTCGTGGCCCGTCGGAATCGCGGCTGCGCCGCCCCTGGGCGGTCGCCGCGGTCGCCGCGGTGGTGGTCGCAGTCACCATCGCAGGTCTGGCGGGCTGGCGCGGGCTCGGCGGCCAGGACCAGGTGCTGGCCGCGGCCAGCGCGGCCCAGGGACCGCCCCAGTTCCGCTCCGGGGACGAGGCGACGATCGACGCCTGGTGCCAGCGCGAGTCGGGCCGGCCGATGGCCGCCGTGCCGCTGCCCTCTCTGACGCCTCTCGGCGCGCGCACCGACCAGGTCGGCGGGGCGAAGGTGGTCACCGTGGCGTACAGGACGGACGCCGGCCCCCAGGTGACCGTGAGCTGGCTCGACGCCACGCCCGGTCCGCCCAGCGTCGAGACCAGGCGCGGCGCGGGCCGGACCGTGCTGCTGGTGCGGTCGGCGGCGGGAACCGCGGTGGTCGCCGGCGACGCACCGGCGCCCACCCTGCGCGGGGTCGCCGATCGCCTCCGGGCGGCCCGCAGCGCCGCCGCGTAGGCGGCGCCGTATTCCTTGGCACTGGACGAGGCCAGCACGGACTTGCAATGGGGGCCGCAGTGTTGCGCAGGTGGATCATGAGCAGAATGCGGCTGGCGGGCACCTTCGGCCTGTGAACGCGAGGCTCGCGCTGGGCGCAGCGGTCGCACCGCTCCTGCTCGTGTCCGCCTGCGGGGCCGGCGGAGGAGCGCCGGCGGCGGCGTCGCAGGTGGAGCAGTTCAGCCGCCACGGCTGGCGAACGAACTTCGACAGGCACAGCGTGTCTCTGACCGAGATACGGAGCGGCGGTCCACCGAAGGATGGCATTCCGGCGCTCGACCATCCACTGTTCGTCGGCGTGCCCGAGGCCAGCGGCTGGCTCAAGCCGGTCGAGCCCGTGATCGCGCTGACGGTCGGGACCGAGAGTCGCGCCTACCCGCTGCAGATCCTGATCTGGCACGAGATCGTCAACGACGCGATCGGCGGCGTGCCGGTCGCCGTCACCTTCTGCCCGCTCTGCTACACGGCCATCGCCTTCGACCGGCGCGCCGCCCGCCGCGTCCTGGAGTTCGGCACGACGGGCAACCTGCGCGACTCCGACCTGGTGATGTATGACCGCCAGACCGAGTCGTGGTGGCAGCAGGCCCTCGGCCAGGCCATCGTGGGCGACCTGACCGGGACGCAGCTGACTCTCCTGCCGGCCGGCATCGTCAGCTGGAGCGCCTTCCGGACGGCACACCCGAACGGCACGGTGCTGTCGAGGGATACGGGCTTCAACCGCTCATATGGCGTCAACCCCTACGCCGGCTACGACCGGGCGGACACCCCGCCCTTCCTGTTCGACGGGAGCCCGGACGGCAGGCTGGCGCCGAAGGAGCACGTCGTGACGGTCAGCCTCGGCGGCGAGGACGTCGCCTATCCGTACAAGCTGCTCAGGCAGCGACGTGTCGTCAGGGACACCGTCGGCGGTACGCCGGTCGTGGTGCTCTTCAGCCCCGGGACCGCCTCCGGGCTGGACGCGGGGAACGTCGCCGACGGCTTCGACCTGGGCGCCAGCGGCGTCTTCTCACCGCAGCTCGACGGCCGCCAGCTCACCTTCAGGGCCGCCGCATCAGACTTCGTCGACTCAGAGAGCGGCAGCCGATGGGACCTCCTCGGCCGGGCCGTCTCGGGGCCGCTGGCGGGGCGCCGGCTGGATCCCATCGTGCACGGTGACGACTTCTGGTTCGCCTGGGCGGCGTTCAGGCCGACGACAAGGGTCTATCGCTGAAAGCCGGCCGGTGCCGCCGAGGCGAACTCGCCTCGTGGCCCGGGAATAGGGCCGCCTCCCCGGTGTTGCGCAGCCGAGACAAGGAGATCCATTCGAGGAGGCAGCGCAGATGAGCGTGGGGTTTGCGTCCAGGCGCCGACTGCTGGAGGCTGCTGTCGCGGTACCGCTCCTCGTGGCGGCCTGCGGAGGCGGTGCCCAGACCTCGCCCCGGGCCAGCCAGGCGCCGGCGGCTCAGCCGAGCGGCGCAGCCGAGATGGCGGTGCCCTCATGGGCCAAGAACTGGAAGGTGAGCATCGTCTCGCCCGGCAGCGGCGCCCGGATCACGGCCAACCAGGTGCCTCTGAACCTCAGCTTCTCGGGCTTCCAGCCCAGCTGCGCAGCGGGTCAGTCGCCACCCGTCCAGGGCATCGGCCACTTCCACGTGATGATCGACAACTCGCTCATCGACATGTACTGCACCTCACAGGTGAACGTGTCGATGCAGAACGTGAAGCCAGGCGAGCACGCGCTCAGCGTGGTGCCGGCGCTGAGCGACCACATGGACGTGATGGACAACCTGCAGTCGGTCAAGATCGACTACGAGCCGGCCAGCCCGCTGCCGGCGATCGCTCCCGCTCCGGCTGCCGGCACGCCCGTGATCAAGGTCCTCAGCCCGGCGCCGGGCGCCACGGTATCCGGCCCGTTCGACGTACGGGTCCAGGTGACGAACTTCAACCTCAGCTGCGACCTGGAGGGGAAGCCGGACGTGGCCCGCTACGGGCACTGGCACGTCAACGTCGACACCACGAACAGCGCGATGAACGGCATGGCCACCATGGCCAGGATGTCCTGCACCGACACGATGCAGCTCACGACCCAGGGGTTCAAGTCGGGCCGGCACACCCTGATCGCCTACCTGGCCGACAACCAGCATGCCCCGTTCAACCCGATGGTCGCCGCCCAGGTCGACGTCAACTTCACCTAAGCACTCCCGCAGAAGTCCTGTCCGTAGCCGGACAGGACTGCGGGTCGGGGTTGCCGTGCAACGGCCCGGCGGTGAGGCGACGCTCCCGACCGGGGTTGGCACGCGGCAGTGACCGGCATTCCGCCGAGCAGAGGCACGCCCCAGTTCTGCCCTGGGTGTCGGGCGTACTGCCGTGGCGCCCGCGGGGCGGAGCACGGTTGACTCGG
>JBKPCH010000066.1:0-7575 GCA_046727275.1 Candidatus Dormiibacterota bacterium
GGGCGGGCTGGGCCCCCTGCGGGCGCCGGTGCGGGTCCTGGCCGTCGCGGCGGGGGCCGGCGCGGTCGCGCTGGCCCTGGCGATGCTGCCCAACCCGGCGCTCCAGCGCCTGCACCAGCACCGGGCCGAGGCGGCCGCCCAGGCCGCCGCCGCCGACCAGATCCAGGCGATCGCCAGGAAGGAGGCGGCGCAGGGCCAGCCGGGCGAGGACCCGGCGAAGCGGCAGGCGCTGGCGACGGAGCTGCAGAAGGCGGCGGACCAGGTGCGGAAGGCGCCCGACCCGCAGTCGGCGGTCGCGTCCCTGAGCCAGGCGCAGGAGAGCCTGCGCCAGCTCCAGGACCCGAACCAGGGCCAGAAGCAGGATGCCGCGTCCGCGGCCGGCAAGCAGCTGGCCGGCAACCCCGACGCGGCCAGGGCCGGCAAGGCGCTGGCCAGCCAGGACCTCAAGACCGGGTCCAGCGAGCTGAGCAAGCTGGCCCAGAACCTGCCCAACCTGAGCGACCAGCAGCGCCAGCAGCTCGCGCAGTCGCTGTCGCAGGCGGCCGACGCCGCGAGCGGCGATCCCAAGCTCCAGCAGTCGCTGCGCCAGGCGTCGCAGGCGCTCCAGCAGGGGAACACGCAGGCCGCGCAGCAGGCGCTGCAGTCCGCGGCGCAGGAGGCGAAGGCGGTCGACGCCCAGGACCAGTTCCAGGGCGACGTGAACCAGGCGGTCAACGCCGTGGAGCAGGCCAAGGGCCCGCTGGAGCAGCAGGCCAACGGCCAGCAGGGTCAGCAAGGCCAGCAGGGTCAGGGGCAGCAAGGCCAGCAGGGCCAGCAGGGCCAGGGGCAGGGCCAGCAGGCGGGCCAGGGCCCCGCGCAGGGCCAGGGCCCCGCGCAGGGCCAGGGCCCCGCGCAGGGCCAGGGCCAGCCCGGCCAGGGACAGCAGCCCGGCCAGGGACAGGGCCAGGGCGCGGGGCAGGGCCAGGGCTCCGGCTCGGGCCAGGGGCAGGGCCAGGGCTCGGGCGGCAACGGGGGCGCCGGCACGGCGGGCAAGCCAGTGGGCGGCACCGAGAAGGTCTACGTCCCCAGCCAGGCGCAGGACACCGGCAACGGTCAGAACCAGGGCAGCCAGCCCGGCGTGCAGAATGACCTGGTGCCCTACCAGCAGGTCTACACGGACTATCGGAACGCCGCCCTGAGCCAGGTCGACCGCGCCGACATCCCGGAGCAGCAGAGGCAGCTCGTGCAGCAGTACTTCACCGACCTCGGCCAGTGAAGGCGGCCGAGGTCCGTCCGGCCATGGAGCCGGAGCGGTTCAAAGAGCTGGCGCTCGCCATCGAGCAGGAACTGGCCCGCCTGATCGTCGGCCAGCGCGAGCTGGTCCGCTCGGTCCTGGTCGCGCTGGTCGCCGGCGGCCACGTGCTGCTGGAGGGCCAGCCCGGCCTGGGCAAGACCGTCCTGGTCCGCTCGCTGGGGCAGGTCCTGGAGCTGGGCTTCGCCCGGGTCCAGTTCACGCCGGACCTGATGCCCGCGGACGTGACCGGCACCCACATCGTGACCGAGGACGAGG
The DNA here is from genome assembly GCA_046727275.1 of Candidatus Dormiibacterota bacterium. Taxonomy (GTDB): domain Bacteria; phylum Chloroflexota; class Dormibacteria; order Dormibacterales; family Dormibacteraceae; genus CF-161. The sequence goes on from JBKPCH010000066.1 coordinate 1,550, forward strand.
GCGGCCGGCGCCGCTTCGAGTTCCAGGCCGGCCCCCTGTTCACCAACCTCCTGCTCGCCGACGAGATCAACCGGGCCACGCCCAAGACCCAGAGCGCGCTCCTGGAGGCGATGCAGGAGCGGCAGGTCACGGTCGGGGAGCGCACCCGGCAGCTGCCGCGGCCGTTCTTCGTGCTGGCGACCCAGAACCCGATCGAGCTGGAGGGCACCTACCCGCTGCCGGAGGCGCAGCTCGACCGCTTCTTCTTCAAGCTGCTGGTCCCCTTCCCGGGCGCCGGCGAGCTGGCGGAGATCGCGCGCCGCACCACGGGCACCGCCGAGGCGGAGCTCCAGCCGGTGGCCAGCGGGGAGGACCTGACCGACATGTCCCGGCTGGCCCGGGAGGTGCCGGTGGCCGAGCCGGTCATGGAGCGGGCGGTCCGCATCCTGCTCGCGACCCATCCCGAGCAGCCCGACGCGCCCGAGGACGTGCGCCGCTACGTGCGCTGGGGGGCCAGCCCCCGCGGCCTCCAGACGCTGATCCTGGCGGGCCGCATCCGGGCGCTGCTGGAGGGCCGGTTCAACCTCGCGCTGGAGGACCTGGAGGCCGTCGCCGCCCCGGCGCTTCGCCATCGCGTGTTCCTGAACTTCGAGGCGGACGCCGCCGGCGTGGACAGCGACCGCGTGGTGGGCGGCGTCATCCAGAACGTGATGAGCGGTGCTGAGCGCCGCTGACCTGACGCTGCTCGGACGACTCGATCTCGCCTACCGGCGACCCCAGAGCGGCCTGTACGCCGGCGAGCGGCGCTCGCCCCGGTCGGCGCGCTCGCCGGAGTTCGCCGACTTCCGCCCGTACGTGTCCGGCGACGACTTCCGCCAGATCGACTGGCGCGCCTACGCCCGGCTCGAGAAGCTGATGCTCCGCCTCTACGTGGCCGAGGAGGAGGCCTGCCTGAACGTCGTGCTCGACACCAGCGGCTCGATGGCGCTCGGCGAGCCCGCCAAGTGGCCGGCCGCCCGCCGGCTGGCGGCGGCGCTGGCCTTCCTCGGGCTGGCCGCGATGGACCGCGTCCAGGTGGGCACGCTGTCGGGCGAGCGCCTCCCGCCACTGCGCGGCCGGGACGGCGTGTCCCGCATCTGGAGCTTCCTGGAGGCGCGCCAGCCGGCAGGAGAGGCGCTGCCGGGCGACCTGCGCCGCCTGCGCTGGGCCCGGCCGGGCGTCACGGTGGTCATCTCCGACTTCCTGGTCGAGGGGGAGTGGGCCCCGCCGCTGACCGGCCTCGCCGCCCGCCGGCAGGAGCCGGTCCTCTGGCAGGTGCTGGCGCCCGACGAGGAGCGGCCGCCGATCTCGGGCGACCTGAAGCTGGTCGACGTGGAGAGCGAGCGCGCCCGCGAGCTGACGATCACGCCCGGCCTGGTCGGCGAGTACCAGAGGGCCCTCGCCGCCCACCGGGAGGTGCTCGCCCGGGCCGCCCAGGCGGCGGGGGGCCGCTTCCTGCACAGCGGCAGCACCGACGACCTGGAGGCCACTATGCTGGCCGGGCTCCGGTCCGGGGTGCTGAGGCGCGGATGAGCTTCCTGCTGCCGCTGGCCGGCCTGGCGCTGCTGTCGGTGCCGGCCATCGTGCTGCTCTACTTCCTGAAGGTCAGGCGGCCGGAGGTCCGGGTCTCCTCGCTGATGTTCTGGCGTCCCTACGTGGCCGACCGCCAGGCGAACGCGCCCTGGCAGCGCCTGCGCCCCAGCCTGCTGCTCCTGCTCCAGCTCCTGGCGGCGCTGCTGCTGGCGCTGGGCCTGATGCGGCCGGGGCTGATCGGCGCCGCCGGGGTCGACTCGACCACCGTCGTGATGATCGACGCCAGCCCGAGCATGGAGGCCACCGACGTCAGCCCCAGCCGCTTCGGCGCGGCCGTGGAGCGGGCGCGCAACCTGGCCGGCCAGCTCGCGCCAGGCCAGCAGATGGCGGTGATTCTCCTCGGCGACCACGCCCAGCTCCTGGCGGCGCCGACGGGCGACTCGGCGCTCATCCGCTCCGCGCTGGACCGCGCCCGGCCGGCCGGGACGGCGGGCGACTTCGGCGAGGGCATCTCGCTGGCCAACTCGATCCTGACGGGCCGGCCGGGCGGCTCGATCGTGCTGCTGAGCGACGGCCACAGCCGGCCCCCGACCAGCCCGCCCCGGGTGGTCGCGCCGCTGACGTACGACTCGATCGGCGCGACGGGCGAGAACACCGCGATCGAGACGATGAGCCGGTCCGCGGCCGGCTCGGTGTTCCTCCGGCTGGCCAACTACGGCCGGTCGGCCCGCGACCTCAAGGTGGAGATGCGCGCGGACGGGCGCCTGGCCGACGTGGTGCCGGTCCGGCTGGAGGGCAACACGACGACCGACGTGACCTGGTCGCGGCTCCCCGCCTCCACCCAGGTGCTGGAGGCGAAGCTGACGCCGGACGACGCCCTGGCGCTGGACGACGCCGCCTGGCTGGTGATCGCCGAGCCGCCGCACCACAGCGTCGTCCTGGTCACGTCCGAGAACGGCTTCATGCAGCGGGCGCTGAAGCTCCGGCCGGGGCTGGACGTGACGACGGTCAAGCCCGCCGACTACAAGCCGGGCCGCTACGACCTGTCCATCTTCGACGGCTACGTGCCGCCCGGCAAGCTGCCGGAGCCGGCGCTGCTGATCAACCCGCCCGCCGGCCTGGGTCCGGTGCCGCTGGGCGGCCAGATCGACCCGGGCGCGGTGTCGCCGCCGGACGTCCGCGACCCGCTGCTGCGGGACGTCAGCCTCAGGGACGTGCACGTGCAGAGCGCGGCCGCGGTCAAGGCGCCGGCCGGCTGGCGGCCGGTGATCTCCGCCGCGTCCGACCCGCTGCTGCTGGTCCGGGAGGGCGACCCCCGGGACGCGGTGCTCACGTTCGACCTGCACCACTCGGACCTGCCGCTGCGGGCCGGCTTCCCCATCCTGGTCCAGAACCTGCTGGACTACCTGCTGCCCGGTGGCTTCGAGAACCAGGTCTTCACGCCGGGCCAGGCGGTCACCCTGATCGCGGAGCCGGACGCCCGGTACGCCGACGTGGCGGGCCCCGACGGCCGGAGCAGCCGCCTGAACGCGCCGTTCCCGCCGTTCACCGCCACCGACCTGCCGGGCGTGTACACGGTGAGGCAGCAGCTGCAGCACGGCACCCGGCTGAGCCGGTTCGTGGTGCAGATCCAGGACCCCTCGATCTCGCGCATCGGGCCGGGCGCCGCGCCGCTGGTCCAGGAGGCGGACCGGCCGCGTGGCGCCCTGCCGCGGGGCACGCTGGAGATCTGGCCCTGGCTGATCGCCGCCGGCCTGGTCGTGCTGGCCGTCGAGTGGCTCGTGTACCTGAGGGGTCGATAGCGGGATGATCGGGTTCGCCGTCCTCCGGCCCGAGCTGCTCCTGCTGCTCCTGCTGGTGCCCGCGATGTTCGTCGCCTGGCGGCGGTGGCCGCCGCCGCTGACCCCGACGCGGAGCCGCCTCGTCTTCGCCTCGCGGGCCCTCCTGGTGGCCCTGCTGGTGCTGGCGCTGGCCGGCGTCCGCCTGACGACGCAGCCCAACAAGCGCGCCATGGTCGCCGTGGTCGACGTGTCGGCCAGCGTGAAGGCGCGGGGCAACCTGGACGCGGAGGCGGCGACGGTGCGGGCGCTGCAGTCCGCGAAGGGCCCGGACGACATGTTCGGCGTGGTCACGTTCGGCCACACGGCGGACGTGGAGCTGCCGCTGACGCGGGACCCGGGCTTCGACAGCTTCCAGACCCAGCCGGACCCGTCCTACACGGACGTGGCGGGCGCGCTGCGGCTGGCCGCGGGCCTGCTCCCGGACGGCTACGCCCGCCAGCTGGTGCTGGTCTCGGACGGCCGGCAGAACCTCAACGACGCCGCCAGCGCGGTGGCCGCGCTGCGGGCGGAGGGCATCCGGGTCGACGTGGTGGCCGTCGGCGAGGCGCCGCCGGCCGAGGCGCTGATCGCCGGGGTGGACGTGCCCTCGGAACTGCGCCAGGGCCAGACGGCCACCGTCGCGGTGCGCCTGCAGTCGACCCCGGGCAGCGCGGCCGGGCGGCTGACGCTGATCGTGGACAACCGCGAGGTCGCCAGCCGGGACGTGACCCTGCCGCCGGGCAGCTCGACCCAGACGTTCGACCTGCCCAACCTCGACCTGGGCCTGCGCACGATCCGCGCCGAGCTGACGGTCAGCCCGGACACGTACACGGAGAACAACGTGGGCGAGGCCAACGTGCGGGTGCTCGGCAAGCCGGTCGTGCTCGTGCTGGAGGGCAAGGACGGGGAGGGGAGCAACGTGGCCTCGGCGCTGCAGGCGGCCGGCATGACGGTGGAGCGCCGGCAGGCGGCCGGGGCGCCGACCGACACGGCGACGCTGGGCCGGTACGACGCGACCGTCGTGGTGGACGCGCCGACGGACGCCTTCCCGCGCGACTCGCTGAGCGCGCTGGCGGCGTCCGTCCACGACCTGGGCAAGGGCCTGGTCACGGTGGGCGGCCCGACCTCGTACGGCCCCGGCGGCTGGCAGCAGACGCCGCTGGAGGACGCGCTGCCGGTGCGGATGGACATCCCGCAGCGCAAGGACAAGCCCAAGGTGGCCGTGGTCCTGGTCATGGAGACGATGGAGGACCCGCGCGCGGACCAGGTGGTGCTGGGCGCCGCCGAGGGCGTCATCGACAAGCTCTCGCCGGACGACCTGGTGGCGGTGACGGACGGCCGCCAGGGCTTCCTCGTAGACATGACGCCGGCCAGCAACAAGAAGGCCATCGACGCCAAGCTGGAGGCCGCCGCGCTGGGCGATCCGCCCAGCTACCTGCCGTTCCTCCAGTCGGCGACGGACGCGCTGCTGAAGACGGACGCGCCGCTGAAGCACGTGGTCGTGCTGGGCGACGGCGACGCCGACTCGACGCCGGCCCAGCAGGTGCAGTCGTACGTCGAGGGTGCGCTGGCCAAGGGCGTCACGACCTCGACGATCGCGGTCGACTCCCACTCGATGCCCCAGTACATGTCCTTCATGCAGGACATCGCGCGCTGGGGCGGCGGCCGCTTCTACCAGTCCAACAACCCCTCGCAGGTGCCTGACCTGTTCCTCAAGGAGAGCGTGGCCTCGCTGCGGCCGTGGTTCGAGCAGACGCCGTTCTTCCCCAAGGTCGCGGCGGCCGGCGACCTCCTCCAGGGAGTGCCCCTGGACAGCTTCCCGCAGCTCGGGGGCTACGTCGTGACGACGCCGAAGCCCTCGGCCGAGCAGTACCTCACCAGCACCAAGCAGGACCCGGTGCTGGCCGCCTGGAGCTACGGCCTGGGCCGCTCGGTGGCGTGGACCAGCGACTCGAACGGCGCGTGGACGGCGGGCTTCCTGCGCTCGCCGACCTCACAGGCGCTGTTCGCCAGGATGGTGGCGTGGACGCTGCCGGGAGGGGCGCAGCAGCTGCAGATCGAGGCGCAGCCGAGCGGGGACGGCCTGCAGCTGGACGTGCACGGCCCGGACACGGCCGGCGCCACCGTGTCCGCGGGCGTGGTCCGCCCGGACCTGCAGAACTCCAGCCAGGACCTGGTCGCGGTGGCGCCCGGCCACTGGCAGGGCCGGATCGGCGGCACCACGATCGGGACGTACCTGCTCCACGCGGCCCTGCGCCGGAACGGCCAGGTCCTGGCCCAGGCCGACCGGGCGGTGTCCGTGCCCTACTCGCCGGAGTACCTGGAGCTGGGCCGCGACGACGGGCTGCTCCGCCAGATCGCCCGGGAGGGCGGCGGCGTGGTGCTGGCGAAGCCCCAGGCGGCGTGGCTGCAGCGGCCGCTGCCGGTCCCCATCAGCTCGGACGTCTTCTGGCCGCTGCTGCTTCTCGCCGCGCTGCTGTGGCCGCTGGACGTGGCGGTGCGCCGCATCACCCTCGGCCCCCGCCAGCTGCTGGACAACGCGCTGGCGCTGGTGACGGAGCGTCGCGCCCGCGACCTGGAGGTCGCCGTGCCCGAGGAGCTGGCGCGCCTGCGCGAGCGCGTGGCGAGCAGCCGCCGGCGCCGCCCGGGCCCGGC
>JBKPCH010000067.1:0-9355 GCA_046727275.1 Candidatus Dormiibacterota bacterium
GGCGAGGCCGGCGAGCACCGGCGCCGCCGCGAACACCACCAGCACGCTGCGCGGCAGCCGTACGCGCAGCGGGAACAGCACCGCGCCGAGGCCGCGGTCGGCGCGGCCGCGGAGGCCGTGCGCCGCTTCGCCGAGCGCGCCGCCCGGATGGAGGGCGAGGCGCCGTGATCCGCGACGCGGCCCTCGCCGTCGGCGCCTTCGGGGCCGGCGTCGTCGTCGTGGTCTGGGCCACCGAGCGGCTGCTGGACGGCCTGGTGGGGCTGGCCGCCCTGCTGCGACTGGCCCCGTTCGCCATCGCCGGCGCCTTCTCGGGCCTGGAGGCGGAGAACGTCGCCGTCGGCCTGGTCGCGGCCCACGGCGGGGTGCCGGACCTGGCCCTGGGCACCGTCTTCGGCGGCGGCGCCTTCATCGTCTGCGTCGCGCTCGGCCTGGGGGCGGTCCTGTTCCCGCTGCGGGTGCGGCTCCCGGGCGGCGTGCTGCTGGTCCTCGCCGCGACGCCAGTCCTCGCCGGGATCGCCCTGATCGGGCCCAGCACGCCCCGGCTGGCCGGCGCCGTGCTGCTGGCGGCCTTCGGGCTGGCCCTCGGCTACGTCGTGGTCGCGTCGCGCAGGCACCGCTTCCTCGACGGGGGAGAGGCGCTGGAGGCGGCCGGCCGGTCCCGGCGCTGGTGGGCGCCGCCGCTCCTCACGGTGGTGGGCGTGGCTGCCATCACGGCGGGGGCCGAGCTGGTCACGTTCGGGGCGCAGCGGCTGATCTCGGGGCTCGCGCTGCCGGCCGGCCTGGTCGGGATGGTGCTGGCGCCTGCAGCGATCGAGCTGGAGGAGGTCATCCGGCAGGCGGTCCCCGCCCGCGAGGGCAGGCCCGACGTCAGCGCGGGCAACCTGGTCGGCACCGTCCTCTACTTCGTGCTGTTCAACCTGGGCCTGATCGCCCTGGCCGCTTCGGTCCCCGTCTCCTCGCTGACCCGGACCCTCGACTGGCCGTTCCTGGTGGTCAGCACGTGGCTGGCCGCGCTCTTCCTCTGGCGGGGCGGCGTGAGCCGCGGCCAGGGCGCGGCGCTCCTCGCCCTCTACGCCGGCTACGTGGCGGCGCACGTCCTCTGGAGGTGAGCGCGATGACGATTCGCAGGGCCCGTCACGACGGCGTGGAGATCGCCTACGAGACGTTCGGGGGGCCGCCCGACGACCCGCTGCTTCTCGTGATGGGCGTCGGCGCCCAGATGCTGTACTGGCACGACGACCTCTGCGCCGCGCTGGCGGCGCGAGGCTTCCACGTCGCCCGGTTCGACAACCGCGACTCCGGGCTGTCCACGCACCTGACGTCGGCCGGCGTCCCCCGGCAGCTGAAGATGCTGACCCGGCCCGCCGAGGCCGCGGTCTACCGCCTGGAGGACATGGCCGGCGACGGCGGCGCAGTGCTCGACGCGCTGGGCTGGGAGTCGGCCCACGTGGTAGGGCGGTCGCTGGGCGGGATGATCGCCCAGGCGCTGGCGATCCGGTACCCGTCCCGGGTCCGCTCGCTCACCTCGATCAGCTCCACGCCGTCGTGGCGGATCGGCAGGCAGAGCGCCCGGACGACGCTCCGGCTGCTGGTCGCCAATCCCGCAGTGCTGAGGCGCCGGCAGCCGGCCAGCGCGGAGGAGGCTGCGGAGCGGCTGATCCGCGGCCACCGCGTCATCGGCTCGCCCGGGTACCCGCTGGACGAGGCGTGGCTGGCCGACGTGGGGCGGCGGATGCACGAGCGGGGAGGCCTCGACCCGGACGGAGCGCAGCGCCAGAACGCGGCCATCCTGGCCGGCGGTGACCGTCGCGCCGCGCTGGCCGCCGTGGGCGTGCCCGCGCTCGTCCTGCACGGCGAGGCGGACGTGCTCGTCCGTCCGGCGGGCGGGCGGGCCACGGCGGCCGCCATACCGGGGGCGAGGCTGGTGACGTTCCCCGGCATGGGCCACGACCTGCCCCGGGAGCTGTGGCCGGCCATCGTCGAGGAGATCCGCGGCCTGGCCGACCGGGCCGAGGGCCGCTCCCGCTGAGACTGTTCATGCAATCCTCGCGGCGGATCTACGTCCATGGTGCAGCACGAAGCCAAAGAATCACTTGTAGAACAAAAACGAACTGTATTCAACTCCTTCGTGCGTCCTCTGTGGTCGTCGTGGCTTCGTGCTGCAAGCACCTCCTCCGGACACATCCGAGCTCCTCCCGCTGAGCGCCGGCCGGCTTGGCGCTCACGACGCGAGCAGGTCCACGGTCTCGCGCCGCAGCCGGTCGCGCGTCTCCTCGGCCAGGCAGTCCGCGAGGTAGATGGCTACGCGGCAGCCCAGGGCCCGCTCCAGCTCGGCCCGCAGGGCGCGCAGGCTCAGGGGCAGGCCCTCGACCAGGAAGTCACCCTCGTTGGGCGGCCACCAGCGGATGGCGTCCAGGCCGTGGCGGCGGGCGACCTCGCGGATGGGGCGGGGATCCGGAGGGGAGGTCGGCGGCGGGTCTGGCGAACACACGTTCGCATTGTCGGGCGGTCGGGTGGTGCTGGTCAACATCTCCCTGGCCGGCCGCCGGCGACGCCCAGGTTACCCCCGCCGGGGCGCCGGCGCAAACCCTTGCTTTCTCCCTCGCGGACCGGCGCCTTCCGCCACCTGGTCGCCGCCGTGCGCCTAATATTCCTGACGATGCGCGAGCGTCTCGAAGAGGAACCGGAACCGGACGAGCCCGACGAGGACGAGCCGGCGAGCGCGCCCAGCAGCCTGGTGCCCACCGTCGCCTCGGACGGCAGCCGCGAGTTCGAGTACCGCACCGAGCTCGTGACGAACGCACAGGTCGTGGACGGGAGCACGCTGGCCCAGCACCTGACGAAGGCGTCCTCGGAAGGGTGGGACCTGGTCGACATCATCGGCGCGGGCGACCGCCACGCCATCCTGCTGCGCCGCGGCAAGCGGCCGGACCGCTCCGCCCGTCGGGTCGGCTTCACACCCCCGCAGTCCTGAACGCTCCAGCCGCGCGCCGAAGGCGTCGGGTCCTCATCGTGGAGGACGACCCCGCGGTCCGGACGGTGGTGACCGAGGTCTGCCGGCGGGACGGCTACGACGTGGTCGAGGCCGCCAGCGGCCGGCAGGCGATGCGGATCGTCGAGGTCAACGAGCCGGACATCGTGCTGCTCGACTGGGTCCTGCCCGACGTGAGCGGGATCGAGGTCTGCCGCGAGCTGCGCCGCCAGGGCGTGGTCTGCCCGATCGTGATGCTGACGGGCCGGACGGCCAACGTGGACATGGTGGTCGGGCTGGAGGTCGGCGCCGATGACTACATCACGAAGCCGTTCGACGCCCGTGTCCTGACGGCCCGCCTGGGCGCCCACCTGCGCCGGGTGGAGATGAGCACGACCGGCACGACCCGGAAGCGGCTGCTCAACGTCGGCGACATCACCATCGACACCGAGGGCCGCCGGGTCAGCGTCGGCGAGCACGAGGTCAAGCTGACGATGACGGAGTTCAACCTGCTCGCCCTGCTGGCGGCCAACCCGGGCCGGGTCCTGACCCGCTCGCAGCTGCTGGAGAAGGTCTGGGGCTACCTGGCCGACGTCGACCACCACTCGGTCGACCCGCACGTGCAGCGGCTCCGGCGGAAGCTGGACGCCCACGGCGACTCGGGCGTGGCCCTGGAGGCTGTGCCGGGGCTGGGCTACCGGCTCACCGCACGGTGAGCGAGGGCGACGACAGGCCGATCGGCGTCTTCGACTCCGGCGTTGGCGGGCTGACCGTCCTGCGGTCGATCCACGACCGGCTGCCCGAGGAGCGCACCATCTACGTCGCCGACCTCCAGCGCTTCCCGTACGGGCCGCGCTACCAGGAGGAGGTGAAGAGCTTCGCCTTCGAGATCATCCGCTACCTGGAGTCACGGGACGTCAAGCTCGTGGTGATCGCCTGCAACACGGCCACCGCGGCGGCCCTGAACCAGGCGCGCGAGGTGTTCGACGTGCCGATCGTCGGGGTCATCAGCCCCGGCGCGCAGGCGGCTGTCCAGGCGACCCGGCGGGGCGTGGTGGGCGTGATCTCGACCGAGGGCACCCGCTCCAGCCAGGAGTACCTGCACGCGATCAAGGAGCTGGACCCGATGGTGGGCGTCTACCAGAAGGCCTGCCCCGAGCTGGTCGAGATCGTGGAGGCGGGTGACGCGGACGCTCCCCGCGCGGAAGCCGCCCTGCGCCGGGACCTGGCCGAGATCGCCCGGCTGGGCGCCGACGTCCTGGTCCTGGGCTGCACGCACTACCCGCTCCTGCGCCCGGCCATCGAGCGCGTCTTCGCGGGCCGCTTCACGCTGGTCGACTCCGCCTCGACGACGGCGGCCATGGTGGAGCGGCGCCTCGACCACGCCCGGATGCGCGCGGTGCCGGACGGCCGCCCCGTCGCCCACGAGCTGCTGGCCACGGCGGTGCCGGAGCGGTTCGACGAGGTCGCGGAGATCCTGTTCGGCCAGCGGGCGCCGCGGGTCGAGGAGGTGGACCTCCGCACGGGAGAGCGGGCGGCGGCCGGCAACGCCGGCGCCGCGGCGCGTTCGGGACACTAAGATTGGAGCCCGTGTCCAAGCGGCGAGTCACCCCGAACCGACCGGGCCCCGTCGAGTCCCCGCGGCGCATGCGCCCGGCGCTGGCCCTGTCCATCGCCTTCGTGGTGGTGGCCGCGGTGATCGCCGCCGGCGTCGGCATCGACTACGTGGCCCATCCGCACCCCTCCGCGGCCTTCGCGAAGTGCCGGACGGCGACCCGGCTGGCGCCCGACGCCTACAGCGGGCCCCCGCCCATGTGCATCGACACCAGCGCGAAGTACACGGGGACGATGAAGACGAGCAAGGGGGACGTGAAGTTCGACCTCCTGGCCGGGGCGGCGCCCAGGACGGTCAACAACTTCGTCGTCCTGGCGGAGAACGGCTACTTCAACGGGCAGCCGTTCTTCCGGGCGGAGGACTGGGTGGTCCAGGCCGGCGACCCGCTCGGCACCGGCCGCGGCGGCCCCGGCTACACGCTGCCCGAGGAGCCGCCGGCGGCCGACGAGCAGTGGCCGACGGGGGCGATGGGGATGGCCCGTTTCCCCGACGGCACGGTCAGCGGCTCCCAGTTCTTCATCCTGAAGCAGAGCTGGAAGGGCGGCAACCCGACCGCCGTTTACAACCACTTTGCAAACGTGACAGCGGGAATGGACATCGTGGGCCAGCTGACCGCCGGGGACCGTATCCTCAGCGTGGACATCAAGCGCAGGTGAGGGGGCCAGGGCCCCGCCGCTGCGTATAATCGCCTGGAGGTTAACTGGAAGAATGCCCTTTGGCCTGCACCCCGCGTACCTGATCATCCTTCTGGCGATCGTGCTCATCATCTTCGGGCCCGGCAAGCTGCCCGAGCTCGGTGGAGCGGTGGGTCGCGGCATCCGCGAGTTCCGCAAGGCGTCCAACCAGATCACCGACGAGATGACGTCGGCGGTCCAGGAGCACGAGTCCCACCCGACGACGGCCAGCTCGGCCTCCGACACCGAGAAGGCCGAGACCGAGAAGAAGAGCTAACAGCTCGCCGATGGCCCTGCTGATCAGGGGCCGGCGGAAGTCCTCGAGGCCGCGGGACGATGAGGCCCGCATGTCGATCGTCGAGCACCTCGAGGATCTGCGGCGTGCCCTCATCATCTCCGTCGCCGGCTGGCTGGTCGCGACGGTCGTCGCCTTCTTCTTCTGGCAGCGCATCCTCGACTTGCTGATCGTCCGGGCAGGCCTGCAGAAAACGGGCCTGTTCTTCTTCGCCCCCACCGGCGCGTTCATGCTGGGCCTGAAGATCGCCTTCGTGGTGGGCCTGGTCGGCGCCGCGCCGATCATCTTCTGGCAGATCTGGTGGTTCATCAGCCCGGGCCTGCACGACCACGAGAAGAAGCTGGTGCTGCCGCTCGTGGGCGCCACCACCTTCTTCTTCCTGGTCGGCGTGGGCTTCGCGATGTTCGCCCTGCCGCTGATCATGAAGGTGCTGACCGGCTTCGCCCCGCCGGACGTCCACTACCTGCCGGACGGCGAGAAGCTGCTGGGCTTCATCTTCCTGATCACGATCGCCTTCGGGATCGTCTTCGAGCTGCCTGTCGTGCTCTACACGCTGGGCATGCTGCGGATCATCAGCTCGCGCTGGCTGTACCGGCACCGGTTCTACTGGATGGTGGGGCTGGGCCTCCTGGCCAACTTCATGACGCCCGGCGCCGACCCGCTCACCCCGCTGCTCGTGCTCGTGCCTCTCCTGATCTTCTGGGAGGCCACGGCGCTGCTGCTGAAGCTGACGGGCCGCTGACCGCGTGACGAGGCCGGACGGGCGTGAGCGCCCGGATCAGCTGCGCCCGTTCAGGCTGGAGCTGGGCGTCAACGTCCACGCCGAGGGCTCGGTCCTGGTCGAGATGGGCCGCACCCGGGTCTGGGTCACGGCCACCGTCGAGGACCGCGTGCCCGCGCACCGGCGCGGCTCCGGCCACGGCTGGGTGACCGCCGAGTACTCGATGCTGCCGCGGGCGACGCACGACCGCGGCCAGCGCGAGGCGAACAGCGGCCGGATCGGGGGCCGGACCCACGAGATCCAGCGGCTGATCGGGAGGTCGCTGCGGACCGTCGTGGACATGCGGATGCTGGGCGAGCGCACCATCACCATCGACTGCGACGTCCTCCAGGCCGACGGCGGCACCCGCACCGCCTCGATCACAGGCGCCTTCGTCGCCCTCTACCAGGCCGTCAAGCGCATGCAGCAGGCGCGGATGCTCAACGGCAACCCGCTGCGCAGCTTCGTGGCGGCGGTGAGCGTCGGCATCGTCGACGGCGAGGCCCGGCTGGACCTCGACTACGCCGAGGACTTCCTGGCCCACACCGACATGAACGTCGTCATGGCCGACGACGGGCGCTTCATCGAGCTGCAGGCGACGGCCGAGAAGGAGCCGCTGAGCCGCGAGCAGCTCGACGAGCTGCTGGGCCTGGCCAGCAGGGGCATCCGGGAGCTCATCACCTACCAGAAGCGGGCGATCGCAGCGCTGGGGTGAGCGGTCCCCGCCTCCTCGTCGCCACCGGCAACCCGGGCAAGCTGCGTGAGTACCGGAACCTGCTCCGGGGCGCCGGGGTGGAGCTGGCGGCGCTCGACACGCAGGTGCTGGAGGACGCTGACAGCTACGGGGCCAACGCGGCCCTCAAAGCCGAGGCGGCCAGCGCCGCCGGGGGGCTGCCCGCGCTCGCGGACGACAGCGGCCTGGAGGTCGAGGCGCTGGACGGCTACCCGGGCCTCAGGTCGGCCCGCATCGCGCCCACGCAGGACGAGCGGCACCGCCTGGTCTTCGAGCGGCTCGCGGGCGTGCCGCGGCCCTGGCGCGCGCGGTTCGTCTGCGCCGTGGCCCTGGCCGTCCCGGGCCAGCCGACCAGGGTCTTCGTGGGCGAGCGGCGGGGCGAGCTGGTCGAACCGCGCCGGGGTGGCTCGGGCTTCGGCTACGACCCCGTCTTCCTGGTGCCCGAGGCGGGCCTGACCTTCGACCAGATGGCCCCCGACGAGAAGGACCGCTGGAGCCACCGCGGCGCCGCCATCCGGGCCCTCCTGGAGAGCGGTGCCCTGGCCTCCCTACCCTCTTAGGCCCGGCCGCCGGCGCCGGCCGGCGTGGACGCAGCCGCGGCCGCTCCGACCGCGGCTGACGTCCCTGTCGGCCGGGTTCGGCCGCTCAGAAGACAGTGCCAGAGGCCGTGTCCGATGTCTGTCGCCGTCGTGGCACAGCGCGACTGAGACGCGGCGTTGTGTCACGCCGGTGACAGTAATCGTCGCGGGTACTCATTAGCATGGCGTGGACCATGCATTCACCACCGCTGGCGCGGTGAGCGAGGTCCCGGAGGAGGTCTGCGGCGACCTCCTGTGCCGCTGCACCGCCGCGCTGGCCGAGCTCCTCCGCCAGTGGGGCCGGGACTGGCTGGAGCTGATCGCCCCCGAGCCCGTGCTGGCGGTCCGTCCCGCGTGCGGCGACGTCTTCGCCTTCCTCCACCACCGGGCCTCGCTGCGCTGCGCGGCGGGCGGGGACCTCGTCAGGGCCGGCACCGACGACGCCGGCATGGCGCTGGCGCAGGTCCGGGCGCAGGTGCGCCGTGACGGCCCGGTGATCATCGCGGGCGATACGTGCAACCTGCCCTGGAGCACCGGCCACCGGCGCCGGCACGCGCCCCACTGGTTTGTGGTGGACGCGGTGGGGGGCGGCCGCTGGCACGTCAGCGACGTCTTCGCCGCTCTCGACGACCTGGGGCTGCAGCGACCCTGGCGGGGCTGGGTGGCGGAGTCCGCGCAGCCGCTGCTGGCGGCGGGCTTGCCGGACCCCTCCGCGGTCCAGCGGGTCCGCGAGCGCCTCGCCCTCGGCGACGAGGAGCCGCCGCTGGAGGGCCGGTACCAGTGGCTGGGCGTGCGGCCGGGGAAGCCCGCCGGCCGTGCCTCGCCGCTGGGAGACGGCTGGGCGCTGGGCTCCACGGCGCTCGAGCTGCTGGCCGCGCACGTCGCCGGCGGCCTCACGCCCGGCGTGATGGCCCTCGCCGACGACCTCTGGGTGGCCGCCCGGCGGCGCCAGCTCTACCTGCGCTGGCTGACCCGGCGCCACGGCCTGGCCGGGGCCGAGCTGGCGGGCCTCCAGGAGGCCCTCCATCTGTGGATCGCGCTGCCGATGCGCCTCCGCTGCCCGCTCGACGTCGGCGGCCTGGACCTCCGCGACAAGCGGGCCCGGGTCGTGGCCAAGGGCGGCGCCGTGGAGTGGATCCACTGGCAGTCGGGCACGGCGCAGCTGCTGCCCCGGCTGCTCCGCGGCCGCCCGGCCGGCCCGGTCTTCCTCACCGACCGTCGCGCCCCGGCCCGGACGCCAGCGCTGGACGCTGCCCGGTCACCGGCCGGGCCCGGCTTTCCTACCGGCGCGCGGCCGAGCTATTCACCGACGCCACCCGGGCCCTGGGCCCCAGCGGCGCCGGCTGGACCCTGTACCAGCTTCGCCACTCCGACCTCACGCACGAGGCCGGGGACGGCGCCAGCACCCCCATGCTGCTGGCCCGCTCCCGGCACGCCTCGGTGCGGTCACTTGAGCGGTACGCGCGGCCCGGCGTGGACGCGGTCGGCGCCTACGTGGCGCGCCGGGATCCGGCCGCCCGCCGGCGGCACCCGGGGGTTCGGTCCGGTGTCGAGATGCGAGCAGAAGGGGTGCTGGTGTGATCCTCCCGAAAGACCGCGACCCTCGTTTCGTGACGATCCGCCGCGGTGGGACCCTCACCGATTCGGATCACCAGCTCCTCGCCCTGTGGGCGGCATCGTGCGCGGAGCACGTCCTTGACCTCTTCGAGTCGGCTCAGCCTGAGGACCC
>JBKPCH010000068.1:0-17583 GCA_046727275.1 Candidatus Dormiibacterota bacterium
GCTCCGGGCGCACCGGCTCCACCAGCACCGCCCGGATCGAGCCGCCGGTGTGGGCGCCCTCGACGCGCAGCCGGTCCACCGGGTCCGTGAAGCCGACCAGCGCCAGCTCGCCGGGCCGGCCGGCCGCCTCGCCGGCCGCCATCGTGACCAGGGCCTGCCGCGCGTTCTGGGGGGCCTGGGGCATGGGACCGATCGCGCCCGGGCCCGGAGCCGCGCCCGGCACGACGACCCCCTTGCCGGTGTACACGATCGGGACGGGCGGGAGCGGCGCGTCCACGGTGGCGGTGGCGCCCGGCGCCAGCGCGGCCGCGAGCGGCGCCGGGGTCCCATAGGGCGTGGTGACGACCAGGTCGCGCAGGGTCCGCCCGCTGTGGTTCACGACGTGGCCCTGGACGCGGCCCCGGCTGAGCCGGAGGTGGGCCTCGACCGGCATGGCGCCGTCTGGCTGGGCCCCGAACGGATGGTCCACCTCCAGCGTCTGGACGGTGCGCATGTCCCAGACGGCGACGTTCGAGAAGTGCACCGCCGGCCGCGGCCCGACCAACACGACCGTGTCCCGGCCGCCGGCCCCGGACGGGCCGTACGGCGTGGCCGCCGTGGACATCGCCGTGCCGGCCCGCGCGCTCACGCCGACATCGCCGCGGCGGGGGGCCAGGACGCCGTCCAGGCTGCTTGTCTCGACGACGCCGCCCGGGCCGGCGCGCTGGACCTGCGCCTCGGTCACCTGGAAGTCGGAGCCGCGGGGCCCGAAGCCGACCAGGTAGGCGGCGGCGGTGAAGACCAGCGCCAGCGCGGGGACGGCGACCCACAGCAGCCCGCTCCGGCCCACGCTCCGCAGCAGCGCGTAGCTGCCGGCGCTGACCACCAGCACGTACGTGATCAGCAGCAGGACCAGCAGGCCGAAGGGCGGCAGCGGCGGCGCCGGCATGTCGCCGAGCACCTGGTACATGTAGGTGGAGCCGGGCCCCCAGCCCCCGGGCCCCGACCCCGTCAGCGCGATCTGCTGCTGGACGCCGGGGCCGAGGACGGGCCTGAGGCTCGACAGCGGGACGCCGCCCTGCACGCCGCTCAGCCCTCGGCCGATGGCCTGGCTCCAGCTGAGGGCCGCCAGGTCGGGGCGCGTGTCGAACGGGGCGGCGAACGGGTCGAACGCGAGCTCCACGATCCGGCCTGCGCCGTACGGCCCCTCGGCGATCAGCGGCCTGCCGTCGGCGGTGCGGACCGGCGCGGACGCCCAGCTCGCCAGGTCTCCCGTGACCACCTGCGCCCCGGCGTCCGTGGTCAGGGAGCCCAGCTCGGCCAGCGCGGACAGCGGCGCGCTGCCGGTGTCGGTGGGGCGCAGCGGGAGCAGCGCCGCAGGCAGCGGCTGCAGCGTGCGCCGCCACGAGGCGCCGCCCGTCTCCACCAGCACGCCGCCCAGGCCGACGAAGTCCTCCAGCGTCCGCACCTGGGCCTGGTCCAGGACGCCGGTGGCGAACTGGTCCAGGACCAGGCCGTTGAGGCCGCTCAGCTCGACCGCGTGGGCGGGGAACTCGTGCGCCGAGCCGAAGCGGGACAGCGCCACGTTCACCCGCGTCAGCGTCCGCAGCGGCGCGTCGATGCGGCGGTCGGCGCCGACGACGTCGCTGAGGACGGCCAGAGACGCCTCGGCGCGCACCGTCCCTGCGGGGTCGGCCGAGGCCACGACCCGCCCGCCGGCATCCCGCAGCTCGGCGTGGTAGCCGCCGGGCGCCTCGGTGACCGTCACGACGGTCGTGCGCTGGGAGCCCCCTGGCACGCTGACCGCGGCGTGGTAGGGCGGGAAGGCGTCCGGCGAGTACTGGGTGGTCCGGGGCAGGTTGGCGGTGAGCACGATCTCGCCGTCGAAGCCGGCGGCGCCGTCGTTCCGCACCGTGACCGAGTAGGGCGACCACATGCCGGGGCTGCTCAGCTCGTTCCATCGCTGGGCGACGGTGAGGGTCAGGTCGCCGTCCTGCCCGGCCTGGACCGCCGGCACCCGGCCGGCCAGCAGCAGGGCCGCCCCCAGAGCGATCAATGCCAGGCGGGACCCGCGCGGCCGCGCCACGCGTTCGAACGCGCTGCTCCCAGTCCTCAACGTCTCACGAGTTATAACGCCGCAGACCCCCTCCGGGTCGCAGGGAAAGCGAAGAGGGCGAGGCCGCGGTCCTCGCCCCCTCTCCCGAGCTCCTCCTCTCTCCCTCTGGCCCTCAGCAGGCCGGCAGCAGGTCCCACGTGTCGCCCGCGGCGGGCGCCGGGATCGACGGCAGGGCCTGTCGCGCCGCGGCGTCGTTCGCGTTGGCCGGCTCGGCCGCGGCGTGGGCGGCCGCGAACGCCTCGCTGCGGTCGAACGTGCCCAGCTCCGGCTTCGGGAAGCCGCTCTGGCCCTGCACCGCCCCCGGGAGCAGGAAGTCGACCGCCTTCTGCATGCTGCCGCCGGCCGGCGTCTGGTACGTCCAGAGGTTGACGCCGGCGTGCTGGCCGATGGCGGCCAGGCGGCACAGCGCCTCCATGTTGAAGTTGCTGTAGTGCCAGGGGCGGGTTCGCGCCATCTCCAGCGGCTGGCTGCCGTCGGCGGCGATCTGCTTCGCGATCCGCTTCGTCTCCGCGTCCGTCACGATGCCCCTGGCCACGTCGGCCTGGGCCAGGTACGTGGCGATGGCCGCGCCCTGGGCGTCGAAGAAGCTGCCGTGGTTGTTCTTCGCCTTCGCCTCGGCCTGGCCTTCCGGACTGGTGCTCAGCCACGTCTGGAGCTGGCCGAGCCAGGACTTCATCCCGGCGGTGTCGGCCGCCGTCCAGCCGGGCGCGCCGGAGTCGAGCACCGCTGCGGCGTCGATGACGAGGCCCAGCGTCTCCGAGGACTCGATGATGCCGACCCCGGTGTGGGGCTGGCCGGGGCACGGGATGATCTGGGCGAAGTTCAGGTTCGGGTTCATCCGCGTCTTCGGGTCCAGGAACCACGTTCGCAGGTCCAGCTCCGCCCGCCGCGCGTAGCGGGCGTCGCCGGTGTAGAACCAGGCAAGGGCCAGCTGGTAGATCGCCGTCCAGGCCAGGCCGCGCTCGTTGTGGTCGGGGATGGCGTCGGCGGCCGGGTTGCGCTGGCCGTCCTTCTGCACGTACGGACAGCCGTTGGCGTCGCCGGCCGGGTTGGGCCACCAGTAGGGTGCCTGGCTGAGGTAGTCGTGCCGGTCGCCGCTGGGCGGCACCTGTGTCTTGTCCATCACCGACCAGGGGCCCGCCGTCAGGTCCTGGTTGGCCGCGGCCAGCAGCGTCGCCAGCTCGCGCTGGAGGTGCCCGTCGCCGGTCGCCACCGACTGCCGGTTCGCGGCCAGCACGGCGCCGTCCAGCGTGGGCGTCGCCGGCGGCGTCACCAGGGGCGTGGGCGGCGTCGCGGTCGGCGTCACGGCGACGGCCACCGGCGCGCTGGACCCGGCCTGGTTGTTGGCCGTGACGGTGACCACGTACGCCTGGCCGTTCCTCAGCCCGTCCAGCACGGCGAAGGTCGAGTGGCTGCTGCCCAGCGTCAGCACCGTGCGCCCGCTGAACGTCACCGACCTGCCCCCGGGGTTGGCCGTGATCGTGTACGAGACGATCGGGCTGCCGCCGTCGGAGCGGCTGGCCCCGCTGGCGGACGGGTCCTTGAAGTGGATGCTGACCCTGCCGTCGCCCGCCCGGGCGCTGACCGACTCCGGCGACATCGGCACCGTCACCGGCGTGGCCGGCACGGCGGGCGTGACGGTGCGCGAGGGCACCGACGGCTGGCTGGTGCCGTCCTGGCTGCGGGCCGTCACGGTGAACGTGTAGCCCGCGCCGTCGGCGAGGCCCGGCACCTTCACGTAGGCGGCCCGGCGGAACTCGTCCGCCGGGATCGTGACGTGGTCGCCCTTCGACGACGTGACGGTGTACGAGCGCACCCGCGAGGTGCCCTCGAACACCGGCGGGTTCCACGTGACGTAGGCGAAGCCGTCGCCGGCGAAGGCCGCCACGCGGCTGGGCGGCTCGGGGGCGCTGCGCCTGCCGAACCGCCGGCCCAGCACCTCCTCCTTCGCGTCCTCCGTGAGGCCCGCGCTGCGCCGGATCGATTCCGGCGCCTGGTCGACGGTGCGCACGATCTGGTTCTGCGTCACGGTCACGTTGGAGGCCGAGGAGTCGGCGTCGCCCTGCTGCCAGAAGTTGTGCTGGATCAGGGTCGGGTCGTTGCCCGTGGCGCCGGCCCGGTAGTCGACGTGCCGGCTGCCCCAGTTGTCGAAGTTGATGTCGACCATGACGTTGTTCGCGATCGTCACGTAGGTGGCGCCGTTGTCCGTGTAGATGTCGTGGCCGGAGCCGTACTGGTCGTGGGTCACGTTGCCCACGACCTTCTCGCCGTTGGCGAGGGAGGTGCCGGTCAGGCCCTGCGTGTAGATGGCGCCGCCGTCGGCCAGCACCTGCATCTGGTTGAAGATCAGGTTGCCGGCGACCAGGTTGTCGTGCGACGGGTTGGGCTGCGCCGCCATCTTGATCTTGTCCAGCCAGCCGCCCCAGCCCATGGAGATCGCCGTGTAGGCGGTGTGGTCGAGCTGGTTGTGCTCGATCCTGTTGCCCTCGGTCCAGCCGTTGAGGATGCCGACGCCGCCGTGGTACTCGACCGGCAGGTCGTACAGGTGGTTGTCGACGACCTCGATGCCGCCGGTCGCCTGGCCCGGCGCCGGATCGGGGATATCCACGCCGCCCAGCTCCAGCCCGTTGCCCGAGATGTCGGTGAAGACGGACCGCTTGACGAGGCCATCCTCGGAGCCGTCGCCCAGGTCGAGCCCGGCTGCGCCCAGGTGCACGAAGGCGTCGTCCACGAACTGGATCGAGCGGTCGTAGGAGAACGAGACGTTGGCCGGCGCCTTGGTCCACGCGCCGAAGGGGCACGTCCCGCCGGGCACGAGCTGGCACAGGCCCTGGGTGAGGTTGGCGCCCGCGCCGGTCAGCGTGTAGTTGGCCTGGATCTCGCTGAAGCCCTCCGGGCTGCTGGGCCGCAGCCAGGTGGCGTACGCGAACTGGATGCCCTGGAAGGCGATGTCGTGGACCGGGTCGTCCGCCGTCCCGGTGCCGGAGACCAGGGTCTCCAGCGCCGGCGCGACCACGCTGGCGCGGCGCAGGTTCTCGCCCGGCCTGGGAACGTAGTAGATCGTCCGGGCCGGCCGGTCGAGGTACCACTGGCCGGCCGGGCCCAGCAGCTCGAAGGCGTTCTCGATCGTCTCCGGCAGGGCCGCGGCGGCGCCGCCGCCGACCAGGTTGATGGTCCGGCCGCCGTTCACGCCCGGCGGGAACTTGACACGCTTCGTCGAGTTGTCCCAGCAGGGCTGCTGCATGGTGATCGTGGTGCCGGTGATGGCGGCCACCGGGCAGCGGTTCTCGGTCCACGCCCCGATGCTGTTCGTGCTGGTCTCGGACCAGAGCTGGTTGCCGCCCGTGTAGACGAACTCGATGTCGGTCGGGTTGCGCCAGCTCGCGTACGCCGGGGTGGCGGCGGTGTAGCCGGTGGCGACACCGCCGGCGTCTCGCGCGATCGTGAGCGGCACGGGCGGCCGGGCGTGAGTGCGCTCGGCGCGGACGCCGTCCACGTACAGCTGCCTGGTGTTGTCCAGGCCGGCCGGCGCGGGTGCCGACCAGAGGTTGCGGGCCGCGTCGGCGAGCTTCCAGCCGGTCACGGCGAGGCCGCCGCTGATGACCGGCCGCTGATCGTCGTCGCGCGCGCGGTAGATCACCCGGTGGCCGTTCGTGCCGGAGTCGGCCGGGCCGAACGTCAGCGGCCTGCTCAGCTGGTAGGTGCCGCCGGCCAGGTCGACGACGACGTCCCGGCGCATGTCCTGGTTGACGCCGCGGACGAGCTGCTGCGCCCGCCCCAGCGTGCGCACCGGCCGGTCCTCCGTGCCGGGGCTGCGGTCGTCGCCCCTGGGCGAGACGAAGAACGAGGTGTGGAACCTGCGGTCGTCGTCCGCCAGCGCCGTCGCCGCCACCGGCGGCAGGGCGGGCGCGACGACCAGGGCGGCCGCCGCCACCGCGAGCAGCCGGCCGAGCCGGTGAGTGAACCTGCCTGCCATGGTCACCTCCCCCTCTGCCTTCGTCGCCCGCCGGCGCCCGGAGCGGCGAGTGAACACGATTTCCCTCTTCGGCGACGGCGGCAGCCGCCGCTCACCGAGTATGGCAAGTCATCGGAGGTGGGTCAACCGCTTCCCGCTGTGTCCCGCTGTTTCCCGCTGTTTCGGCCCAGATTCGGGCCGGCGGGATTGGATACATCGGATGTATCCGGGGCGGCCTCGATGGCCTCGCCCCGGGGTAGTGGGACGAGGCCCGAGGCGCCCGCCGGCCTGACCGGCGACACTCTTCACGCGGTCCGCAGCTCGTCGCCTCCCGTCAGGACGGCGTCCGCGGCGCCGTCGCCCGCGAGCGACTCGATCGCCAGCGCGATCGCCCCGCGCAGCGGCGCGTCGTGGATGAAGCGAGCCGGCACGATCTCCGGCGGGAAGGGAACCGCGAAGCGCACGCGGTTCCCCAGCGCCGCCAGCACCAGGTGGCTCGAATCCATCAGCCCGCCGCCGACGGCAATGCGGGCCGGATCGATGAGGATGGCCAGGTTGGCGACGTGGACCGCCAGCTCGGCCAGCGTTTCGTCGACCAGGAAGCGCGCACGCACGTCGGTCGACGCGAACACCTCGGCGGCGGAGAGCCGGCCGCCGAGAAGCCGGCTGCCCCGCTCCCCGATCGCTCGCCCCCCCACCAGCTCCTCGAGCGGCGCCCGCCCGTCGGCTGCGCCCGCCTCGTCGGCGACGCCGCGCAGGTTGTAGGCGATCTCGCCGGCGGCCCCGTGCGCGCCGGTCAGGACCCGCCCACCCACGAGCACGGCCGCCGCCACACCCGTGCCGAGGCTCAGGAACACCGCGGGGTCCGCGCCCTGCAGGCTGCCCCAGCGGTGCTCCGCGGCGGCGGCGGCCTTGACGTCGTTGCCCACGGCGACCCGGTCCAGGTCCAGGCCGCGGCGCAGGAGGTCGGGGAGGGCGAGCCGGTCCAGCCCCGGGACGTTGGGGACCAGCTCCACGCGGTCGTCGAGGACGATGCCCGGGCTGACCGCGCCGGCGGCGACGCACCGCCCGCCGGTCTCGTGGGCGGTCCTGGCGACGCAGGCCCTGGCCTCGGCCAGGGCCCGCTCCACCGCCTGCTCGCCACCCAGGTCGGCCTCGGTCTGGAGCCGCGCGTGCGCCAGGATCTGCCCACCCAGGTCGGCGGTCGCCACCGCGGTCTTGGTCCCGCCGAGGTCGATGGCGACCACGAAGTCCCCGTCTGGGCTCACCACGTCAGGCCGGCTCGGTCACCGCACCCGGCTTCTCGTCCACGTACGACTCGTGGATCTCGTTTGGCCCGAACGGCCAGGTGTGCTCGACGCGCGCCCAGGCCAGGAAGGCCACCACGCCGATCGCCAGCCAGATCAGCGACAGGATGATCGGCTTCAGCCCGGCCGCGTAGTAGACGTAGCCCCAGCCGGCCAGCGCGACGAGGCTGGGCACTGGATACAGCCACATCCGGTACGGGCGCGGCAGCTCGGGCTGCTTCACGCGCAGGATGGTCAGCGCCAGGATCTGGGCGGCGGCCTGCACCAGGACGAGCACCGCGAAGATCACCGCGATCACGGTTGTCAGGTCGAAGAAGGAGCCGATGGCCGTGATCACGCCCATGAGGATCAGGCCCAGGTACGGGAAGTCCAGGCGCGGGTGCAGCCGGCCGAACTGGCGGAAGAACACCCCGTCGCGGGCCGCGTTGAAGGGGACCCTGGAGCCGCCCAGCAGGCCGGTGAAGACCGACGCGAACGCGGTGATCAGGATCAGCACGGTCACGATCTGCGCGGCCGTCTTGCCCCAGTTGGTCTCCAGGACGAGCGACGCGACCGACGAGGACTTGGCCACCTGGTCCGCGGGCACGACGCCCTGGACGCCGATGTTCATGACCAGGTAGAGGACCATGATCGCCAGGACCGAGTAGATGATCGAGCGCGGGATGACGCGGCCGGGGTTCCGGACCTCCTCGGCCATGTACGCGGTCGTGTTGTAGCCGAGGTAGTCGTAGATCCCGATCAGCAGGCCAGCGCCCAGGCCGGCGAGGAACTTGCCGTTGATGTCGAAGGCGCCGGCCGGGAACTTGAAGGCCAGGCCCGCGTCGAAGTGGCTGAACGAGGCGATGATGACCAGCCCGACGCTCAGCAGCATCACCGCCCAGAGGCCCACCGTGATCCGGGCGATCGAGTCGATGCGGCGGTAGAGCAGGAAGACGACCAGGCCGACCACCAGCAGCGAGATGGCGTGGATCTCGATCCAGTTCATGTTGGGCCACAGGTACCCCAGGTACTGGACCAGGCCGATGACGCCGGTCGACATGATCAGCGGGATCGAGAGGATGGCCGTCCAGACGAACAGGAACGGCATGAGCTTGCCGGTCCAGTACTGGTAGGCCTCGCGGAGGTAGATGTAGGTGCCGCCCGCGCCCGGCATGGCGGCGCCCAGCTCGGCCCAGACGAGGCCGTCGGCCATGGCCAGGATCGCGCCCGCGACCCAGCCGATGAGGGCCTGGGGACCGCCGAACGCAGCCACCATCAAGGGAATGGTGATGAACGGCCCGATGCCGACCATCTGCGTCATGTTGATCGCCGTCGCCTGCAGCAGGCCGACGCCGCGGATGAAGTGAGGACTGTCCGCTTTGCCCCGCGGGCCGGCCGCGTCCTGCCTCAGCGTGCCCATGTCGCCGTCCACCGCCTACCTCCCTCTCCGTAGGAAACTGCCGGGACCCCCGCCCGGAACCCACCGGGGAACTGCGGTTAGGATAGTTTCCTAACTATTGGTGGTCAAGGGTGTTCCCGGCTTCGCTTACACTGGTCAGCGCTCGCCCGGCTCCGGCCGTGGGGAGCGGGAGCCCTTGACCCCAGCAGGTACCAATCCGATCGCCGCCGCCGGCAGCCCCGGAACGCCGCGGCTTATGCGTGCCCTCAACGAACGCGCGCTCTGGGACCACCTCCAGCGTCAGGGCGCGACCTCGCGGGCGCAGCTGGCGCGGGACACCGGGCTGTCGAAGCCGACCGTCTCCCAGGCCCTCGCCAACCTCGAGCGGGCGGGGCTGGTCCGCGTGGTGGGCGCCGCGAGCGGCGGCCGCGGCCGGCAGGCGGTGCTCTACGAGTCGGACCCCACCGCGGGCTACGTGGTCGGCGTGGACGTCGGCGGCAGCTGGGTCCGCTGCGCGGTGGCGGACCTGGCGGGGACGGTCGTGGGGCGGCAGGACGTCCGCAACCGGGCGCGCAGCGCCGCCGCGCTGGTGGAGACCGTGGCCGCCGTCGCGCACGACGTGGTGCGCTCGGCGTCGCTGACCTGGTCGTCCGTGGTCCACACCCTGATCGGCAGCCCTGGCGTGTTCGACACGCGCAGCGGCCGGATGCTGCTCGCGCCGAACCTGCCCGGCGGCTGGGCGCGGACGGGCCTGGTCGAGCGGCTGGGCCAGGCGCTGGGCACCAGCGTGGCCGTCGAGAACGACGCCAACCTCGCCGTCGTCGGCGAGCGCACCTTCGGCCGCGGCAGCGAGGTCGGGACGTTCGCGTACCTGATGGTCGGCACCGGCGTCGGCATGGGCGTGGTGGTCGACGGCCGGCTCTACCGGGGCGCCCGCGGCGTGGCGGGCGAGATCGGCTTCCTGCCGCTCGGCGCCGACGACGCGCCGGGGGCGCCGTCGCTGGCAGGCCGCGACGTGAGCCGGCGCGGCCTGCTCGAGGAGGCGGCCTCGGCCGACGGCGTGGTGCGGACCGCCGCCGCCCTCGGCATGGAGGAGCCGCTGACGGCGCAGCGCGTCTTCGACGCGGCGCGCGCCGGCGACGCCGTCGCGGCCAGGGCCGTCGAGGTCGAGGGCGAGCGGCTGGCGCTGCTGATCGCGGCGGTCGCGGCCATCCTGGACCCCGAGCTGGTGGTGCTGGGCGGCGGCGTGGGGCGCAACCTGGACCTGCTGGAGGAGCCGCTGACCCGCCGGCTGCACCAGCTCGTCCCCTTCCGGCCGCGCATCGTGCCCAGCGCGCTGGGCACCGACGCGGTGCTGCTGGGCGCCATCGCCACCGGCCTGGACCTCGCCCGCGACCTGGTCTTCCAGGAGCGGGCCGGCGACGGCCGCCCCGCCAGCGCGTAGGCGGTCCCGGCCGGGCGGCGGCGCCGGGACCCGGCCGGCCGTCGGCGCGTTGCCGTACACCAGCGACGTCTTGGAGGTCGTGTGACCTCCCTCACGTACGGCAAGGCGCCAGTCGGGCTCGACTGCGCCGGGCCGCAGCGGGCTCCGCCCCACCCGCCTTTTAACCGCCTGGCCCCCGGCCTTTGTCCGTCCTTTGGCCTTGTGGCGCCGGGCCGCCGCGCTCAGCCTGAGAAGAGGGTCGTGCCGTCCGCATGAGCCCCGATCGCCGCGAGCCGTGCGCCGCAACCGGTGAGAGCCGGCGGGACCGGGTCGCGGTACGGAGGGAGGAGCCGGGCCGATGAGCGTGATGGACGAGCTGATGGCGGTCCTCAACGGGCTGCGCACGTTCGTGGAGGAGATCCCGACGGGCGGAAACGTCGCCGGCCTCCCCGAGGACTGCCGCCGGGCGGCGTGCCACTGGCGGGAGGCCGGCACGGCGATCGACACCCTCCACGGCAACCTCCAGTCGTCGCTGTCCGCGCACATCCAGACCGGTCCCGGCGGAAACTGGAACGACCCGGTCCAGGCCCATTTCGAGACATTCTGGATGGACGTGGCGGCCGGGCTGCAGGAGCAGGCAGCCCACTGCCGGGACATGGCGAAGATGCTGGACGAGAGCGCGGTCCAGATGGACGCGTTCAACCAGGCGCTCGACGCCATCCTGATCGAGATCGCCATCTGGATCGTCGCGACCATCATCCTGGCGGCCATCCCGGTCGCCGGCGAGGTCGAGGCGGTGGGCGCCACCGCCCGCGGCGTCACGCTGATCGCCAGGGGCGGGATGATCGTCCGCCGGGTCCTCCTGATGATCCGGACGATCGCGCTCGTCTTCGGCCGAGCCCCTCGCGCCGCCCGGGCGGTCCGGCTGCTCGAGAAGGCGGCGAAGCTGGAGGAGGGCGCCCGGGCCGCCCGGCTGGCCCGCGGTGCCAGCCTGATCGCGAAGGTCCGGGACTGGCGCTCCGCCCGCCTGCTGGAGAGGGCCGCCGACGCCTGGGACGTCACGAAGATCCAGAAGGCCGAGCTCGCCATCCAGGCCTACCGGGCCTCCTGGCTGGGACGCCTCCGCATCGCCGCCAACATGGCGAAGAGCGAGCGGCTGCTGAACGCGGGCCAGGCGGCCCAGGACGCCGGCAGGGCCGCGCGGGCCGCCCGCCTGCTGGACCGCGCCGTCCAGTCCTACGAGGACGCCCGGAACCTCCCGCGCGCGTCCACCTTCTACAAGCTCTGGTCCGCGTACCGGCTCAACAGCATCGCCGGCTACACCCTCCGCAACATCGACAAGGCGGGCCTCGACCCGCACCGCGACCCCACCAAGGGCTGGCGCTCATTCGAGGCGCTCCAGATCATGGGCGGCAGCGCGTTCTTCACCCTTGCCGGGTTCCCGGTCGCCGCCGCGACGACTGCCTTCGCCGGGCGCGCGGGGTCCTGGCTGAGCGGCCTGCTCGGCGGCGCCATGCGCCGCTCGCCGACGGCCGGGTACTGGCTGGGCGGGATGGTGGACCGCGTGCCCGGGGTGGTGACGTCGGGGGTGTCCGCCTACAGCGGCCCGGTCCTCAACGGCGCCTGGGCCTCGATCAACCTGACCTGGGTCGGAGACCGGTCGCCCGACCTGCCCAGGGACGTCTCGGTCGCAATCAGGTCGGCCGGCCAGGTCAGCACGTACACGGCGCTGCCCGGCAACACCCTGATGGCGCTGATCCGGCCCGGCGGCCTGCCCGGCGGCGCGGGCCTCGTGCTGCCGGTCGTCTGGACCACGAGCGTCGCCCAGGAACTCACCAGCCCGAGCATCCGGGCCGCGCGCGGCGTCGTCTCCGGCAGCCCGCTGGACAGCATGCTGCACGCGGTCGACTTCGCGGTCCCCAGCCCCGGGGCCTTCCCGGTCGCGACCCTACCGAACCACCTGGTGGTCCCCGGCGACAACCTCTGGAACATCGCGGCCGGCCAGTACGGCAGCGGGCTGTACTACCCGGACATCGCCCGGCGCAACCACCTGCCGGACCCGAACGTGATCCAGCCGGGGCAGCGCCTGACGCTGCCGCCGGTCGACCCCAACCCGCCGTCGCCGCCGCCCGCCCCGCCGCCGCCCGCCGCCGCCGCCCAGCCCTACGCCGTGCGGAACGGCGACAGCCTGTGGAGCATCGCCCAGCGGGCCTACGGCGACGGCAGCCGCTGGCGGGACATCGCCGCGGCGAACGGCCTCCACGGCACCGTGATCCACCAGGGCGAGCGGCTCTGGATCCCACCGCTCCGCCGGGCCGGCTAGGCAGCTTTCTCCCGAGCATTGGGGCTGTCCGCCCGTTCGGAGCCTTACTTACGTCCAATAGTTGACAAATCCGCGCGATGGGTACATGATCGGCGCACGCCGTCTCGGGACATCGCGACAAGCATCAGGAGGTAGGGACAGCCCATGGGCGCGGCGGAGTCGGTTCTGCCCAATGGGCTGACAAACCAGCCGGCACGCGCGAAGCAGGGAGCCGCCTCCGGCCCGACGACCCCGTGGACCTGGGTCCCGCTCTTGGCGGACGCGGGCCAGGTAGGGACCGCGGTCGGGCAGCCCGCGATGGATCGGGTCGGACAGCGACGCCGCTTGCCCCCGGACGGCGCCCGGAGGAGCTACCTCTTCTCTCACGCCGCTTCCCCCCGCCGACTGGCGGGGGGAAGCCTCCGCCGCCCGGCGCCAGCCTGAGAGCCCCGCCGTGCCCGACTCCGAGACCGCCACCTGGTACCGCGACGCGATCGTCTACGAGCTGCACGTGCGCTCGTTCAGGGACGGCAACGGCGACGGGGTCGGCGACTTCGCCGGCCTCGTGGAGAAGCTGGACTACCTGCGCAACCTCGGCGTGAGCGCGGTCTGGCTCCTGCCCTTCTACCCGTCCCCGCTGCGCGACGACGGCTACGACATCTCCGACTACACGGACGTGCACCCGGTCTACGGGACGGTCGCTGACGTCAGGCGCTTCGTGCGGGAGGCGCACCGCCGGGGCCTGCGCGTCATCACCGAGCTGGTCTGCAACCACACGTCCGACCAGCACCCCTGGTTCCAGCGGGCCCGGCGGGCGAAGCCGGGCAGCCCCTGGCGCGACTTCTACGTCTGGAGCGACACCAGCGACCGCTACCGCGAGGCACCGGTCATCTTCAAGGACTTCGAGGCCTCCAACTGGACGTGGGACCCGGTGGCCGGCGCCTACTACTGGCACCGCTTCTACTCGCACCAACCCGACCTCAACTTCGACAACCCCCGCGTCCGCCGGGCCATCCTGGGCGTGGTCGACTTCTGGCTGGAGATGGGCATCGACGGCCTGCGGCTGGACGCCGTCCCCTACCTCTTCGAGCGCGAGGGCACCACCTGCGACAACCTGCCCGAGACGCATCGCTTCCTGAAGGACCTGCGCCGGCACGTCGACGCGCGGTTCCCCGACCGCATGCTGCTGGCCGAGGCCAACCAGTGGCCCGAGGACGCGGTCGCCTACTTCGGCGAGGGCGACGAGTGCCACATGTGCTTCCACTTCCCGCTCATGCCGCGCCTGTTCACGGCGCTGAGCATGGAGGACCGCTTCCCGATCATCGACATCCTCGCCCAGACCCCGCCCATCCCGGACGGCGCCCAGTGGGGCCTGTTCCTGCGCAACCACGACGAGCTGTCCCTCGAGATGGTGAGCGACGAGGAGCGCGACCACATGCACCGGGGCTACCTCCGCGAGCGGGAGGCGCTCGTCAACCTGGGCATCCGGCGCCGGCTGACACCCCTGCTGGGCGGCCACCGGCAGCGGATCGAGCTCATGAACGCGCTGCTGTTCGCGCTGCCCGGCACGCCGTTCATCTACTACGGCGACGAGATCGGCATGGGCGACAACATCTTCCTGGGCGACCGGCACTCGGTGAGGACGCCCATGCAGTGGAGCTCGGACCGCAACGCCGGCTTCTCGACCGCCAACCCACAGCGCGTGCACCTCCCGGTCATCGTCGACCCGGAGTACCACTACGAGGCCGTGAACGTGGGCGCCCAGGAGCGGAACCCGGACTCGCTGCTCTCCTGGATGAAGCGGCTGATCGCGCTCCGCCGCAGCTCCCGGGCCCTGGGCCGGGGCACGTTCGAGGCGCTGCACCCCGAGAACCGGCGCGTCCTGGCGTTCGTCCGCGGCCTCGGGTCGGAGCGGATCCTGGTCGTCGCCAACCTGTCCGGCTCGGCGCAGCACGTGGAGCTCGACCTCCGGGCCCTCGAGGGCCGGGTGCCCGTCGAGCTGTTCGGCCGAACCCGGTTTCCCCGCGTCCGGCGCTCTCCCTACTCGCTGACGCTCGGCCCTTACGGCTTCCTCTGGTTCGCCCTGGAGCCGCAGCGGGTGGAGGCCGGCGAGGCTCCCCAGGCGGCCCCGGCGGGCGGCCTGCCCGAGGTGGGCATCGCGGTCCGCTGGGACCAGCCGCTGCCCGCAGACAGGCTGGAGAGCCTGGTCGCACCGCTGCGGCCCTTCCTGAGCGGCCGGCCCTGGTTCGGACGGCCCGGGGAGCCGGCGCCGGCGATCCAGGTGGTCGACGCGGTGCCCGTCGCCCACGCGGCCGGCCTGGCCCACCTGCTGCTGGTCGAGGCCCGGCCGGCCGAGGGCGAGCGCGAGCTGTACGCCCTGCCGGTCGCCCACGCGACCGGGGAGCGGGCGCGGGACGTCGCCGAGCGCAGCCCCGACTCCGTCATCGCCCGCACCGCCGGCGCGGACGGTCAGGCGGGCGTCCTCCACGACGCCCTGGCCGAGCCGAGCTTCGCGCAGGGGCTGGTGGAGGCCGTCTTCAGGCGCCGGCGCCTGCGCGGCGCGCGCGGCTCGGTCCTGGGGACGCCGCTGGCGGCGCTGCGCGGGCTGGCCGGCCCCGGCGACGCCAGGCTGGAGCCGACCAGGGTGCCGAGCGATCTGGGCGACAGCTCCGTGCTGCTGGGCGAGCGGCTCGTGCTGAAGCTGTTCCGCCGCCTCGAGGAGGGCAGCAGCCCCGAGCTCGAGCTCGGGCAGCTGCTGACCGAGCGCGCGTCCTTCACCCAGCTCCCGCCGCTGGCAGGCCACCTCCAGTACGCCGCGCCCGGCCGCGAGCCGGCCGCCCTCGCCGCGCTGCAGGTCTACGTGCCCAACCAGGGCACCGCCTGGCAGCACGCGGTGGCCGCCGCCGGCGACTTCCTGGACAGCGCCCTGGCCGGCGGCGTGCACCCTGTCGACTACGCGGACCGGGCCGGCCTGCTCGGGCGCCGGACGGCCGAGCTGCACGCGGCGCTGGCGTCGGACGGCCGCGACGAGCGCTTCGCGCCGGAGCCGACAGGTCAGCAGCAGGGCCGCTCGCTGTACCAGTCGACGCGCGCGCTGGCGCACCGGGTCCTGGCCCTGATCCGCTCCCGGCTGCGCTCGCTGCCGCCGGACGCCCGCCGCGAGGCCGAGGCCGTGCTCCAGGCCGAGGCGGCGCTGGAGGAGGGGCTGCGGGCCGCCGTCGACTGCCCGCTGCCCGCGTGGCGGATCCGCTGCCACGGCAACCTCCACCTCGGCAACGTGCTGTTCACCGGCCACGACTTCGTGGTCGTCGACTTCGTGGGCGACCGCTCCCGGAGCCTGTCCGAGCGCCGGCTCAAGCGCTGGGCGCTGCACGACGTCGCCTCGATGCTGCGCTCGTTCGACTACGCGGCGCAGCACGTCCTGCTGGCCAGGGCCGCCGGTCCGGACGGGGTGCCCGCCGAGCGCCTGCTGGTGACGGCCGCGGGCGCGTGGTCGGAGCGCGTCACGGCCGCGTACCTCGACGGCTACCGGGCGCAGGCGGCCGCCGGGCCGCTCGCCGGACGAGCCGGACCGGAGGCCACGGCCCTGCTCCACGCCCTGCTGCTGGAGCGGGCGCTGCGCGAGGTCCGGCACGAGCTGACCTGGCGGCCGGCCTGGGCGCGCGTGCCCCTGCGGGGCATCCTGGGCCTGCTGTCCGGGGGCACGGCCCATTCGCCCGCACTCCAGAGCGCCCGGCCGTAGTAAGAAAGCGATTGAATGTGGACTCAGACCGCCGGGCCGCCGGCCGGAACCAGGTGACGGACGAGACCGCGCCGGCGCCCCCCACCGCGCCGACCACCCGGTCGATGCGGGCGCGCAACCGGCGCCAGGTGCTGGACCTCCTGCGCGAGCACGGCGTCCTGAGCCAGGCGGACATCGCCCGCAAGACCGGCCTCTCGCGGACCACCATCTCGGCGGTGGTGGCCGAGCTGCGCGACCTCGGCCTGATCGTGGAGGCCGAGACCGGGCGCCCCGGCACGGCGCAGAGCGGCCGGCCGCCCGTCCTGATCTCCATCGACGACTCGGTCGGGTACGCGGTCGGCATCGACTTCGGCTCCAGCAGCGTGCGCGTGGCGGTCTCCAACCTCTCCCACTCGGTGCTGGCGGAGCGGTCGCGGCGGCTCGACGTCCGGCAGGATGCGGACGCCTCTCTGGACGCCGCCGCCGAGCTGGTCGACGAGGTGCTGGCCGAGGCGGCGGTCGACCGGGGCCGGGTGATCGGCGTCGGGATGGGCCTGCCCGGGCCCATCGACCGGGCCCGGGGCATCGTCGCCTCCGCCTCGATCCTGCCCGGCTGGCGAGACCTGCGACCCGGCGAGGTGATGGGCGACCGCCTGGCGCTGCCGGTCGAGATCGACAACAACGCCAACCTGGCCGCCCTGGCGGAGCTGCTCTGGGGGGCCGCCCAGGGCTGCGGACACGCCATCTACGTCCGAGCCTCGACCGGCATCGGCGCCGGCCTGATCGTCGACGGGCGTCTGGACCGGGGCGCCCGAGGCATCGCCGGCGAGCTCGGCCACACGATCGTGGACGAGTCCGGCCTGGTCTGCTACTGCGGCAGCCGCGGCTGCCTGGAGACCATCGCGGGCGGCCCCGCCATCCTGGACCTCCTGCGCCGCAGCCACGGCGACCACCTCACGCTGGCCGATGTGGTCGCCCTCGCGGCCGGGGGCGATGCCGGCTGCCAGCGGGCCCTCGGCGATGCCGGCCGGGTGATCGGCCGCGCCGTCGCCAACCTGTGCCTCGCGCTCAACCCGGAGCGCGTCGTGGTCGGCGGCACCCTGGGCCAGGGCGGCGACCTGGTCCTGGGCCCGCTCGCCGAGGCCGTCCGGCGGGGGACGGGCCAGTTCACCACCGACGTCGCCGAGGTCGTCCCCGGCGTGCTGGGCGACCGGGCCTCGCTGCTGGGCGCGCTGGGGCTCGTCCTGCTGGAGGCCAACACGCACTTCTCGCTGCGCCTGGACGCGTCGTTCCAGCGTTCGGCGGGCGGCCCGGGAGGCGACTGACACGGGCGCCAGCCTCCGCGCTCAGCGGGCGGGGCCAGCCAACCGGGCGGGGCCGGGAGGCGGAGACGGGTCGGGCC
>JBKPCH010000069.1:0-9444 GCA_046727275.1 Candidatus Dormiibacterota bacterium
AGGTCCGGGTCCGCGATCAGCGCGCGGGTCATCTCGCAGGCGTCCGCCTGGCCGCCCGCCACGGCGCCGGCCGCCTGCGCCGGGTCGACCAGGCTGCCGCTGGCCAGCACCGGCACGCCGCCCAGCCGCTCCCTGACCGCCGCGCAGAGGCCGAGCAGGTGGCCGGCCGGCCGGTGCAGCCCCGGCCGCGTCTCCTCGACGCTGTAGATCGAGCCGGCCACCACGCTGACGTAGTCCACGCCGTCGCGCAGCGCCAGGGCCAGGTCGGGCGCCTCCTCCGGCCGGATGCCCGCCCACGGCGCCAGCTCGTCGCAGCACAGGCGCAGCCCGACGAGCCCGCGCTCCCCCACCGCCGCGCGGACGGCCGCCAGCACCTCCCTGGCGAAGCGGAGGCGGCGCTCCGGGTCGCCGCCGTAGGCGTCGTCGCGCTGGTTGGTCAGCCCCGACAGGAACTGGCGCACGAGCGAGTGCTGGCCGGCGTTCACCTCCACGCCGTCCAGGCCGCCGGCGACGGCGTGGCGGGCGGCCGTCGCGAACCCCTCCACCACCGCCGCGACGTCCTCCGGCTCCATGACCTTCGGCATCTCCAGGGTCGCCGGGTTCGGCACCGCCGACGGCGCCCACAGGACCCGCTTGCGGACGTGGCCGGTGCCCTGCATCCCGGCGTGGCCGAGCTGCGCCAGGACCAGCGCGCCGTGCGGCCGCAGCCGCTCGGCCAGCCGCCGGTAGGCCGGCACGATGGCGACGTCCCAGCCCCGGATGGCCCGGTCGTAGGGCTGGCTGGACGGGTGCACGAACGCCTCCTCCAGCACGAGCAGGCCGGCGCCGCCCCGGGCCCGCCGCTCGTAGTAGGCCGCCAGCCGATCGCCGGGCAGCCCGTCCTCGGCGAGGTTGGTGACGTGCGGCGCGAACACCACCCGGTTGGGAGCGGTCCGGCCGGCGCCGAGCTGCAGCGGCTGCAGCAGCGCCGGCAGCGTGACCATCATCCCGGGCATGGTATGGCGCGCCGGTCGGGCCGGGAGTATGGTCGATCCGGAGCCGGTCCCAGCCGCCGCGGGCCGGGCGCACGTTGGGAGCAGGGGGCGGCCGTCCCCGGGGGAATGCGCATGAAGACCAAGTCAGCGGTGCTCAGGGGTCCCGGCCTGGATTGGGAGGTGGTGGAGCTCGAGCTCGACCCACCGAAGGCCAACGAGGTCCTGATCCGCTACGTCGCGGCAGGGCTGTGCCACTCGGACGACCACATTCGGACCGGCGACATGCCCTCCCGCTACCCCATCATCGGCGGCCACGAGGGCGCGGGCATCATCGAGCAGGTCGGCCCCGGCGTCACCCGTGTGAAGGAGGGCGACCACGTCGTCTGCTCGTTCATCCCGTCCTGCGGCCACTGCCGCTGGTGCTCGACGGGCCACCAGAACCTCTGCGACCTGGGCGCCACGATCCTGGAAGGCCGCATGCCCGACGGCACCTTCCGCCTCCACGAGGACGGCGAGGACATCGGCGGGATGTGCATGCTGGGAACCTTCTCCCAGTACGGCACCATCTCCGAGTACTCCTGCGTCGCCGTCGACGATGACGTCCCGCTGGAGAAGGCCGTCCTCGTCGGCTGCGGGGTCCCCACCGGCTGGGGCTCGGCGGTCTACGCGGCCGGCGTGCAGCCCGGCGACACGGTCGTCATCTACGGCATCGGCGGCATCGGCATCAACGCCGTGCAGGGTGCGCGCCACGCCGGCGCGAGGTACATCGTGGCGGTCGACCCGCTGGAGTTCAAGCGCGAGACCGCCGACGAGATGGGTGCCACGCACAGTGTTGCGAGCGCCGAGGAGGCGCAGGACCTCGTGCCCCAGCTCACCAGAGGCGCCGGTGCCGAGCACGCCATCGTAACCGCCGGCGTCGTCACGGAGGAAGTGGTCGAGGCCGCCTTCAACGTCGTCGGCAAGGGCGGCACCGTGACGCTGACCGGCCTGGGCAACATCATGGACAAGACGGTCCACGTCTCCGGCACGATGATGACGCTGTTCCAGAAGCGCATCCAGGGCACGCTGTTCGGCTCCGCCAACCCCATCTACGACATCCGGAAGATGCTCGACCTCTACCGGGCCGGCAGCCTGAAGCTGGACGAGCTGGTAACCAGCACCTATGCCCTGGAGGACATCAACGAGGGCTACCGCGACCTGCTTGAGGGCAGGAACATCCGCGGCGTGATCGTGCACGAGCACTGAGCCGCCGGGCTCGGCGGCTCAGGAGCGAGGGGACGTCGTCCGGGCCGGCGCCGGCGGGAACTGGTTCGGCTGGGCCGGCGCGGAGGGCGGCCTGTCCTTGTCCGAGACGGACCCGGGCCCCAGCAGCAGGTCGCTGACGCGGGCGATGAGCGTGCGGAAGGCGATCTCGCGGAAGCCGACCAGGAACGCGATCACGTAGTACACGAACCGGCCGGCCGGGTCGTTCGTGACGGGCGTGGCGCCGGTGGCGCGGATGACGCCGATGAACGCGACGAAGCCGACCGTGCCCAGCAGCGCTCCCGTGAACGGCCGGCCGATGTGCCACGGGTTGAGGCGCCGCTGCCAGTCGAGGTGGCCGTGGTCGAAGATGCCGTACAGGCCGACCAGGACGGCGCCCGCCGCGCCGAACCAGGGGATGCTGACGGGAACGCCGACCACCGACTCCGGGATCATCTCCCTGATCCCGGGGACGGTCACGCTGCCCAGGCCGGGCACCTGAACCGTGAACGCCTGGTAGTCGAGCGTGTACAGGTAGGCGAGCAGGCCCAGCGCCAGCAGGTAGAAGAGCTCGAGCGCGAACAGGTACCTGGGCACGTCGTCGCCTGGCCAGACCGGATTGGACGGCCCCGAGACGCTGGCGCCGGCGCCGTTCATCGCGGTCACGGTGAACGTGTGCCGCGCCCGGTTGCGCAAGCCCGTCACCAGCGCGGTGACCTGCGTGGCCGGGACGGTGACCTGGGCCTCGCCCGGCATCGCGACCACCCGGTACTCGGCGACCGGGCCGCCGGTCGCGGGCTCCACCCACGACACGGTGGCGGACTGCTCGCCGCCTGTCGCGAGGACGTCGGTCGGCGAACCGGGCGGCGGGTTCGGCTGGAACGAGGGCGAGAGCGCCGACGGGCCCGGGGCCTCGTCGTGCCAGGGTGTGACACGGATGGTGTACGTCTCGCCGTTGGTGAGGCCGCGGACCAGCCCGCTGGTGGCGGCCCCGTCCACCGTCACGGTCTGCGACGGCAGCGGGTCGGTGTGCAGGCACGGCGTGAGGTCGTACGAGGTGACACGCCGGCCGCCGGGCCGCTCCCACGTCACCTGCGCGCCGCCGTCGAGCGCCGTGACGGTCACGTGCTCGGGACGCGCAGCCGCCGTCCGGCCGTTCCCTGGATCGTCGCCCATTGTGGTCAGACGGATTGTATTCGCAACGGCACGTGTGTCATGTGAGGTCCTGCGCCGTCAGCAGCGCCCGGTCCTGCGGGTAGGTCAGCTGTGTCACCGCGTCGTCTATCGGGAACCAGCGGAGCGCGTCGACCTCGGCAGTGGGCACGAACCGGCCTGACAGAGGCCGCATGACCCAGTAGCGGACGATCTTCTGGCGGCCGCGGCCATCGACATAGGCCGTGCTGCCGGCGGGCCGGACCAGCTCGCAGCGCAGGCCCGTCTCCTCCTCCACCTCACGCAGCGCCGCCCGCTCCGCGGTCTCTCCCGCCTCCAGCTTGCCCTTGGGCAGCGTCCAGTCGTCCTGGACGGGGCGGTGCACCACCGCCACCTCCGTCCGGCCGCCAGGTCCGCGCCGGCAGACGATGCCACCGGCGGCCTGCACCGGCTTCGGGGCCGCGGTCACACCGCGGGCGTCATCCAGCGGCGCGCCCGGCGCCGGTCCAGGCGCTTCCACGCCTTTCGCCACGTCTGGCGGGAGGCCTCGGCTCTGGCCGCCTCCAGCGCTGCCAGCTCGCCGGCCACGAAGGCGCGCCGGACGCCGCGGGCCGCCGTTCGCAGCCAGGCCTGCGCCGTCACGCTGTCCTGGTGCTCGCCCAGCTCCGTCTGCACGGCGGCGGCCAGCTTCGCGAAGCGGGCCGCAGCGTCACCGACCGCCGGCGCCACGGCCTCGGCCGCGTACCGCGCCCGCTTGGCCCGGATCCGGATCTGGTGCAGCTCTGCGTCGGGCGGCGAGTCGCCCAGCTCGCGCACGGCGCGGCGCAGCCGCCGCCACGGCCTGACGACCAGCCCCGGCAGGACCTCCGCCGCCGGCCGGCTCGCCGTCTCCGCCGCGCCCTCGCCGATGACCGGGTTGGCGGCCGCATCGACCAGCCGGTCCACCAGGTCCAGGTAGCGGCGGCTGGTCATCGCCTCCCGCAGCCGCCCGCGGGCCGCCCCGATGGCCAGCTCCAGCTGGCCCATGAGGGCCGCCGCCGGCCGGGCGTCCGCAGCCGGCAGCGCGGCCGCCTGCGCGCGCAGCCGCTCCAGCAGCACCTCCGGGTCGCGCATCGCGCCCAGCTCACCGCCCAGCCAGCCCAGCTCCAGGCGCAGGCCCTCGGCCCAGGCCTGGTCGAGCAGCGGCCCGAACGTGCGCAGGTGCGAGCGCAGCCGCCGGGTGCCGACCCGGGCCTGGTGCACGTCCTCGGGGTCGCCGCCGAGCCGGATGCCCGGGTCGTGGCGGAGGACCAGCTGTGTCGCGGCCGCCAGGGCGTTGCGGATCACGTCGAGCGCCGGCGCGTCCGGGGCCAGCTCGCGGACCGCGACGTCCGGCGGGGCCAGCGCCATCGGGCCCAGGGCGCGCACGTGCTTGGGGGTGGGGTCGGCCAGGCCGGCGCCGGCCTCGCGCAGCCGCTCCAGCAGCCGCCACAGCAGCGCGTCGCCGCCCGGCCTGAGCTCCACCTCCACCTCGCGGAACCGGGCCGCGACCCGCCGGCCGTTCAGGATCGACACCTCGTCGTCGACCACCTCGGCGACCTGGCGGCCGGAGCCGTCCAGCAGCGGGACCACCCGGCGCCGCGTGGAGAGCCGGGCCACCGGCTCCAGCGAGGCGCCCCGCAGGTAGGCCTGGACCAGCGCCACCGCCGCTTCGGGCGGCCGCCGCCCCGTCCCCTCGAACGTGATCTCGTCGCGGTTCAGCACCGGGCCGTCCGACCCCTCGGGCAGCTTCATCGTCCAGCCCTCGCCGCCGCGGTGCCGGAGGCTCAGGCCCCAGCGGGCCAGCCGCAGGTCGCGCGTGTCGTAGTAGGTCGTCTCCAGCCGGGCGTCCCGCTCCGGTCCGGGGGCGACGTCCTCGGCCAGGCCGCTCAGGTCCGGCAGGTGGAACGCCGGCGCCGCCGCGAGCTTGACCTCCCGCTCGACCGAGCTCCCCCGTCGTTCAGGAGAGGCGCGCACCGAGGCCTCGGGCCTGTTCGTGGGCCAGCTCCATGAACCGCTCCTGGGAGTCCAGGCCCCGTGTCGTGGGCACCTTCTCCCAGCTGCCGTCGGGCCCCGGCCGCCAGGCCAGCCGGTCGTCGGCCAGCTCGACGTCGAGGATCTGGGCCAGGCGGTGCTGCAGCGCCGGGTCGGTCACGGGGACCACGGCCTCGACGCGCCGGTCCAGGTTGCGGTCCATCACGTCCGGCGAGCCGATGTAGTAGCGCGCCGGGCGGTCGGCGCCGCCGAACCGGAAGATGCGCGAGTGCTCCAGGAAGCGGCCCACGATGGAGCGGACCCGGATGCGCTCGGACAGGCCCGGGAGCCCCTGTCGCAGGCAGCAGATGCCCCGGATGATGAGGTCGATCTCGGCGCCGGCCTGGCTCGCCCCGTAGAGCGCGTCGATGATCTCCGTGTCGACCAGGTTGTTGGCCTTGATGACGATCCGGCCGCCCTCGGCGGTCGCCTCCTCGCGGATCAGCCGCAGGAGGCCCGGGCGCAGGCCCGCCGGGGCGACCAGCAGCTTGCGGTAGCGCCGCTGCCGGCTGTAGCCGGTGAGGAAGTTGAACAGCTCGCTGACGTCCGCGCCCAGGTCGGGGTCGGCGGAGAACAGGCCGACGTCCTCGTAGCCGAGGGCGGTCATCGGGTTGTAGTTGCCGGTGGCGACGTGCACGTAGCGGCGGATGTCGTCGCCCTCCTGGCGCACGACCAGCGTCAGCTTGGCGTGCGTCTTGAGGCCGACCAGGCCGTACACCACGTGGACGCCCGACTGCTCGAGGGCCTGGGCCCAGGCGATGTTGGCCTGCTCGTCGCCCCGGGCCTTCAGCTCGACCAGCGCCACGACCTGCTTGCCCGCCTCGGCCGCGCTGGCCAGCGCCAGGGCGATGGGGCTCGCCGGCCCCGAGGTGCGGTACAGCGTCTGCTTGATGGCCAGGACCTGCGGGTCCTCCGCGGCCTGCTGCGTGAAGGCGACGACCGAGCTGGTGAACGACTCGTAGGGGTGGTGGACCAGCACGTCCCCGGCCCGCAGGGCCTCGAAGAAGTCCGCGGGCTCGCCGTCGGCGCGCGCCAGCCGGGGCGGGTTGACCGGCAGGTACGGCTCCGACTTGAGGTCGGGCCGGTCCAGGTCGCTGAAGTAGTCGACGTCGCTGAGGTTGAGCAGGCCGTTGGCGACGTAGACGTCGTGCCGGGTCAGCTCCAGCTCGCGCACGAGCAGCTCCCGGATCTCGTCGGTCATGTCCGGGTTGATCTCCAGCCGGACCGCTGCCGCCCGGCGCCGGTGGCGCAGGAGCTCGGTCTGGATGGTGACCAGCAGGTCGTCCGCCTCGTCCTCGCGCACCTCGAGGTCGTTGTCGCGGGTGACGCGGAAGGCGCTGTGGGTGACGATCTCCATGCCCGGGAACAGGGCCTGGAGGTTGGCCGCGATCACCTGCTCCAGCGGCACGAAGCGCTCCCCGTCCGGCATGGCCACGAAGCGGGGCAGCAGCGGCGGCACCTTGACCCTGGCGAAGCGCTGGTGCCGGCGCAGCGGGTGGCGGACGATGACGGCCAGGTTCAGCGAGAAGTGCGAGATGTACGGGAACGGGTGGCCGGGGTCGACGGCAAGCGGCGTGAGGACCGGGAAGATGTGCTTGCGGAAGTCCCTGGCGAGGTGCTCGGTGTCCTTGCGGGACAGGTCGGCGGCGTCGACCAGCCGGATGCCGGCCTCCGCCAGCCGCCGGCGGAGGTCCTCCTCCCAGAGGCGTTCCTGCTCGCGGTAGAACTGCTCGACGCGGACCCTGATCTCGCGGAGCTGGGCGGCCGGCGACAGCCCGTCCGGCGAAGCCATGGCGGGAGCGGCGGCCAGCTGCTCCTTGAGGCCGGCGACGCGGATCTGGAAGAAGTCGTCCAGGGCCTGGCCGAAGAAGTGCAGCGAGCGGACGCGGTCGAGCAGCGGCTGGCTCCGGTCCTCGGCCCGGGCCAGCACGCGGGCGTTGTACTCGAGCAGGGAGAGCTCGCGGTTCAGGTACGGCGACTCGGACAGCGCCGCTCCGATCGCGGATGCGGCTGGCCGGTCGCCGGGCGCGGCGGGAGCCCGGCGCTCGGAGGTCCCGATCTGAGCCTGTGTGCGAGCCACGTTGCCCCTAGGCTACTGCCTAAATGGTTAGGGGAGCGTGATCAGGTGGTGCGTCCGGGCCGGGCCAGCGTGGCCGCGACCAGGC
Source organism: Candidatus Dormiibacterota bacterium (assembly GCA_046727275.1). Lineage (GTDB taxonomy): Bacteria > Chloroflexota > Dormibacteria > Dormibacterales > Dormibacteraceae > CF-161. Next base: position 7,586 of record JBKPCH010000069.1, read on the forward strand.
TGCCGAGGCTGAGGGCCGCCAGGACAACGGCGTGCTGGTAGTGGTGGCTGCCGGTCGGGTGGGTCGTCAGGAAGTTGATCGTGCCCAGGGCGTAGAGCACGCCGAGCAGCGCGAACACCGCCGCCAGCCCGAGGAGGCCGGCCGAGAGCCCGGAGGTTCGCAGGGTCCCCACCTGCCGTCAGCGTAGCAGGACCAGGCAGATCAGCCCGAACCCGATGCAGTACCAGCCGTAGGGGTCCAGCCGGCCGGACCGGAAGTAGCGGACCAGGAAGCGGGCGCTGGCGTAGGCGGCGAGCCCCGCGAGCACGGCGGACGCCAGGTACACCAGCCACGTGCCCGGGTCCAGGTGCTGCTCCACCAGGGCCGGCATCTCCAGGACGCCGGCGCCGGCGATGATCGGCGTGGCCAGGAGGAACGCGAACTTGACCGCCTCCTGGTGGCGCAGGCCGGCCACCAGGCCGCCCGCCATCGTGATGCCCGAGCGCGAGATGCCCGGGATCAGCGCGAACGCCTGCGCCAGCCCGACCACGATGACGGCCCCGACACCGATCTGGCTCACGTCCTTGAAGTCGTGCTCCTGCTCCTCGCGGCTGACGCCGTGCCGCTCCGACCGGCGCCGCAGCACCTCGGCCCCGAGCAGGATGCCGCCGTTCAGGACGAGCATGGCCGCCGCCAGCCGCGGCGTCGCGAACAGGCGCGCCAGGGGCTGGACCAGGAACAGGCCCAGGGCGCCTCCCGGCACGGTGCCCAGAAGGAGCAGCATGGCCAGCCGCTCGTCCGGCCCCTCGATGCGGCCCCGCGTGGCGGCGCGCACGAACCCCACCGAGATGTTCACCCACTCGCGGCGGTAGATGATCAGCAGGGCGGTCGCCGTGCCGAGGTGGAGCAGGACCAGGAACGGCAGGAACGTCGGGCTGGCCTGGTCGAAGTGCCAGTGCAGGATGCTGGGCAGGACGACGGCGTGGCCGAGGGAGGAGACCGGGAACAGCTCCGTCGCCCCCTGCAGCAGCCCGATGAACAGCGCTTGCCAGGTTTCCACGGGGTGGATAGGGTAGTCGCTGCAACAGTCTCCGTTCCGGCGGCGTCTTACCTCTCGACTTGAGCGACGACCTCACCCCAGCCATCCCGAGCGAGCGGGAGCGCCGGTTCGACCGCCTCGTCGGCCCGCTCGCCGAGGCAGCCTACGGCCTGGCGCTGACCATGCTGCGCGACCCCGCCGAGGCGGAGGACGCGGTGCAGGAGGCCGCGCTCAAGGCGTGGCGCAGGCTCGACACCCTGCGGGACGGGTCGGCGGTGCGGCCCTGGTTCTTCGCCATCGTGGCCAACCAGTGCCGCAGCGTCCGGCGGGCCCGCTGGTGGACCGTGCTCCGCGTCGCCGACGCTCCGGCGGGCGTGGACGGCGTCGAGGACGCCGCGGCGCGCGGGACCGACCTGCGCAGGGCGCTGGCCGGGCTGGGGGCCGGCGAGCGGCTGGCCCTCTACCTCTACTTCTTCGAGGACCTGCCCATGGAGGAGGTGGCCGTGGCGATGGGCGTGTCCGAGCCGGCGGCCCGCTCCCGGGTCTATCGCGCGGTGAAGCGGCTGCGGCCGGGGCTGGAGCTGCGCGAGGTGGTGCCATGAGCGACCTGCACGAGGAGATCAGGCGGATGTTCGAGGACGAGCGGCGCGAGTTCCCACCGCCGCCGGACCTGCGCTCGCGGATGGTCCGGCACGCGGTCAGCGGGCGGTCGGCCAGCGCTGCTCGCCGGCGGGAGTGGGTCCTGGCGATCGCCGCGGCGGGCCTGGCGGCGGCGGTGGTGGCGGGCCTGCTGCTGGGGCTGCGGGCGGTCCGGCCGCCCGGCCAGCCGGCAGGGCAGCCG
>JBKPCH010000070.1:0-14949 GCA_046727275.1 Candidatus Dormiibacterota bacterium
CGCCTGGGGGCCGCCCTGCTGCGGCGGCTGTCCCGGCGGGGGCGGCGGAGGGGGCGGTCCCTGGGGAGGCCCCGGCGGGCGCCAGCCGCCGCCCGGCGGCGGGTTCGATCCCGGTGGGTTGGGGTTGTCGCTCAACGTGCAGTCTCCTTTCTGCTGGAGGTGTGGGGGGTCAGGCCACCGAGGTGGCCTGAGGGCCGGCGGTGCGCTCGTAGTGGTGCACGACGCCGGCGAGCACGGCGTAGCCGTAGGGAAGCGTGAAGATCTGGCCGATGCCGCAGGCGATGGCGCCGATGCTGCCGATCAGGTAGGCGACCAGGGAGAACAGGCCGGCGTACAGCCCCGAGTTGACGTCGGCGCTCACCATGCGGATCACCCAGGGCAGGTTGAGCCCGCCGCCGATGCCGCCTCGCTCGGTCGCCACGATGATCGGCGGGCTCAGGACGTACAGGCCCAGGCTGGCCAGCAGGACCAGGCCGTAGGAAAGAAGGATGAAGAAGGCGCCGAGCGGGCCGGTTCCGGCATCTCTGCCGGCGACCGTTATGAGGACGCCCGCCGCCAGCAGGCCCGCGAACACGACGGCGATAGCCAGGCCGTAGACGAGGTACACGACGAAGAGGGGCAGCCCCCGCCCGATGTACGAGAAGCCGGCGGGTGGCAGCTCCTGCCGTCCCGCCCGCATGTTGTCCACCGTGGCGAGCATCCAGCCGAGGACGACCATCTGGCCCACGATCGGGATCAGGAGGATCAGGCCGGTCAGCAGGACCTTGGACACCCACTGCGGGTCACGCGACGGCCAGGCGATGCTGTCGGAGAGCCCGTTCACGCCCAGGAACTATAGATGCCACGCCCGAAGGAAACCAAGCGGCAGCCACACACCGTCTCCGCACATGCGCCGCGCTCCCCTGGCTTCCGCCCAGCAGCCGCGGAGAGCTAGCGCAGCAGGTGCCTGGAGATGACGACCCTCTGAATCTGGTTGGTGCCCTCGTAGATCTGGGTGATCTTGGCATCACGCATCATCCGTTCCACCGGATAGTCCTGGATGTAGCCGTAGCCGCCGAGGAGCTGCACCGCGTCCGTGGTGACCTTCATCGCCGTGTCGGAAGCGAACAGCTTGGCCATCGCCGCCAGCCGCGTCATGTCCGGCGCCTTCTCGTCCACCCTGGTCGCCGCCAGGAACACGAGGTGGCGCGACGCCTCGACCTGGGTGGCCATGTCGGCGATCATGAACTGGAGGCCCTGGAAGCTGGCGACGGGCTGGCCGAACTGGCGCCGCTCCTTGACGTAGCCGATGGCGTAGGCCAGCGCGCCCTCCGCGATGCCGAGCGCCTGCGCCCCGATGCCGGGACGTGACCGGTCCAGCACGCCGAGGGCGATCTTGAAGCCGTAGCCCTCGTCACCGAGGCGGTTCCGCACCGGCACCCGGACGTCGTCGAAGGCCAGCATGGCCGTCGGCGAGCCGCGGATGCCCATCTTGTGCTCCAGCTTCACCACCTGCCAGGGGCTTTCCTCGCGCTCCAGGACGAAGGCGCTGACGCCGCGCGCCCCGGCCCCCCCGTCGGTGCGGGCGAACACCACGAGCGTGTCGGCGATGTTGCCGTGGGTGATGAACACCTTGCTGCCGTTGAGCACGTACTCGTCGCCGTAGCGGCGGGCGGTCGTCTTCATGGCGGAGGCGTCCGAGCCGGAGCCCGTCTCGGTCAGCGCGTACGCCGCGATGCGGCCCTGGGCCAGCGGCGGGCAGAGACGCTTCTTCTGCTCCTCGGTCCCGGCCAGCAGGATCGGGTAGGCCCCGAGCGACTGGACCCCGAGGATCAGCGACGAGGACGCGCACGCCTTCGCGATCTCCTCGGTCGCCATGCAGATGGTGACGCTGGAGCCGCTGATCCCGCCGTACTCCTCGGGGATCGGGATGGCCAGCACGCCGTTCTCGGCGAAGAGCGTCTCGATGTCCTTCGGGTACTCCGCCTTTTCGTCGATCTCGGCCGCCCGAGGCGCTACCTTGTCCTGCACCAGCTCGCGGATGGTGTCCCGGATGGCCAGCTGCTCCTCCGAGAGGTCGAAGTCCATGGCCCGATTATGCCTGCGTCCGGCCCCCGGTCCTATCTCCGTTCGGAGAGGGCGGCTACGACGCGAGCAGCTCGCGCGCGATCACGACCCGCTGCACCTGGTTCGAGCCCTCGTAGATCTGCAGGGCCTTGGCGTCGCGGAAGTGGCGCTCGAACGGCAGGTCGACCAGTCCTCCCCGCTCCCCGGCCAGCAGCAGCGCGTCCGAGGCGATGTCCATCGCGGCGTCCGTGCAGAACAGCTTCGCCATCGAGGCCTCCCGTGTGAACGGCTTCCCGGCCGTGCACAGGCCCGCCGCGTGGTAGGCCAGCTGCCTGGCCGCCGTCAGCCGGGTCGCCATGTCGGCCAGCAGGAAGCGCGAGCCCTGGCCGTGCTCGTCGGACGCGTCCGCCTCGCGCTCCGGACCGAACAGCTCGCAGGCCTCGTCGACCGCGGCGCCGGCGATGCCGAGGGCCTGGCCCGAGATGCCGATCCGGCCGGCGTCGAGCGCCCGCATGGCCACGGAGAAGCCGCTGCCCTCCCGGTGCAGCAGGGCCGCGGCCGGCAGGCGGACCTCCTCCAGCACCAGCTCGCCCGTCGGCGAGCCGTTGAGGCCCATCTTCCGGAAGACCTGGCCGACCTGCACCCCCTCGGCCGCCGCCGGGACCAGGAACGCGCTCACGCCGGCCGCCCGCGGCTCCGGGCCCGTCCGGGCGAACACCAGGTACAGCCCCGCCTCGCCGGCGTTCGTGATGAAGGTCTTGCGGCCGGTGAGCACCCAGTCCGAGCCGGCCCGGCGGGCGGTCGTGGTCAGCGAGGCGGCGTCGGAGCCCGAGCCCGGCTCGCTGAGCGCGAAGGCCCCCAGCAGCTCGCCGCTGGCCAGCCGCGGCAGCCAGGTCCGCTTCTGCTCCTCGGTGCCGTAGAGCAGGACCGGCTCGCTGGCCACCGAGCTGTGCACGTCGACGATGACCGCCGTGCTGGCGCAGGCCCGGGCCAGCTCCTCGATGCAGATGACGAACGCGAGGTGGTCCAGGCCGGCGCCACCGTACCGGGGCGGGACCAGGACGCCCAGGAGGCCGAGCTCGGCCGCCGCGCGGACGGCCTCCCGGGGGAAGCGGTGCTCGCGGTCCACCCGGGCGGCCTGCCCGCGGACCACGGACTCCGCCAGCTCCCGGACAGCGCGCCGAACCGCCCCGGGCTGGGACCCGGGTTCCAATCTCATGCCCAAACTAAAATACTTGTCCGATCCATGGAAGCAGGCCCCAGATACCTTGAGGGAACGACCGTCGGCAGCGGTCGGGACATCATCGGCGTCCGCCGTGACCGCATCGCGGCGATCATCGAGCAGGGCAGAGAGATCATCGCCCGCGCCAAGCAGGAGAAGATCCTCCCCGACACCATCACCGGGCCCACCGCGGCCCTGCTGGTCACGATCGCCGGCTACGGCGAGCCGCTCAGCGAGGGTCAGTGGCGCGAGCTGTCCGGTGTGGTCGGGGGCATCATGCGCGAACCGTCCTATGCCGACCTCGCCCGCCTCCGCACCCTGATCACGCAAGAGCAGTTCCTCAACGTCGCCCGCAACGTCGGCTACTCGCGCTTCATCCGCCGTCTCGACGACGGCCGCTGGGTCTGCGAGCTGACCCCCAAGCTGGAGGACGTCCCGGACGAGTAAGGGGGTCTGACCGGACCGCCTGACCCGGATGTGACGCCGGACCGAGGAGCGCCGCGTCGGCGCACGCCCTCGGGACGGCCCTCAGCAGGTTCCCGACGTGCAGGTCGCGGAGGATGCCTCTACCCTGTTCGGGCCTTTCTCGAGGCTCCGTTCTTGGAAGGAGGAGGTATCGCATGAAGAGGGTCCTGTTCGCGGCTGTTCTGCTCGTGGTCGGCATACTGCCGGTCGCGGCGACGGCCAGCGCGGAAGATTCGGGCAAGACGCGCTTCACGGCGCACCTGACCGCGGCGCAGGAGGTCCAGACGCCGCCCGTCGTCAGCAACGCCACCGGCACCGGCAAGTTCAGGATCAGCGACAACGACACGAAGATCCACTTCCGGCTCAGCGGCCGCGGATTCGACCCGACGCACCGGATCCTTCAGGCCCACATCCACCTGGCCCCCAGGGGCACGAACGGGAACATCGTCCTGTTCCTGTTCCCGCTCAGCACCGCCGGGGTGAACCCGGAGGGCTTCTCCGTCTCGGGCACCCTGACCGCCGACGACATCGTCAAGCCGGCGACGGGGACGGCGCCGACGTTCCCGGAGATCGTGGCGGCGATCCGGGCCGGCAACGCCTACGCCAACATCCACACCAACGTGTTCAAGGCCGGCGAGATCCGCGGCCAGCTCATGCCGGGCGGGGACGACGACTGAGGTGAGCGACCGGGATGGCGGGCTCCGCCCGCCATCCCACCCCCGGAGCCGTCAGCAGCCCAGCTCCCGGGCTATGAGCATCCGCTGCACTTCCGACGTGCCCTCGCCGATCTCGTTGACCTTCACGTCGCGCCAGTAGCGGGCGACCGGGTACTCCTCCATGAAGCCGTAGCCGCCGTGGATCTGCACCGCCTGGTCGGCCGCGCGCTTCGAGGCCTCGGACGCGTACAGCTTCGCCATCGCCGCCAGCCGCTGCACGTCCCCGGTCGTGCGCCGGCTGGCCTGGTACGTGACCGCCGCCTTGTAGGTGATGAGCCGCGCCAGCTCCACCTCGGTCGCCATGTCGGCCAGCTTGAACTGGATGGCCTGGAAGCTGGAGATGGGGCGGCCGAACGCGCGCCGCTCGCGGGCGTAGGCCAGCGACGCGTCCAGGCAGGCCTGGGCCAGGCCGACCGAGAGCGCCGCGATCGCCACCCTGCCGCCAGTCAGGGTGCGCAGGAACTGGCGCAGTCCGCCACCCCGCCGGCCGAGCAGGTTCTCCTTGGGCACCCGGCAGTCGCTGAACGCCAGCGGGTGGGTGTCCGAGCAGTGCCAGCCCAGCTTGTCGTACGCCGGCTGGACCTCGTAGCCGGGCGTGTCGCGGGGGACGAGGAGGGCGCTGATCTCGCCCCGCGGCGCGCCCCCGTCCCGGGCCGTGACGGCGGTGATCGTCACGCCGGCCGAGATGTCCGTCCCGGAGTTGGTGATGAACTGCTTGCTGCCGTCGACGACCCAGCAGCCCTCTACCAGCTCCGCCCGGGTCCGGGTCCCGCCGGCGTCCGAGCCGGCCCCCGCCTCCGTCAGCCCGAAGGCCCAGAGCGTCCGGCCCGCCAGCAGGTCCGGCAGCCAGCGCTCCTTCTGGGCCTTCGTGCCGTAGTCGTGGATCGGCGCCGCCCCCAGCGACACGGCGGCCTCGAGGGTGATCGCCGTGCCGGCGTCGGCCCTCGCGATCTCCTCGATGGCCAGGCAGTACGAGAGGAAGTCGCCGCCGGCTCCCCCCCACTCCTCGGCGAAGGGCAGGCCGAACAGGCCCAGCTCGCCCATCTGGCGCACGATGTCGTAGGGGAAGCGGCGCTCGCGGTCCAGCGCGGGCGCGGCCGGCGCCACCACCTCGCGGGCGAAGTCGTGACACAGGTCCCGGACCGCCCGCTGCTCGTCGGTCAGCTCGAAGTCCACGCGCCATCCATCCTAGAGCGGCCTCTAGTTCGGCAGGACCGTCAGCTTGAGCGCCCAGCTCACGCCCAGCACGCCCAGCACCACGGCCACCAGCGTCCGCCGCAGCCGCTCGGGCACCTGCAGCCGCACCGTCCGGCCGGAGAGCACGGCCGCCGCGACCAGCGGGATCGCCAGCAGGGTGCCCACGAAGAGCGCGGGCCCGAGGGGGTACAGCAGGGAAGCGTGGCGGAGGTCGCCCTGCCACACGTAGGCGAAGGAGCGGGTGCCGCCGCAGAAGGGGCACGGGTGGCCGGTCAGGCGCAGGAACGGGCAGGGCGGCAGCGTGACGTGCAGGGCGGACGCGGCCCAGAACACCCTGGTGTAGGCCATCCACAGGAGGAGCCCGACCAGGACGAACGCGTTCTGGAGACGAGCCTCGCCATCCGCCCTGACGAGGGCGACGCGCGCCGTCAGCACGCCGCCAGACCTCCAGAGGGTGGCGGGGTCAGCGGCGGGGCCGGTTCTCCACCCGGACCCGGATGGGGGCCGGCGCCCGGCGCGAGCCGGCGTACCACCTGGCGGCCAGGAGACCCAGCACCAGCGTGACGACCAGCGGGGCGATGGTCAGGTAGGCGGCGACGTCTTCGAGCATCTCCATGCCAGAATCTACGGCCGCACCGCCCTGCCTGTTGCATCGCCGCTGTCAAGACTTTGTAAGCAGCGAGACGATCTCCTGCGTGGTCTCCGCCACCGGCACGCCGGCGGCGCGGAAGGCCTCCTCCTTGCTCTTCGCCGTGCCCCGGTTGCCGGAGACGATGGCCCCCGCGTGGCCCATCCGCTTGCCCTCCGGCGCGGTGCGGCCGGAGATGAAGGCGACGGCCCTGAGGCGCGAGCCGCGGCCCAGCAGCTCCGCCGCCCGCTCCTCGTCGGAGCCGCCGATCTCGCCGATCACGGCGACGTGCGTCGTCGCCGGGTCCTGCTCGAACAGCTCCAGCACGTCGGCGAAGGTGAGGCCCAGCACCGGGTCCCCGCCGATGCCGACGATGGTGGACTGGCCGAGCCCGGCGGTCGTGAGGGCGGCCATCGTCTCGTAGGTCAGGGTGCCGCTGCGGGAGACGATGCCCACCGGGCCGGGGCTGCTGAACCGCTGCGGGATGATGCCGATCTTGCCCTGGCCGGGCGTGAGGAGGCCCGGGCAGTTGGGCCCGATCAACCGGGCCTCCGGGTAGCCGCGCAGGAAGTCCTTGACCCGGATCATGTCCTGGATCGGGATGCCCTCGGTGATGCAGGCGATGAGGGTGACGCCCGCCGCGGCGGACTCCATGATGGCGTCGGCGGCGAAGGGCGCCGGCACGAAGATGCCGCTCGCGGTGGCGCCGGTCTCGCAGACCGCGGCCCGGACGGTGTCGAAGACGGGGACGCCCAGGTGGGTGGAGCCGCCCTTGCCAGGGCTGACGCCGCCCACCAGCCGGGTGCCGGCGAGCTGCATCTGCTCGGCGTGGAACGAGCCCTCGCGGCCCGTGATGCCCTGGACGACCACCGGTGTCTCACTGGTCAGCAGTATCGGCATTTAGATGAGCGGCTCCGAATTTCGACGGATCTTCGGCGCCCATGCACCCCACCCCACCCCGCGAAATCCGCACCCCGCCACCGCGATTTCGCGGGGACCCCGGGATCTCGCGGCCCGGCTTCTGCGGTCCTCAGTCACGCCCTGGAGGGCGCTCCTTCCGGTCCTCGGCGCCGGACCACGATCTGGGGCACCTGGACACCGAATACCTCGCCGCAATTCGAAGTCGCTCATCTTCGCGTCAGCTCCACGATCTTCTGGGCCGCCTCCCAGCCGCTGGCGCCGGGCTCGATGCCGTTCTGCTCGAGGATCGCCCGGCCCTCCTCCTCGTTGGTGCCCGACAGCCGCACCACCAGCGGCAGGGTCATCTTCAGGTTGTCGCGGGCCTGGACCAGGCCCCTCGCCACCTCGTCGCCGCGGGTGATGCCGCCGAAGACGTTGATCAGCACGCCGCGCACCTTCGTGTTCATGAGGATGACGGTCAGGGCGTTCTCGACCACCTCGGCCTTCGCGCCGCCGCCGATGTCGCAGAAATTGGCGGCGCGGCCCCCGGCGCGCTGCACCATGTCCAGGGTGCCCATGCACAGCCCGGCCCCGTTGCCGATGATGCCCACGTCGCCGTCGAGCGAGACGTAGGTCAGGTTCCGGCGCTGGGCCTCGACCTCGTAGGGGTCGCCCTCCAGGATGCCGGCGTAGCGGCCCTCGAGCTCGCGCTGCCGGAAGCTGGCGTTCTCGTCGGTCTCCAGCTTGGCGTCGCCGGCGACCAGGCTGCCGTCCCCGGTCACCACGAGCGGGTTGATCTCGGCCGTCAGGGCGTCGTGCTCGGGGATGGCCCGGTAGAGGCGCTTGATGAGCGGGACCAGGGCGCGGGCGTGCCGGCCCAGGCCGGCGTCGAAGGCGAGCTGGTTCAGCTCGAAGTCGAGCGGGCCCCGCCACGGGTTCGGGTAGAGCCTGGCGATCGCCTCGGGCGACTCCTCGGCCACCTGCTCGATGTCCATGCCCCCCTTCGCGGAGAGCATCAGGATGTTGGCCCGGGCGTCCCGGTCGACCGTGAAGCCGAGGTAGAGCTCCCGCGCGATGTCGAGCGCCGTCTCGCAGTACACGAGGGGGACCCGGAACCCCTTGATGTCCATGCCGATGATCCGGTTCGCGGCCGCGGCGGCCTCCTCGGGGGTGGCGGCCAGCTGGATGCCTCCGGCCTTGCCCCGGCCCCCCACCGGCACCTGCGCCTTGACGGCCACCGGCCCGAGGTCGGCGCACGCCTGTGCCGCCTCCTGCGGCGTGTGGGCGACCCGGCCCGGCGGGATGGCGATGCCGAGCCGGGCCAGAACTTCCTTCGCCTGGTATTCGAGCAGCTTCATAGCCGGTTGAGAAGACTACCCCCGGGCCCTGGCCCGGCGACGCCGGGCCGGCGGCGGCCGGCTGGCGCCCGCCTCACAGCGGGATGTTGCCGTGCCAGCGAGGGGCCCGCCGCCGCTCCTTGCGCAGCGACAGCCGCAGCGCTCGGACCAGCGCCGGGCGCGTCTGGGGCGGCTCGATGACCTCGTCCAGGTAGCCGCGCTCGGCCGCCACATACGGGTTGGCGAACTGCTCGCTGTACTCCGCGACCAGCTCGGCCCGGCGCGCGGCGGGGTCGGCGGCGGCCTCGATCTGGCGCCGGAAGATGACGTTGACGGCGGCCTCCGGCCCCATCACGGCGACCTCCGCCGTGGGCCAGGCGACGTTGTAGTCGGCCCGGATGTGCCTGGAGCACATGACGCAGTAGGCGCCCCCGTAGGCCTTGCGCGTGATGACGGTCAGCTTCGGCACCGTCGCCTCGCAGAACGCGTACAGGAGCTTGGCGCCGTGGCGGATGATGCCCCCGTACTCCTGCCTGGTGCCGGGCAGGAAGCCCGGGACGTCCTCGAACACGACCAGCGGGATGTTGAAGGCGTCGCAGAAGCGCACGAACCGGGCGCCCTTCACCGAGGCGTCGATGTCGAGCGCCCCCGCCATCACCTTGGGCTGGTTGGCCACGACGCCGACCGGGTGGCCGCCGAGCCGCGCGAACCCCACCACCAGGTTCATGGCGTGGAACGGCTGCACCTCGAGGAAGTCGCCCCCGTCCACCACGCGCCGGATCACGTCCCGCATCTCGTAGGGCTGGTTCGCTGCGTCCGGGATCAGCCGGGCCAGCTCGGGGTCCCTGCGGTCGACCGGGTCGAGCGCCTCCGCCACCGGCGGCTGCTCGCCCGAGTGCTGGGGCAGGAAAGTGAGCAGGCGCCGCACCTGCTCGAAGCACTCGTCCTCGGTCTGGGCCAGGAAGTGCGCCACCCCGGACTTCGTGTTGTGCACCTCGGCGCCGCCCAGGGAGTCGAAGGTGACCTCCTCGCCGGTGGTCACCTTGATGACCTCGGGGCCGGTGATGAACATGTAGCCGACGCCGTGGACCATGAACGTGAAGTCGGTCATGGCCGGCGAGTAGACGGCCCCGCCCGTGCAGGGGCCCAGGATCAGGCTGAGCTGGGGGATGACGCCGCTGGACTCGACGTTGCGCCAGAAGATCTCCGCATAGCCGGCCAGCGAGACGACGCCCTCCTGGATGCGGGCGCCCCCGGAGTCGTTGATGCCCACGATCGGCACGCGGCTGCCGTAGGCGCGGTCCATGACCTTGCAGACCTTCTCGGCGAACGCCTCTCCCAGCGAGCCGCCGAACGCGGCCGCGTCGTGGCTGAACAGCATCACGTCCCGCCCGCCGATCGTCGCCAGCCCGGTCACCACGCCGTCGCCGTACGGCCGCCGGTCCGCCAGCCCGAACTGGCTGGAGCGGTGCCTGGTGAACAGGTCCAGCTCCTCGAAGGAGCCTCGGTCGACGAGCCGCTGGATGCGCTCCCGGGCGGTCAGCTTGCCCTTCTCGTGCTGGCGGCGAAAGCCCTCGGCGTCGCCGTGGGCCGCCTCGTACCGGCGCTGGCGGAGGGCGTTGATCGGGTCGACGCGGCGCTTCGAGGGCTCGGTCACGAGACCATACGGTAGTGCCTGCCGGGAGAGGCAGAGCGGGCCGAGGTCGCATGGGGCTGGCCCAGGGGTCGGACGAGCCTGCGACCGAGCCGGCAGGCGGCCCGACCCCGCGGGGCCGGGCCGTGCCAGCAGGAGGACTCAGCCGGTGATCGTGAACGGCGCCGTCAGCGCGTCCACCACGGCCTGGTAGGCGCCCGTCTCGACCACCCGGCGGCCGGACGACTCGACGTCACCGGGCGTGACGGCCAGGACGGAGGTCGGAAACGAGACGTGCACGGTCTGCGACGCGCCCGCTGCCAGGCTCACTCGCGCGAAGCCTGCGAGCCGCTTCGGTGGCACGAGGACGGGGCTGACCGGCTGGCTCACGTAGACGGGCACTACGTCCACGCCAGCCCGGCTGCCTGTGTTCGTCACGGTCACCGTGACGGTCACGGTGCCCCGGCGCGACACGCTGGGCGTCACGGAGAGCCCGCTGGTCCCGAAAGTGGTGTACGAGAGCCCGAACGCGAACGGGTACAGGGGGTTGTAGCCGCTGCCCTGGCCGAAGCTGGTGGCCGGCAGCTGGTCGAAGAACTTCGGCTGATCGCCGAGCGGCGACGGGGCTCCGCCGTTGAAGTCGCCGCCGGGGGCCGCCGCGTCGGACGGCCAGGTCAGAGAGAGCTTCGCGCCCGGGTTGATCCTGCCGAAGATCGCATCCGCCACGGCGGTGCCCGCCTCGGTGCTGCCCTGGTACGCCATGAGCAGCCCGCTGGCGCTCTCGGCCGGCCCCAGCCCGACCGGCCGGCCCGCGATCACCACGACGATCACCGGCTTGCCGGTGGCCTCCAGGGCGCTGATCAGCGCCTTCTGGTCTGGCGGCAGCTGCGGGGCCGGGTTGTCGCCCAGTCCCTCGGCGTACGCCTTCTCGCCGACCGCCACCACGACCGCGTCGGCAGATGCCGCCGCCGCGACCGCGGACGCCTGGTCCGGGGCGAAGACCGTGTTGGCATCCTCCGCCCGGATGCCCTGCAGCACGGTGGTGCCGGGCGGGATCTGGTCGGGCGGCCCCATGCAGCAGACGTGGCCGGCGCCGAAGACGCCCTGCCAGCTGACGCTCCAGCCGCCCAGCTGGTTGGTCATCGAGTCGGCGCTCGGTCCGGTCACCACGAGGCGGGCGCCGGGCGCGAGCGGCAGCACGCCGCCCTGGTTGCGCAGCAGCGTGATGGACTCACGGGCGGCCTGCAGGGTGACGTCCCGGCCGGCCATGACCGCGGCGTCGGCGGCGCCAGCGTCGACGAACGGGTGATCGAAGAGCCCGAGGTCGAACTTCAGGGCGAGGATCCGCCGGACCGAGCGGTCGATGCGCTCCTCCGAGATCCGCCCGGTCTGGACGTCCTGCAGCATCGCGGCCGACCACTGGTCGGCGTTGAACGGCAGCATGGCCATGTCGACGCCGGCGTTCACGGCCAGGGCCGCGGCGCCCGCGAGATCAGCCGCCACGTGATAGGAGTTGGCCAGCGCCGGGACGTCGCCGAAGTCGCTGATAACCACGCCCCGGAAGCCCAGCCGGTTGCGCAGCTCCTCGGTCAGCAGGAAGCGGGATGCCGTCGCGGGGATGCCGTTGACGGACCCCGAGTTGACCATGACGGTGCCCACGCCCGCGTCGAGGCCGCCGGCGTAGGACGGCAGGAAGACGTCCTGGAGGTACCGGACCGGCAGCTGCGCCTCGGCCCGGTCGTGCCCGTTGATCGACTCCGAGTAGCCCGCGAAGTGCTTGACGGTGGCCGTCACCCGCAGCGACTGGGCGCTGCCGACGCTCTGCAGGCCACTCACGTTGGCGGCGCCCATCGCCGCCGCGAGCACGGGCTGCTCGGCCCAGGTCTCGTTGGTCCGGCCCCAGCGGTTGTCGCGGGTCAGGTCCTGGACCGGGGCGAAGTCCCAGTTCCAGCCGGTGGCCGCCAGCGCGTTGCCGGTGACCACGCCGCCGGCCCTCGCCGCGGCGGGGTCCCAGGTCGCGCCCATCCCTATCGAGTGCGGGAAGAGGGGCGCCTGGAACGGGTGGCCGAAGCCGTGCACGGCGTCGACGCCGAAGATGACCGGGATGCGCAGCCGAGAGTTCGAGATCGCGAACTGCTGCATCGTGTTGTACTCGTTCGCCCAGTCGTGGCCCGTGTTGCCGGTGCCGCCCGAGCCGGTCGTGTCCACGGGGATGTCCGTTGCGCCGGCCAGGATCGACCCCACGTGGTTGTCGACGAAGATCTTCTGCTCACAGACCGGGTTCGGCTGGTTGAAGCCGCCCTGGCTGGTGCAGCTGTTGTTGGTATCGGTGACCTGGGTCACCTCGATCTGGACCATCTGGCCGATCTTCTCGGGCAGCGTCATCCTGCCCAGGAGGTCGCCGACGCGGTCCTCGACCGATCGGTGCGGGTCCATGAAGGCGGGCTGGCCGCTGGCCGAGGCGGCCGGTCCGACCAGCAGCGCCGCCAGGACCGCCACCGCCGCGACCCTGACCCTGCGCCCGACGAGCCCGCGGAGATTCCACTGCATGTAACACACCCTCCTTGTGGTCCGGGCAGCCCGAACCACGCGTGCCAGGCTTTGGAGGACCGTCTGGAGGGTGGGCCACGACCGCCGAGCTGGAACTCGGTGCGAATCCGGATGCCGCGAGTCTCGCCCATGGAGCCGTACGCTTCCGAGGTCGGGTGACGGAGGAAGTCAGGCCGCCGGTGCCGCCGCCGGGCAGCCAATCGATTCTCCCAGCTTCCGAGAGGTTGTCAACCCGGCGGCGTCCGTCGGGGCCGCTATCCTGTGGCCAACGGTGGGGAAAGCCTCTCTGGGGGGAGTGGTCGTGCTCGGGCTCCTGGTCCTGGTCGTCGCGACCGGTCCGCAGGCGCGTACGGCGGACACGGCCTCGAGGAGCATCGGGGTCGCCGGCGCGCCGGCGACCCTGGCCCGCGTCGCCCGCGAGGTGGGCGGCCTGACCGGCGTGGACCCGGACGTCCTGCTCGCGATCAGCAAGGTGGAGTGCGACTTCGGCCGCTGCCGCAGCGGCCTGCCCGACTCGCTGGTGCCGGCCGACCTGCGCGCCCGGGTCGACGCGGCCGCGCTCCAGCCGGGCGGCGCCACCGCGACGCTGCTGGGGCTGCAGGACGGACGGCGAGTCGGCGACTGGGTGAACCCGACACCGGTGGCCGGAGGCCAGCATGCGATGGGCTTCATGCAGTTCCTGCCCTCGACCTGGAGGCAGGAGGCGGCGGCCGCGCCCTCGTCGGCCCGCGACCCCTACCGCCCGCGCGACAGCATGCTGGTCGCCGGCTCGTACCTGGCCCGGCTGCAGCGCGGCGCCGTGGACGGCCGGCGCCGGACCCTGTGGTCCGCCCTGGCGGTCTACGGCGGCAGCGCCGACTACGCCAACCAGGTGCTGGGGCTGGTGCCGCCGGCCTGAGCCGGCGGCGCCAGCTGCGCACGCCGGCGCCGGGGACGCTCAGCCGCCGAAGCTCGTCGCCAGCGCCCAGTTCAGGTAGAAGGCCACCTGCCGCGGCTCGCCCACCAGGAACAGGTCGGGCGCCTCCCGGCCGAGCCGGTAGATCGCCACCGCGTCGGCGTACACCTCCACGTCGAGCACCGCCGCGAGCGGGACGGAGACGGCCTCGCCCCCGCCCACGTACTCCACCCGCTGGTTCGTCACGACCAGCGTGCCCCGGTCCGCCGGGGTCTGCACCGGGGCCGCACGGTTGAGGAACACGCCCACCCACTGGCGGATCCCGGTGTGGGCGAGCGCGGGCGCCCCGACCCCGGCGCCCGCCGTCCGGCGGGGACCGGGCGGTAGCCGCCCCAGCGCCGCCCCGGTCGCCAGGTGGGCGACCTCTCCCTGCCGCAGCGGCAGGGAGACCTGGACGGCGGGCAGGCCGTGGACGCGGAAATAGGCGGCCAGGTGGAGCGAGTCGAAGCCCAGCTCCCGCTCGGCCTCCTCGCGGGCCCGCACCTCCTGGTGCAGCGCGCCCAGCCTGGCCAGGGCCTCCCCCAGCGCGCGGCGACCGTACTCCGCCCGCGCCTCCAGGTCGACCGCCTGCTGCAGCAGCGGCTCCGCGTCCGGGACCCGGGCGCCGGCCAGGGTGGCGTCCCGCGCGACCTGAACCAGTGCCTGACGCAGCGCCGCGGAGGCGCGGGCGCGGTCCCGCCGGGGGCCCCCGCCGGTCAAGCGGCGAAGCGCGGCGGCCGGGTCGCCCCTCTCGGGCCCGGCGGTCGCGATCCGCTGGTCCAGGCCGGCGATGCGGTGCGCCAGGCGCTCCGCCTCGGCGACGTGCGGGACGGTCCCGGGCGGGACCTCCCACCAGGCCTGGCGGGGCACGAGGAGCGCTCCGGCCTCCGCCAGACGGTCCTCGACCTGCCGGTCCATGTCCTCCAGCTGCCAGGCGAGCCGGTCCACGACCGCCTGTTCGGCCACCCTGGCCTCGCGCAGGTCGGTCAGTGCCACCAGCGAGACGACGCCGACTCCGGACAGCTCGA
Source organism: Candidatus Dormiibacterota bacterium (assembly GCA_046727275.1). GTDB lineage: Bacteria > Chloroflexota > Dormibacteria > Dormibacterales > Dormibacteraceae > CF-161. Next base: position 14,657 of record JBKPCH010000070.1, read on the forward strand.
CGGCCGGAAAGGACGCCGGGCCTGCCTGCTCGACCACGGTCAGCTGACCAGGAGCAGAGACGACGACGCTGCGCGGCCGCAGGTCGTCTGGATCGGCCAGCTGCCCCGCTGCGTGTGGCTGCTCACGTGCCAGGTCCAGCTCACGATGCCGGCTGCGTCCGACCTGGCCGGGTCCAGCGCCGGCGCGTTCGGGTAGCCGACGCTGGTGGCGCATCGCACGCCCGGTGCCGTCTGCACGCGCAGCGTGACCGTCTGGCCGCGGCGGGCGGCCAGCGGTGCGTTCAGGAACGTGA
>JBKPCH010000071.1:0-4086 GCA_046727275.1 Candidatus Dormiibacterota bacterium
AGATGTGTATAAGAGACAGGCGCCGCCCGCAGCGCGGGCTCGGCCTGGCTGGCCAGCTGCTCGCGCCGGTCCGGGGGGAGGCCCGGGCGGCGCTGGGCGTAGGCCACCACGAACCGGCGGAGGGCGGGGTCCAGCCGCGACGGGGCGGGCGCGGGGGCGGGGGCGGGCGCGCCCGGCGGCCCGTCCGAGCCCTTCAGGTCGCCGAGCCGGACGGCCAGGCGCTCCCGGACCACGACCGTCCCCGCCGCCAGGTCCCCCAGCCGCTGGTTGCGCTCGCTGAGGAAGATCGCCACGGTGCCGACCGCGTAGTACAGCGGCAGGAAGTCGACGAGCCGGAACAGGTTGCGGACAACCGCCTGCCCCGGCCCGATGGGCCCGCCGCTCGCGTCCACCACGCGCAGGTGCATGACCCGCTTGCCAACCGTCTGGCCGGACCAGAGCGCCTCGGGCAGGATCCAGAAGGCCCACAGCAGAGCGAACCCGCCCAGCCCGAACAGCAGGGTCGCCACAGTGGGCGCATCCAGGAACGTGGCGATGCCGATGCTGGCCGACCCGAGCGCGAGCAGGATGCCGCCGAGGATCAGGCCGTCGATCAGCTGGGCCACGAAGCGGCTGCCCAGCCCTGCCGTCTCGAACCGGAAGGCCACCCGCTCCGGGGTGGCCACGACCAGCTCCTCCCCGCCGGGCTCCGCCGGCCCCTGCCACGACACGGCAGGCATCATAGGTCGGTGCGCGCGGAGGAATTCGTCGGGCGGCATCGCGCCGAGTGGCAGCGGCTGGAGGCGCTGCTCCGCCGCTCGCGCGGTGCCGGCGGCCTGCGGCCCGCCGAGGCGCTGGACCTGGCGGCCCTGTACCGGCGGTCGGCGGCCGACCTCGCCCGGGCTCAGCGCGACTGGCCCGACGAGCCGGTCGTCCACTACCTCAACGGGCTGGTCGCCAGGGGCCACTCGGCCGTGTACCGCGACCGGTCGCCGGTGCTCGCCCGCGTGGCCCGCTTCTACGCCAGCACGGTCCCCCGCACGTACCGGGCCTCCGCCCCGTTCCTGGTGGCCTCGGCGCTGCTCCTCTTCGGCCCCGCCGCCATCGCGTTCGCGGCGCTGCTGGCCGAGCCGGGGCTGGCCGACCGGTTCGTCTCGCCGCCGCTGCTCGACCTGATCAAGCACCACCGGCTCTGGACCGACATCCCGCCCGACGCCCGGCCGCTGGCCTCGGGCCTGATCATGACGAACAACATCTGGGTCTCGATCCTGGCCTTCACCCTGGGAATCCTGTTCGCGCTGCCGACCATGGCGGTGCTGGTGCTGAACGGGGTCCACCTGGGCGCGCTGCTGGGCCTGACCACCGCCTACGGGGTCGGCGGGGGCCTGCTGGAGTTCGTGGTCGGGCACGGGCCGCTGGAGCTGTCGGTGGTGGTGGCCGCCGGCGCCGCGGGCCTGATGCTGGGCTGGTCCCTGCTGCAGCCCGGGGACTACAGCCGGCGCGACGCCCTGGCGCTCGCCGGCCGCCGCGCGTACGTGCTGCTGGTCGGCCTGGGCCCGCTGCTGGTCGTCGCCGGGGTCATCGAGGGCAACCTCAGCCCGTCCGCGGCCCCGTTCGCGGCCAAGGCAGCGGTGGGGGTGGTCACCGGCGGGCTGCTGTACGCGTGGCTGCTGCTGGCGGGCCGGGGGCAAGGACAGCGCTAGATGAGCCCCCGCTCCTTGAGCTCCAGGTAGCGCTCCACGAGGGCCGGGCTCAGGCGGCCGGCCTCCACGTCGAGGCATTCCACCCCGCCCCGCTGCAGCGTCTCGAAAGCTCGCCGGCGGGCCGACTGCAGCTCCTCGGCGGCCCCCCAGCGGTAGATGTCGGCCGACCGCGCCGGCGGGCGCCGCAGCGCCGCGACCACCGCCGGGTCGGTCATGGCCACGACCAGCAGCCGGTGGCGGGCGCCCAGGCGCAGGCCGTGCGCCACCAGGTCGGCCGACGCCGCCGGGTCGAGCACGTCCGTCAGCGCCACGACCAGCGAGCGTCCCCGGACCTGCCGCGCCAGGTACGCGAAGGCCGCCCCGAAGTCGGGCTCCGCGTACACCGGCCGCACCCGGTACAGGACCTCGTTGACGCGGTGGACCTGGCGCTCGCCGCGCCGCGGCGCGAGGAAGGAGTGGACCTGCTCGTCGAACGTGAGAAGCCCCACCCGGTCGCCCTGGGCCTGGGCCGCCCAGGCCAGCAGCAGGGCCGCGTTGACGGCGTGGTCGAGCTTGCTGAGGTGGCCGGCCGGGGCCGTCATCAGCCGGCCGCAGTCCACGGCCACCACGACCTGCTGGCCGCGCTCCGCCTCCAGCTCCGTGGTGACGGGGTGGTCCCGCCGGGCCGTCGCCTTCCAGTGGATGCGGCGCACGTCGTCCCCCGGGAGGTAGTCGCGCAGCCCGGCGGCGGCGGTGGCGGCGCCGGGCGGCCGGGCCCGCCGCATGCCCGGAAGGGGCCGGACGCCGCGCCGGAGCGAGAGCTGCCAGCGGCGGATGGCCTGCACGTCCGGGTACACGGCCGCCTCGTCGGCCACCCGCAGGCGCACCTGGCGGGCCCACCAGCCGCCCTCGCGCCAGACGCGAACGTCCAGCGCCGGCAGCGAGTAGGCGCCCCGGCGCGGCGGCCGGGTCGTGTATTCCAGGACGGCCTGCCCCGCGGCGTCGAAGGTCCCCTCCACGCGCCGGGGGCGCGCGCCGAGCCCGGCCGGCACGTGGTCCGCCACGGCGCAGCGGAGGCCGGCCGCGCCCGGGCAGGAGATGCCGACCAGCACGGTCTCCTCGGCCCCCAGCGACAGCGGCCGGGGCAGGTGACGGGAGGCCACGAACCCGTCCGGCCCGGGCAGCCGGCGGGCGTCGCGCACCAGCGTCCAGGCCAGCGCGGCGTGGTAGCCGGCCACGACCGGCCAGAGCAGCGGCGAGAGCCACGTCAGCGCCACCAGCAGCGCGCCGCCGGCCAGGCCCGCGAGCGTCCGCCAGGCCGGGACCAGGCCAAGCGGGGACGCCCGGCGCAGGCTCAGCGTGGCGGCGTCACCTGCGCCGCGATCTCCGCCAGCACCGAGTCCGCGGTCTGGCCGGCGACCTCGGACTCCGGCCGGAGGACCAGCCGGTGCCGGAACGTCGGCGCCAGCAGGGACTTGACGTCGTCCGGCGTCACGAACTCGCGGTCGTCGAGCGCGGCCGCGGCCTTGGCCGCCAGCAGCAGGAGCACCTCCGCCCGCGGCGAGGCGCCGAGCACGAGCTCCGGGGCCCGGCGCGAGGCGCCCGCCAGCGCGACGACGTAGCGGCGGATGCCCTCGTCGACGTGGACGGCGGCGGCCTGCCGGCGGACCGCCTCCAGGGCGGCGCCGTCCAGGACCGGTCGCACGCCGGCCCGTTCGGGGTCGCGGAGCTCGATGCCGGCGTCCCAGCGGCCCAGGACCTCCATCTCCTCCGCCTCGGTCGGGTAGTCCAGCACGGCCTTGAACAGGAACCGGTCCTGCTGCGCCTCCGGCAGCGGGTACGTGCCCTCGTACTCGACCGGGTTCTGGGTGGCCAGCACCACGAAGGGGTCGGGCAGCGGCAGCTGGCGGCCCTCCAGGGAGACGCCCCGCTCCTCCATCGCCTCCAGCAGCGCCGACTGGACCTTGGCGGGCGCCCGGTTGATCTCGTCCGCCAGCAGCACGTTCGTGAACACCGGGCCCTGGCGGACGTTGAACGTGCGCGTCTGCAGGTCGTACACGGACGTGCCCACGATGTCGGCCGGCATCAGGTCCGGTGTGAACTGGACGCGGCCGTAGCGCAGCGACAGCACGCGGGCGACCGACTTGGCCAGCAGCGTCTTGCCGGTGCCGGGCACGCCCTCGAGCAGGACGTGGCCGCCGACCACCAGCGCCAGGGCGCACAGGCGCACCGCCTCGGCCTGGCCCACGATCGCCTTGCCCACCTCGCCGCGGAAGCAGGCCGAGAACTGCGAACCCGTCACGATGGCTGCACAGGGTACGCGAGACGGTGGAGCCGGCGGACCGCCGCCAGCAGCGCCGCGTCGCCGCCGCCGGCGGCCAGCGCAGCCTCCGCGCCAGCGAGCTCCGCGGCCTCGGCGGGAGCG
>JBKPCH010000072.1:0-13555 GCA_046727275.1 Candidatus Dormiibacterota bacterium
GTCCGCGACGTCGGCTCCGGCCGGCCCCCTGCCGGCGCTGGCCCAGTCGATCACGACCGGGCCTCGCGGGGACAGGAGGACGTTGGCCGGGTGCAGGTCGCCGTGGACGGTGACGTCGCCCTCGGCGGCCGGGCCGTATGCCGCGCGCGCCCCGGCCGGCGGGGGGATGCGGTGGAGCGCCCGGTGCAGCTCGGCCAGCGTGCGGGCGTGGCGGCGCAGCCGCCAGGGCCGGGCCCGCAGGTCGTCCAGCAGGCTGGCGCCCTCGACGCGCTCCATCACCAGGCCGTCCGGGCGGACCTCGAGGACGGCTGGCGCCGGGTAGCCGGCGGCCGCGACGTGCCGCATGAGCAGCGCCTCGCCGTCCAGCGGGCGCGGCCGGCGGGGCCGGCGCAGCACCCGACCCCCGCCCAGGTCGACGATCTCCGCGTCCCGGCCGGCGCCCAGGATGGTCTCGCCCACGCGGCGAGTGTAGGTTCGGTGGCGATGCCCGAAGGCGACACCATCTGGCGAACCGCGGCCGGCCTCCGGCAGCGCGTGGGCGGCCTGGTCGTGACGGCCGCCCGGCCCGAGCGCTTCGGCCGGCTCGTGGGCCGGACGCTGGAGGCCGTGGAGCCGGCCGGCAAGCACCTGCTCATGCGCTTCACGGGCGGCTGGACGCTGCACTCGCACATGCGGATGAACGGCTCGTGGCACCTCTATCGCGCCGGGCAGCGGTGGCAGCGCCCGGAGCGGCAGGCGCGGGCGGTGCTGGAGTTCGGCGAGTGGCTGGCGGTCTGCTTCTCGGCGCCGGTGGTGGACCTGGTGCGGGAGGGCCGCGAGCCGATCGCGCACCTCGGGCCGGAACTGCTGGCGGCCGACCTGCGGCTGGACGAGGTGGTCGCCCGCGCCCGGGCGCTCGGCTCCACGCCGCTCGGCGAGCTGCTGCTGGACCAGCGCGTGTGCAGCGGCATCGGCAACGTCTACAAGTGCGAGACGCTCTGGCGGCTGCGCCTGGACCCGTGGGCCTCCAGCGACACGCTGGAAGACGCGGCGCTGGCGGAGCTGTTCCAGGCCGCCCGCGCCGCCATGCTGGCCAACCTCCGGCCGGCGGCGCCGCGCCGGTTCGAGGGGCGGCCCCCGGCTGTCCACGGCAGGGGCGGCCGGCCCTGCCCGAGGTGCGGGACGCCGGTCCGCACGCGGCTCCAGGGCGAGCTGCCCCGGCTGACGTACTGGTGCCCCACGTGCCAGCAGGGGGCGTCGCGCCCCGGCCGCGGCGGCCCCGGTTAAGGCTGTAGACATTCCCCGACGCCGCAGGTACGTTCGGGTCAGATCAGCAGATGGCCACCACCGATCCGGGAGGACCACGGATGTCAAGACGACTCTGGTCGATCGCGTGCGCGGCGCTCATCGTGGGCTTCGCCTGCGGCGGGACGCCTGCCCCTCCGTCCGGCTCCAGCGGAGGGACGCAGCAGAACGTGGGCAGCGTGGAGTTCCTGTCCTCTCAGGGACAGCCGGCGAAGGAAGTCCAGGACATGAACGACAAGGTCCTGAAGGGCTTCAACGGCAACGCCGACTTCAACAGCCAGTCCACCGAGAGCCAGATCGCCGACAAGGTGGTCGCCGAGCAGAAGGCCGGCCGCGGCACCATCGACGTCATCGGCGCCACGCACGGCGGGCTGGCCGGCCTGCAGGCCGGTGACAGCCTGGAGGACCTGACGCCCCTGCTCCAGAAGCTGCAGAAGGACCGCCAGTTCAGCGCGGCGCTCCTGAACAACGGCAAGTTCGGGACCCAGAAGCAGTACTACATCCCCTGGATCCAGGCCACCTACGTGATGGTCGTCAACAAGAAGGCCCTCCAGTACCTGCCCAAGGGCGCGGACGTCAACAACCTGACCTACGAGCAGCTCATCACGTGGGGCCAGGACATCCAGAAGGCGACGGGCGAGCGCCTGATCGGCCTGCCGGCCGCGCCGGGCACCAAGGGCGGCCTGCTCAACCGCTTCCTGCAGGGCTACGCCTACCCGTCCTACACGGGGACCGAGGTCGTCAACTTCAAGTCGTCCGACGCGACCCAGATGTGGCAGATGCTCAAGCGGCTGTGGGCGGTCACCAACCCGCAGTCCACGACGTACGCCTACATGCAGGACCCGCTGCAGAGCGGCGAGGTCTGGATCGCGTGGGACCACCAGGCGCGCGTCACAAACGCCCTCGACAACATGGCCAGCCAGTTCCAGGTCGTGCCGGCGCCCGCCGGGCCGAAGGGGCTCGGCTACATGTCGGTCATCAACGGCCTGGCCATCCCGAAGAACGCGCCGAACAAGGCGGGCGCCGAGGCGCTGATCGACTGGCTGACGCGGCCCAAGCAGCAGGCGACGACCGGAGCGGCCCTGGGCTTCTTCCCGGCGATCCAGGGCGTCAGCCTGAGCGGCTCGGACGCTCCCGCCTCCCTCGCGGCGGAGTCGGCCGCGAACTCGAAGTACCTGGCCAACAAGAAGGCCATCCCGGCGCTGCTGGAGGTCGGCCTGGGGAACCAGACCGACGCCTTCAAGCTGGCCTACCAGGATGTCTTCACGCGGGTCATCCTCCGCAACCAGGACGTCGCGTCCTCCCTGGACTACGAGGCCGCGCAGATCCAGCAGCAGCTCAACACGGCCAAGGCGCCGTGCTGGCCGCCCGACCCGCCGAGCACCGGGCCATGTCAGATCAAGTAGGCGCCGCTACCACCCCGCGCGTCGCCCGCCGCTCGGGCCGGGGCGGCGTGCGCGCGCGGCTGCGGCCGCTGGAGCCGTACCTCCTGATGGCGCCGGCGGTGCTGTTCCTGGCCGTCTTCCTGGGCTGGCCGATCCTGGGGGCGCTGGGCGTCGCCTTCCAGACGGCCACCGGCCACTGGACGCTCGCCAACTTCCAGCGGCTGGCGACCGACACGGACTTCACTCTGGCGATCCGCAACACGTTCCTGCTGCTGGTGATCATCATCCCGGTGGAGGTCGCCATCGCCCTGGTGATGGCGGTGCTGGCGCAGACCCGGCTCCGGGGGACGAACTTCTTCCTGTACGGATGGAGCTTCCCGCTGGCCATCTCGGACCTGGCGGCGGGCCTCGTCTGGCTGTCCATCTTCACGCAGCACGGCTACCTCAACTCGCTGCTCCAGGACCTGCACCTGATCCCGCACCCGGTCGGCTTCCTCAACTACAACGACCTGCCGGGGATGGTCGCGGCCGTCGTGCTGGCGGAGACGTGGCGTTCTGTCTCCCTGGTGATGGTGATCATCATGTCCGGCATCCAGTCGATCCCGGCGGAGCTGGGGGAGGCCGCCTCGATCCTCGGCGCCGGCGCCTGGCGCCGGTTCCGGCACGTGACGCTGCCGCTGCTGAAGCCGACCCTGCAGGTGGCGCTCATCCTGCGCACGACGGCCGCCTTCCAGGTGTTCGCGGTGGTGCTGGCGCTGACGGGGAGCGGCCTGCCGGTCCTGGCGACCAAGACGGAGAGCTGGGCCTACGAGGCCCGCAACTTCCAGATGGCGGCCGTCTACGCAGTCATCCTGCTGCTCTTCTCCACGCTCGCCACATTCGTCTACCTGACTGCGCTGCGCACCCCGCGCGCGGTGTTCCAGCGGTGAGCGCGACCGCCGCCGCGGCGCCGCGCGCCCGGCGCCGGACATCGCCGGAGCGGATGCTGGCCTACGGCTGCGCCGTGCTGATCACACTGTTCATGTTCGCGCCGGTCTACCTCATCACGCTGGCCGCGTTCTCCTCTCCGAGCTCGCTGTTCGACTACCCGCTCTCGCTCGTGCCGAGATCGCCGTCCCTGGAGAACATCCAGTTCTTCGTGACGTTCCACGGCGTCCTGCCGGCGCTGGGCCGCTCGGTGCTCGTCGGCCTCATCACCGTCGTGCTGTCGCTGCTGTTCGGCTGCCCGGCCGGCTACGCCATCGCCCGCTACCAGTTCCGGGGCCGGGACCTGCTGCAGGTGCTGCTGGTCAACGTGCGCGCGGTGCCGGTGGTCATCATCTCGATCCCGCTGCTGGTCACCTTCATCCAGTGGAACCTGTACGACACCGTGCTGTCGGTCGGGCTGGTGCACGCGGCCATCACCATGCCGTTCACCGTGCTGCTGTCGGCCAGCGTCTTCCTGCGCGTGCCGGCGGAGCTGGAGGAGGCCGCGATGTCGCTCGGGACGAACCGGCTGGGGGCCGTCCTGCGCGTGGTGCTGCCCAACAGCGTCCCGGGCCTCGCCGCCGCGGCGCTCTTCGCGTTCGTCACCTCGTGGAACGAGGTCTTCGTCGCCGTGATCCTGACGCAGAACAGCACGACCCTGCCCGCCCAGGTGGTGTCGCAGCTCTCCGTCTCGCCGCTGGCGTTCCGCTTCGCGGGCGGCTTCGCGCTCATGGTGCCCGCGTTCGTCTTCATCTTCTTCATGCGTCCGTACCTCTTCAGCGCGTTTCGCATGGGGGCACACTGATGGCGGAGATCAGCATCGAGCACATCGTCAAGCGCTATCCGGGCACGACCGCGCTGGACGACGTGTCGCTGAGCGTCCACGACCGCGAGTTCATGGTGCTCCTCGGCCCCAGCGGCTGCGGAAAGACGACGCTGCTGCGACTGCTGGCCGGTTTCGAGACGGCGGACGAGGGCGCCATCCTGATCGACGGCCGGGACATGACCGACGTGCCTCCGAGCAAGCGCGGCATCGCGATGGTGTTCCAGAGCTACGCGCTGTTCCCCCACCTGAAGGTCGGCGACAACATCTCCTTCGGTCTGCGCATGCACGGCATCGGCCGCGACGAGAGCAGGCGCCGCCTGGCCAGCGCCGTGGAGATGATGCAGATCGAGCGGCTGCTGGATCGCTACCCGAGCCAGCTCAGCGGCGGGCAGCGCCAGCGCGTGGCCGTCGCCAGGGCGCTCGTCATGGAGCCGTCCGTGATCCTGATGGACGAGCCGCTCAGCAACCTGGACGCGCTGCTGAGGCTGCAGATGCGAGCGGAGCTCAAACGGCTGCTGCACGCGGTGCGCACCACGACGGTCTACGTGACGCACGACCAGGTCGAGGCGCTGAGCATGGGCGACCGCACCGCGGTGATGCGGGACGGCCGCATCCTTCAAGTGGACACGCCGATGATGGTCTACGACCAGCCCGGCGACGTGTTCGTCGCGCAGTTCATCGGCACGCCGCCCATGAACGTCCTGCAGGGCCGCATGGGCGAGCGCGCGGTCGAGATCGAGGGCCACGTCCTGCCCCTGGGCGTGCAGGACGGCTTCCGCCCGGGCGAGCCCGTGGCCGTGGGCGTGCGGGCCGAGCGGATCGAGGTGTCCCACGACCAGAGCGACGGGGCGCTGCCGGCCGAGGTCGGCGTCGTCGAGCCACTGGGCTCCCACCTGCTGCTGACGCTGACGCTGGGCTCGCAGCTGCTGAAGGTCTCGACGCGGACGGACTTCCAGGTCAGTCCGCAGGACCGGGTCTGGGTGCGCCCGGAGGAGGGTGCCATGCGCCTGCTGGGCAGGCCGGAGGGATGAGGCGGCCGCCGCCGAGAGCCGCTAGATGAATGATTCCGAATAGCGGCGAGGTATTCGGTGTCCAGGTGCCCCAGAAAAGTGGGCCGCGAGATGGGGTGCATGGGCGCCGAAGATCCGTCGGGATTCGGAATCATTCATCTACGCGCTCGCGGTCCGGCGGGCCGCCTCCACCACCCTCCGGAGCGTCGGCAGGTACCAGCCCTCGACCGACGCCGGCGGGTACGGCGTGTCCCAGGCGGTGACGCGGGCGATCGGGGCGTCCAGCGAGTAGAACGCCTCCTCCTGCAGGGTGGCGACGATCTCGGCACCGAAGCCGGCGGAGAGCGGCGCCTCGTGGACGACCACGGCCCGGCCGGTGCGCGAGACCTCCGCGACCAGGCCCTCGACGTCCAGCGGCACCAGGGAGCGCAGGTCGAGCACGCCCGCGGCGATGCCCTCGCCGGCCAGCTCGTCCGCCGCCCGCTCGCACAGCTCGACGGCGGCGCTCCAGGCGATCAGCGTCACGTCCGGCCCGGCCCGCGCCAGCCGGACCTTGCCGAAGGGCACCGTCTCGTCGCCGTCGGGCACCTCCTGCCGGCCCCTTCGGTAGAGCCGCTGGGGCTCCAGGAACAGCACCGGGTCCGGGTCGCGGATCGCCTCCAGCAGCATGCCCCTCGCGTCCGCCGGCGTGGAGGGGCACACCACCTTCACGCCCGGCGTCTGAACGAACTGGGCCTCGACCGCGTCCGGGTGGAACTCCGGCGTCTTCACGCCGCCGCCGAACGGCGCCCGGATCGTGATCTGGGCGCCGTAGCGGCCGCGGCTGCGATAGCGGTAGCGGCCGAGCTGCGGACCGATCTGGTGGAAGGCCTGGGCCGTGAACCCCAGGAACTGGATCTCGGCGACCGGGACGAGGCCGCTGATGGCCAGGCCCAGGGAGCTGCCGATGATGGCGCCCTCGGCGAGCGGCGTGTCCACGACGCGGTCGGGCCCGAACCGGTCGAGGAGGCCCTGGGTGGCCCGGAAGACCCCGCCCAGCCTCCCGACGTCGAGGCCGAGGAGGATGACCCGCTCGTCCCGCGCCATCTCGTGCGCCAGGGCGTCGCGGATGGCCTCGATGACGTTGCGGTCGGCCACGCCGGTCAGCCGCCCCCGCCGGTCAGCCGGGACAGCTCCTCGCGCTGCCGGCGGACCCGCTCCGGCGGCCGGGCGTAGGCGTTCTCGAACACGTCCCCAGGGCGCGCGGACGGCATCGCGGCCGCCGAGGAGACCGCCTCGTCGAGGCGCTCGGCGATCTCCCCCTCGACCGCCGACCGGGCGGCGTCGTCCCAGAGGCCGCGGCCGGCCAGGTACGCCTGCACGCGGGCGATGGGGTCCAGCGCCTCGGCTCGCTCCAGCCACCCTTCGGGCAGGTAGGCGCGCGGGTTGTCGGTGGTGTTGTGGAAGCTCAGCCGGTACGTGAAGCAGTCGATGAGCGTCGGCCCCTCCCCGCGCCGGGCGCGGTCCACCGCCTCCTGGGCGACCTCGCAGACGGCCAGCAGGTCGTTGCCGTCGACCGCCACTCCCGGGAAGCCGTAGCCCTCCGCCCGCCGGTGGAACTCGCCGGCGGTCTGCAGCTCGCGGCTGGTGGAGATGGCCCACTGGTTGTCCATGACCACGAACACCACCGGCGCGCGCCGGACGCCGGCCAGGTTGCAGGCCTCGTGGAAGTCGCCTTCGCTGGCCGCGCCGTCGCCGCAGTAGGCCATGACGATGCCCGGCCGGCGCTGCAGCTTCAGCCCCCAGGCCAGGCCCACCGCGTGCTGGAGCTGCGTGGCCAGCGCCACCTGGTTGGGCAGCACCAGCACGTCGTCGGGGATGCGGGAGGGGGCCAGCTTGCCCATGTAGCCGGCCACCACCCGGTCCAGCGGGTGGCCGTGCCTGAGCAGCGCGGGCAGCTCGCGGTACGAGGGGGCGATCCAGTCCTCGGCCGGGTCCAGCGTCAGGGAGGTGCCGACGACGCTCGCCTCCTGGCCCTTCACCGGGCTGAAGGTCCCGAAGCGGCCCTGGCGCTGCATCGCGGTGGCGCGCGCGTCGAAGGCGCGGCTGAGCATCATCCACCGCAGCCCCTCCACCGTGCGTTCGAGGCTCAGCCGCGGCTGTGCGCCGTCGACCAGGCTGCCGTCCGGGTCGAGGACGCGATGTCGGGTCACTGCTGCTAATTCTGCCGCGCCCCGCTCCGACAGCGGCGATTTGTCCGGCCCGCCGCCGTCCATCGCGGACTTTGCCGTACGTGGGGGACGTCTCAGCGGTCGGATGACGTCTCGGAGGTACGGCAACACGCCAGCCGGGCGGCGGCCGCCCCGGCCTCTGGCAGGAATCCGGTTCGCGAACTAACGTTTGTCACATGCCCGGCGCCCTCGACCTCTTCTCGCCCGCCGCCCGGGAGTGGTTCTGGGCCGCGTTCGCCTCGCCGACCGAGGTGCAGGAGCGCGGCTGGCAGGCCGTCGCCTCCGGCCGGCACACGCTCATGGCGGCGCCGACCGGGAGCGGCAAGACGCTGGCCGCCTTCCTCTGGTGCCTCGACCGCCTGGCCTCCGAGCCGCCGCCGCCCGGCCGCGAGCGCTGCCGGGTCCTCTACGTCTCCCCCCTCAAGGCGCTGGCGGTGGACGTCGAGCGCAACCTCCGCGCCCCGCTGGTCGGCATCCGGCTCCAGTCCGAGCGGCTGGGCCTGCCCGTGCCCGACATCGGGGTCGCCATCCGCAGCGGCGACACTCCCACCGAGGAGCGCCGGAGCATGGAGCGGACGCCGCCCGACGTCCTGATCACGACGCCCGAGTCGCTCTACCTGCTGCTGACCAGCGCCGCCCGGCAGGTGCTGACCACCGTGCGCTGGGTGATCGTGGACGAGATCCACTCGGTCGCCGCCACCAAGCGCGGCGCCCACCTGGCCATCAGCCTGGAGCGGCTGTCGGCCATCACCCGGGAGGAGCCGCAGCGGATCGGCCTCTCGGCCACCCAGCGGCCGCTGGAGGAGGTGGCGCGCTTCCTGGGCGGCGCCGGCCGCGAGGTCGACATCGTGGACGCGGGCCGGCGCAAGACCATGGAGGTGCGCGTCGAGGTCCCGGTGGAGGACATGGCCAACCTGGACCGCGGCGCGCCTCCACCGGAGCCGCCCTCCGGGCCGGCGGCTGCCTGGGCCGGCGAGCTGCCCCAGCCCCGGCGCTCCATCTGGCCGGCCATCTATCCGCGCCTGCTGGAGCTGATCGAGGAGCACCGCTCGACCATCGTCTTCGTCAACTCGCGCCGGCTCGCCGAGCGGCTGGCCGCCCGCCTCAACGAGCTGGCCCTGGGCGAGGAGGAGGCCGGCGGGGGGCGCGAGGTGGTCCTCGCCCATCACGGCTCCATCTCGCGCGAGCAGCGGGCGGTCGCCGAGGACCGGCTCAAGTCGGGCGACCTGCGCGGCCTGGTGGCCACCTCCACGATGGAGCTGGGCATCGACATGGGCGCGGTCGACCTGGTCGTCCAGGTGGAGTCGCCGCCCAGCGTGGCGGCCGGCATCCAGCGCATCGGCCGCGCCGGCCACTCGGTCGGCGAGGTCTCCCGGGGGGTCATCCTGCCCAAGTTCCGTGGCGACCTCCTGGAGAGCGCGGCTGTGGTCGAGGGCATGCTCGCCGGCGAGATCGAGACGACGGTCGTGCCGGGCAACCCGCTGGACGTGGTCGCCCAGCAGATCGTCGCGATGGCCGCGATGGACGAGTGGCAGGTGGACGACCTGGCCGCGCTGCTCCGCCGCGCCCACCCCTTCCGCGACCTGGGCCGGCGCTCGCTGGAGGCCGTGCTCGACATGCTCAGCGGGCGCTACCCCTCGGAGGAGTTCGGCGAGCTGCGGCCGCGCATCGTCTGGGACCGGCTGAACGGGAGGGTGCGCGGCCGCTCCGGCGCCCAGCGCCTGGCGGTGACGAACCCGGGCACGATCCCGGACCGCGGCCTCTACACGGTCAACATCTTCGAGGACGGACGCCGCGTCGGCGAGCTGGACGAGGAGATGGTCTTCGAGAGCCGGCCGGGCGAGACGTTCGTCCTGGGTGCCTCCAGCTGGCGGATCGTGGACATCACGCCCTCGCAGGTGCTGGTGAACCCCGCCCCGGGCGAGCCGGGCAAGATCGCGTTCTGGCACGGGGACTCGCTCTCCCGGCCGGTCGAGCTGGGCCGGGCCCTGGGCCAGCTCACGCGCGAGCTGCGGGCCGCCCAGCCAGAGGTGGCGGAGCGGCGGCTGCTGGAGCGGGCCGGGTTCGACGAGCTGGCGGCCCGCAACCTGCTCGCCTACCTCGAGGACCAGGCCGCCGCCACCGGAGCCGTGCCGGACGACCGGACCATCGTCGTCGAGCGCTTCCGTGACGAGGTCGGCGACTGGCGGGTCTGCATACTCACGCCGTTCGGGGGCCGGGTCCACGCGCCGTGGTCCCTGGCGCTCCAGGCCCGGCTGGCCGAGCGGCTGGGCCTGGAGGTGCAGACCATGTACACCGACGACGGCCTGGCGCTGCGGCTGCCGGACGCCGACCGGCCGCTGGACCCCGAGGAGCTACTGATCGACCCGGAAGAGGTGAACGGCCTGGTCGGCGCCCAGCTGCCGGCCTCGGCGCTGTTCGCCTCCCGGTTCCGGGAGAACGCGGCCAGGGCGCTGCTCCTGCCGCGCCGGCGGCCCGGCCAGCGGACGCCGCTCTGGCAGCAGCGGCAGCGCTCGGCCGACCTGCTCAAGGTGGCCGGCGGCTACGCCGACTTCCCCATCCTGGCCGAGACCTACCGCGAGTGCATGGCGGACGTGTTCGACATGGACGCGCTGCGCGACCTGCTGGCCCGGGTCCGCTCCCGCCAGGTGCGGATCGTGGCCGTGGACACGGAGCGCGCGTCCCCGTTCGCGGCGTCGCTGCTGTTCGACTACGTCGGGCAGTACCTGTACGAGGGTGACGCCCCGCTGGCGGAGCGCCGCGCCCAGGCGCTGACGCTGGACCGCGAGCTCCTGGCCGAGCTGCTGGGCACGGAGGAGCTGCGCGAGCTGATCGACCCGGCGGCGACGGCCGACCTGGAGCTGGAGCTGCAGGGCCTCCGCCCGGAGCGGTGGCCGCGGGACGTCGACGAGGCCCACGACGTGCTGGTCCGCCTGGGCGACCTCGACGCCGGCGAGCTGGCCGCCAGGGGCGTCCGGCCCGAGTGGCTCCGGGCGCTGCTCGCCGACCGGCGGGCCTGCGCCGTCCGGCCGGCCGGCGTGGAGCGCTGGATCGCGGCCGAGGACGCCGGGCGCTACCGCGACGCGCTGGGCGCCACGCCGCCCCCCGGCCTGCCCGAGGCGTTCCTGGTCCCCGTGCCGGACGCGCTGGACGGGCTGCTCCGCCGCTGGGCGCGGACGCACGTGCCCTTCGTGGCGGCCGACGTGGCCGCCCACTGGGGCCTCCCCGCCCACGGCGCGGAGCAGGCCCTCCGCCGGCTGGCGGCGAGAGGCGACCTGGTGGCCGGCGCCTTCCGGCGCGGCGTGTCGGCCGAGGACCGCGAGTACTGCCATCCCGACGTCCTGCGGACGCTCCGCCGGCGCTCGCTGGCGGCGCTGCGCCGCGAGGCGGAGCCCGTCTCGGCCGAGGCGCTGGCCCGCTTCCTCCCCGCCTGGCACGGCATCGGCTCCGAGGCGGCCGGCACGGACCGGGTGCTGGAGTGCGTCCTGGCGCTGCAGGGCCTGGCGCTGCCGGCGTCGGTGATCGAGCGGGACGTCCTGAGCGCCCGCGTCGCGGGCTACCGCCCGTCCCACCTGGACGAGCTGGTGGCCATGGGCGAGGTGGTCTGGTTGGGCCGCGGCCCGCTGGGGCCGGGCGACGGCCGAGTGGCGCTCTACCTGCGCTCGGACGCCCCGAAGCTGGCGCCGGCGCCGGGCGAACTGCCCGACGGCGAGGTCCACCGCCGGCTGCGCGCGCACCTGGAGCGGCGCGGGGCGTCGTTCTTCCGGGAGCTCTACGCGGCCGCCGGCGGCGGCGACCAGGAGGCCGTGCTGGACGCCCTCTGGGACATGGTCTGGGCCGGCGAGGTCACCAACGACACGTTCGCGCCCCTGCGCCTCCTGGGCACCGCGGCCCGGCGCGCGACCACCTCCCGGCGGGCCCCGATCGTGCGCCTCAACCAGCCCCGGGCGACCGGGCGCTGGTCGCTCGTCCGGGACCTCCTGGAGCCGGCGGCCAGCCCGACCGAGCGGCTGCACGCGGAGGCCGGCACGCTGCTGCAGCGGCACGGCGTGCTGACGCGCGAGGCCGTGGTCGGCGAGGGCTGGGCCGGCGGGTTCGCGGGGCTGTACCCGGTGCTGCGGGCGATGGAGGAGTCGGGCCGCATCCGGCGCGGCTACTTCGTCGACGGGCTGGGCGGGTCGCAGTTCGCGCTGCCCGGCGCCGTGGACCGCCTGCGCGTCGCGCGCGACGCGGACGGCGGCGCGGTGGCGCTGGCCGCGACCGATCCCGCCAACCCGTACGGCGCAGTCCTGCCCTGGCCCTCCGGCGAGGGCGACGCGGGCCGGATGGCGCGCGCGGCCGGGGCCTACGTCGTGCTGGACGGGGGCGAGCTGCGCCTGTTCCTGGAGCGCGGCGGCCGCTCGCTGCTGACGCGGGGCGAGGTGACCAGGGAGCACGTGCTGGCGCTGGTGGCGGCGGCCACCCGGGCCGGCAAGGTAGAGGTCCAGCGGGTGGACGGCGAGCCGGTCCGGCGCTCACCGCTGGCGGCGCTGCTGACGGACGCGGGCTTCGGCCAGTCGCCCCGCGGCCTCGTGGTCTGGCCGAAGACCGCCTGAGCCGTCGTAACCGGGAACGGCCCGACCGCGTTTCCCAGGCATGGTGGCAGCGACGGTCCTGAGCCTCGTTCGAATCGTCCTCGTACCGCTCGATCTCGCCGGCCCGTCGCGCCCGCGCCTGGCGCTGCGGCGGCTGAGCCTCCGCTTCAAGAGCCCAACCCGGCGCTAGGAACCGATCAGCCCGCGTCGCTGCCGCCTGTCGGCAGCGACGTGAGAAGGCGTCCCCGCAGCGGCTCCAGCATCGCCGCCTCCCGTTCCGACACTCCCTGCAGGGCCCGGCGTGCCGCCCGGCCGGCCTCCAGCCTCGTCGCGAAGCCGAGGCTGGCCACGCCCCACGGCGCGCCCGCCGCCAGCCGCAGCGGCGCCGCCAGCGCTAGGAAGACTCCGACCAGCGCGAGGAACTCGGCTCCCTGCCCCCGCTCGGCCGCCGGCTCGCGGAGGCCGGGGTTGAGCCGGTCCCACGCGTGCGCGGCGGCGGTCGCGCGCTCCACGTCCAGGACGCCGAGGTCCACCGTGACCAGGTCGGCGGGCGGTTCGTGGCGCATGCGCCGAAGGGCCTCGACCAGCGCCTTCAGGTCGCGGCCCTTGCGGACCTCGCCGTCGGGCCGCTCGCAGGCCCGCAGCTGCTGCTCGGAGCGGGCGTAGGCCGAGAAGACCACGATCCGCAGCTGCGGGGCGAGCGAGCGCAGCACCGGGATCACCTCCTCGCCGGACATGACCGGCATCTGGAGGTCCAGGATCATCAGCTCCGGCTGCAGGTCGCCCACCCGCGCGATCGCCTCGGCGCCGTTCGTCGCCTCGCCCACCACGTCGAATCGGCCGTCCAGGCCCAGCTTCGTCGTCACCACGCTGCGGATGTCCGCCTTGTCGTCGACGATCAGTACACGCGCAGCAGTGCTTGTAACCCGAGCCATGCCCATCAGGGATAACCCTCATGACGGATGGAACCCGGACGAGTCGGTAAAGCTCGGCCGGCGGCCCCCCGACAACGCCCGCCCCGGCCGGGCGTGCATGCTGTACGAGGTGCTGCGCGTCGAGGTCCGCCCCCACAGCTACCACGACTCGATCCTCCTCATGGTGGCCTCCGCCCGGATGCTCGAGCTGGACGGGGTGACCGCGGCCGTGGCGGCTATGGCCACGCCGCTGAACCTGGAGATCCTGAGCGAGAGCGGCCTGTGGGACCCGGCCCTGGAGACCGCGGCGGCGGACGACCTGGTGCTGGCGGCGCGCGCGGCCGATCCCGCCGCCGCCATCCGCGCCGGCGAGGCCGCGCTTGCGG
>JBKPCH010000073.1:0-12163 GCA_046727275.1 Candidatus Dormiibacterota bacterium
GCCTGGGGCTGCTCGCCGCGGACGCGGCCGCCCGCGCGCGCGCCCTCCGCTCCGGCACCGGCGACGGCGACCTCCGGCTCAGCGAGGAGGCCGACCTGGCCCGGCGCGCGGCCCGGCTGGAGCGGGACCCGTCGCTCGTCCTGATGGCCCAGGTGGCCGGTGCGACGCTGGCGGAGCTGGCCGAGATGGGGGCGGCCTGGCACCGTGGGGGCGCGGCGCTCGTGGACGTGATGTACGGCTCGTGGTCGCCCCCGGCGGACCGGCTGGCGCCGGCCCGCCGGCTGCTCGGCGCCCACGGGGCGATCGGGGTGCGGCGGAACCGGGTGCGCCTGGAGCGCCGGTACCTGGAGCTGCGCCTGGGCCGCGAGGGGCTCTGGTACCTCGTGGACGTCTCCGGCTCCGGGCCCAGCCTGCTGTACCCGCCGATGGCGGACCCGGCGGTGCTGGTGGCGACGAGGCTGGGCCGGGGGACGCCGGCCGAGCCGCGGCCCATCCCTGCGGCGGGCGAGCAGCTGAGCCTCCTCTGAAGCTCGAATAATCTGACGGAGCAGTGCCGGACGATGACCTGACCGCCGCCGAGATGGCCGCCTGGCGGCCCTTCGTCACCGCCGCGACGTACGTCGTCGGCGCGCTGGACGCGGACATGAAGGCGCACTTCGGCATCTCCCACTTCGACCACGCGCTGCTCCTCCTGCTCCTGGACCAGCCCCGGCGGCGCGCGCGGATGACCGACATCGCCAGGAGCCTGCACGTCGATCCCAGCAACCTGACGTACCGCGTCCGCCGCCTCGAAAGGCTGGGCCTGGTGGACCGGGTCCCGGACGGCGGCGACCGCCGGGTCAGCTACGCCCGGATCACGACGAAAGGCATGCGGCTGCTCCGTGACGCCTGGCCGCTGCACCGCGATGGCATCCGCCGCTACTTCCTCCAGCACGTCCCGCCGGACCAGCTGCGGGTGCTGGCCGAGGTCCTGGGCTCGATCGTCGGCGCCCAGCACCCGCCCGAGGCCGTGGTGTGGCGTCCGGCGCCCCGGGCCGGCGAGCCCGACTGATCCAACCGGCAGCTCCGCCGCCGGGTCCGTCTCAGCGCTCCAGGCCGGCCACCAGGCCGCGCAGCGCCTCCAGCGCCGCGGCGAACCGCTCGGCCCCGGTCGCCTCGGGCATCGTCAGCGCCAGGTGCGGCTCGATGGTGAGGAAGCCTGCGTAGCCGTTGGCGGCCAGCGCCGCCAGCAGCTCGGGCAGCTCGCCCTCCCCCTGCCCGGGCAGGCGGACGCTGGCCATCAGCAGGCCCTCGGGCGGCCGTGCCGGGTAGGGCGGCTCGTCCCCGCGGTCGACGGTCACGGCGTCCTTCACGTGGAAGTGGCCCACGTGGCGGGCGAGCTGGGGCCACGCCTCGGAGTACGGCCGGACGCCCACCTGCACGAAGTTGGCCGGGTCGAAGGCCAGGGTCAGCGCCGGCGAGGCGACCGACTCGAGCACGTCGCGGCAGCGCTCCGCGGTATCGCCGTAGATGTACGACTCGTTCTCGTGGGCGAGGACGAAGCCGTTCGTCTGCGCCTCGGCCGCCATGGCCGCCATCCGCCGCAGCACCTCGTCGCGGTGCTCCGCGTACCGGCCATCGGGGATGAAGAACGAGAACACGCGGATCAGCCGGGTCTCCAGGGCGTCGGCCGCGGCCAGGGCTGCGCGGAGCCGGGCCAGCTCGCCGGCGAAGTCGCCCTTGACCGGGGCCTTGCCCACGGGCGAGCCGACCGCCGACACGGCGACGCCGGCGTCGCCCAGCACCCGCGCGGCCCTGGCCAGGCCCTCGGCGCCCAGGTCGAGCACGTTGATTCCCCAGGCGGAGCGCAGCTCCACCTGGCCCACACGGTGCGCGCAGAGCACCTCGACCTGCTCCTCCAGGTCGACGGCGATCTCGTCGGCGAAGGCGCTGAGCGGCCAGCGATCGGTCATGGGGCACTCCTCTCCTCCAGGCGGGCGGCCCGCCAGTGCGACTCGCGCAGGACGACTCTCGAGTCTAGGACCACCTGCCGCGCGTCGGGGCGGCTCCCGTCGGTGCCCAGCAGGAGGCGGGCGGCCACCTCGCCGAGCTGCTGCGCCGGCTGCTCGATCACGGTCAGCGGCGGCGTGACCAGCGACGCCCACGCGTCGTCGCCGAAGCAGACCAGGCCGATATCGTCCGGCCAGCGCACGCCGTGCTGGCGGAGCGCCCGGACCACGCCCGCGGTCAGGATGGCGCTGCTGCTGAAGATCGCGTCCGGGCGGCTGCGCAGGCCGAGCAGGTCGAGCGCGGCCAGCCGGCCGTGCTCGACCGTGAACGGGCCGTCGCGCACGTACTCGTCGACCGGGCGCAGCCCGGCGTAGGCCAGCGCGTCGCGGTAGCCGCGCAGGCGATCGCGCGCGGTGGAGACGTCGTCCGGCCCGTTGACCAGCGCGACGCGCCGGTGGCCGCTCTCGATCAGGAGGCGCGTCGCCTGGAACGCGCTGCGGTAGTTGTCCATCATCACCCGGGGCAGGCTGTCGGAGCCGCCGTCCCGGTCCATCAGGACCACCGGCTGGCCGGCCCGGTCCATCTGCTCGGCCTCCGGCGGCACCCCGCCGCACGGGGTCAGGACCAGGCCGTCGACGCGGGCCTGCCGGAGCGAGGAGATCAGCGAGCGCTCGCGGTCCGGTCGCTCGTAGCTTGAACCGGAGAGCGTCAGATGCCCGTCAGAGCCGAGGACCGCCGCCAGACCGTCCAGCGCCAGGGCGAAGAACGGGTTGCTCGCGTCGGGGACCACGACGCCGATCGCGAGCGGCCGGACCCTGGACCTGCCGCGCCGGCCGGGCTGGTAGTCCAGCTCCCGCATCGCCGCCAGCACGCGCTCCCTCAGCTGGGCGCTGACCGGCCGGGGACCCTGGTTGAGCACGTAGGACACAGTGGCCAGCGACACGTTCGCGCGCCGCGCCACGTCCCGCATCGTGGCGGTCATATGCCTTTTGTTCGAATCAATTGTTCGACGAGCGGGAGCGTACCATCCTGCCCCCGACCTGTAAACTAGGCTTCCAGATGAGCTTGTTCGAACGCAATGTTCGCCAACTCCCGCTGGGCTGCTGCGTGGCCGACGACGTCCAGCTCGCCGTCATCGAGCCCACCGGCGTGGACTACGCTGAGCCCCCCGTCGCCAGCGCGGTGATGGGCGCGGGCTTCGACTCGCTGCGGCCCCGGCTGGAGGCGTCGCCCACCCCGGCGCGGGCCGCCAACGTGTTCCTGCCCGGAGACCTGCCGGTCGTGGGACCGGCCGTCGACCAGGCCCGCATCAAGGCATACGTCAGCGAGGCGATGGCCCGCCTGGCCGGCCTGGGCGTGCGCGTCCTCGTGTTCGGCAGCGGCAAGGCCCGCTCGATCCCGGACGGCTTCGACCGGGCGCGGGCGCTGGACCAGCTGGAGGCGTTCACGCGCCTGGCCGCGTCGGCCGCGGTGGCGAACGGCGTCGTGCTGGCCGTCGAGCCGCTGCGGCGCGCCGAGAGCAACGTCCTGAACAGCGTGCGCGAGGCGGCCGCCTTCGTCCGCGAACGCGGGATCGGGGATGCCCGCGTGCTGGCGGACCTGTACCACATGCAGGAGGAGGGCGAGGACCTGGGCGCCCTGGACGACTGCGCCGACCTGCTGGCGCACACGCACGTCGCGGACAGCGGCCGGACGCCGCCCGGCCAGGGCGACTGGGACCTGGAGGGCTTCCTGGAGCGGCTCCGCACGGTGGGCTACACCGGCGCCTGCTCCATCGAGTGCATCTGGAGCGACTTCGCCGGCGAGGCCCCGGCGGCCGTCGCCCACATGCGTTCGGTCGCGGAGCGCGCCGGCTGGACCGTGAGCGCGCGGAACGGACACCAGAACTAGGACTCAGGGAGGGGGATGATGCCAGAGCGCGACTTTGGGTTCGCGATCGTGGGCTGCGGCGTGATCGCGCCGTTCCACGCCCGCGCGATCGCCGACCTCGAGGGCGCGCGCCTGGTCGCGGTGACCGACGAGGTCGAGGAGGCCGCGGCCAAGCGCGGCGCCGAGTTCGGCGTCGACTACACGACAGACCTGGACGCGGTGCTGGCGCGGCCCGACGTGGACGTGGTCTCGATCTGCGTCCCCAGCGGCCTGCACGCCGAGGTCGGCGTCCGGGCGGCCCGCGCCGGCAAGCACGTCGTGGTCGAGAAGCCGATCGACATCACGCTGGAGGCCGCCGACCGGCTGATCGAGGAGTGCCGCGCCGCGGCGGTCAAGCTGACGGTGATCTCGCAGCACCGCTACGATCCCGACGTCCAGCGTGTCCGCGAGCTGATCGACGGCGGCCGGCTGGGCCGGTTGATCCTGGGCGACGCGATCGTCAAGTGGTACCGCACGCAGCAGTACTACGACAGCGGCGACTGGCGCGGCACCTGGAGCCTGGACGGCGGCGGCTGCCTGATGAACCAGGGCGTCCACTACGTCGACCTGCTGCAGTGGATGATGGGCCCCGTCGAGGGCGTCTTCGCCCGCACCGCCACCGCCGCGCACCAGATCGAGGTGGAGGACATCGCCATCGCGGTGCTCCGCTTCGCCTCCGGCGCGCTCGGCGTCCTCCAGGCGAGCACTGCCGTCTACCCGGGCCTGCCCGAGCGGCTGGAGATCACCGGCACCGGCGGCACGACCATCGTCGAGGCGGGCCGGCTGACCGTCCGCCAGCTGAAGGACGAGAAGGGCGAGACCGCCGCCTACGGCAGCAAGCTGCAGGACGGCGAGAAGCCCGACGAGACGGGCTCCGCCGACCCCGCCGCGATCTCCCACGCGGGCCACCGCGCGCAGCTCGCCGACGTGCTGGACGCGATCGAGCGGGACCGGGAGCCGATGCTGTCGGGCGAGGAGGCCAGGAAGCCGCTGGAGATCATCCTGGCCGTCTACGAGTCGGCCCGCGCCGGCCGCGAGATCCAGCTGCCCCTGACCCCGGCGCGCGCGCAGCGGTGAGCGCGGGGCTCGCCGCCCTGGACGCGGACGCCCCCGGCCTCGACGCGGCCCTGGCCCGGCTGCGCGAGGAGGACGTCCTGGGCGAGCTGCTCGAGCGCCGCGGGCGAACGGCGGAGCTGGCCACGGAGGCCGGCGACGTCAAGCTGAGCTGGGTCGACCAGCTGGCGTGGGCGCTGGACCACCCGGAGGTGCTGGCGGACGTCGAGGCCCTGGCGGACTCGCTCCGCGGCCGCTTCCGCCACCTGGTCTGGGCCGGGATGGGCGGCTCGGTGCAGACGGTCCACTCGCTCCGCGGGCTGGGCCTGCTGGAGGGCGCCGGGCTCTCCGTCCACCCGCTCGACAGCACCGACCCCGCGGCGCTGAACCGCCTCCTGCGCGCCGTGGGCGGCGACCTGGCCGGCACCGCCATGGTCGGCGTCAGCATGGGCATGACCTCGGAGGAGCCGATCTCCCACCTGCGCTGGTTCACCGGCCTGCTCGCCGGCGCCGGCGTGCGGGACGCGGGCGGCCACGTGCTCGTGATGACCCTGCCCGGCTCGTACCTGGACGACTTCGCGAAGGAGCACGGGTCGCGGCGCGTGGACATCCAGCCCGACGGCGAGAGCCACACGCCCGGCCGCATGAGCGCGCCCACGACGCGCGTCTTCGTGCTGCCCGCGGCCCTGGCGCTGCGGGAGGGCGCGGGCAGCCTGGGACGGCTCCTCCGCCGCGTGCAGGACGACTACGGGCTGCGGCCCGGGCTGAGCCGGGCCGAGCGCGACGCCCTGGTCGCGACGGACCCGTTCGTCCGGCTGGCGGCCTGGCTGTCGGCCCAGGTCGACGCCGGCCGGGACATGGTGCTGCTGGACCTGCCCGAGCGGTGGCGCGGGCTGGCCCCCTGGATCGAGCAGGTGGTCGAGGAGAGCCTGGGCAAGGGCGGCCGCGGCCTGCTCGTCTTCCCGGGCCAGGACCTGGCGGCGGCGCGTGCGTGGCCGGACCGCTGCGTCGTGCTGCGCGTGGACGAGGGGAACGGCAACGGCGGCGGCGGCGAGCTGCCGGGGCGGCCGCTGGCCCGGCTGGGGCTGGGCCAGGAGCCGGGCACGGCCGAGCGGCTGGCGACGGCCGCCCGGGTCTTCGCGGGCTGGGACCTGGCCGTGGCGCTGTTCGGCCGGCTGCAGGGCATCACCTTCGCCGGCCAGCCGGCGGTGGAGGGCTACAAGCGGTACGCCCGCGAGCTGCGGGACGCGCCCGGGCCTCTCCCCTATCCGGAGGACGCACAGGTGAGCGACCGCAGGGGCCGGCTGGTGCTGTACCACGGGGCCAGCGGGCTGGGCCTGGCGGGGGTGCGCGACCCCGCGGAGGCGCTGGCCGCGGCCTGCTCGCGGCTGCTGGCGGCGAACCGGCTCGGCTACCTGGACGTGACGCTCAACGGCGAGCCGGAGGGCCCGCTGTGGGAGCGGCTGCGCTGGCTCGCGACCGACTTCGCGAACCGGCGCCTGGCCCGGCCGGTCAAGGTCCGCTCGGGGCCGCGCGACTACCACTCGACGGAGCAGAGCGAGACGGACGGCCCGCCGGACCTGCTGTCCCTGCGGGTGCTGCTGCGCCGGCACGAGCCGGTGGCCGCGGGCGAGTACGACGACCGGTTCCTGCAGGCGCAGGCGCTGGGCACGATGCTGGCGATGCGCGACGCCGGGCGCCACGTCCTGCTGGCCATGCTGGAGCGGGCGGAGGACGCCACGGCGCTGGACGACCTGTTCTCGGGCGCGGCGGCGCGCCTCGGGGCGGAGCGGAGGGTGCCGGGCGGGGCATGACCATCAAGGGGGAGCGAGAGAGCTACGCCCCTGCCGTCAGGGCCGCCAGCTCGCGCCTGTCCAGCGGGTTCCAGTAGTCCCGGAGGGAGGCGATCTCGCCGTTCCGGACCCGGATCACCTGGAGGTTCGCGAACTCGTACGGCTCGCCGGTCGCGGTGACCTCGCCGTGCACGTCGAACTCGGTGACGATCACCTCGGGATCGGCCGTCTCGTGCACGACGACGGAGCGGAACTCCCACCTCCGGGCGGCCGAGTCGACCCTCTCGGTGCCGGCCCGGAAGAACGCCCGGATCGCCTCCCGCCCCTCGACGCGACGCGGGATGCCGGCCGGGGCGAACGGAAGCTCGAACGTCGCGTCCTCCGCGAACGCGTCGGCGTAGGCGTCGAACCGGCGCTCCAGGATCAGGCGCTGGACGCGGTCGAAGACCTCCCGCGGGCTGGCGGCGCTGGGTGTTCCGGACATGCGGGTCTCCTTTCGCGAGGCATACAATCGGAGTGATGGCTCCGCTAAAGGATACGGACTGATCACTCCGTTTGTCAACGATGCGCGCTGACGCCCGCCGCAACCGGGTCCGCGTCCTGGAGGCCGCCGAGGCCGTCTTCGCCGCCAGCGGGACGTCCGCCTCGACGGAGGAGATCGCCCGCCAGGCCGGCGTCGGCGTCGGCACCGTCTTCCGGCACTTCCCCACCAAGGAGGCCCTGCTCCAGGCCATCCTGGAAGAGCGCCTGACGAAGCTCGCCCAGGAGGCCGAGTCGCTGTCCAGCTCCGGCGACCCGGGGGCGGCGCTCTTCGGCCTGTTCACGCGGATGGTCGAGCAGTCGGCGGCGAAGCAGGCCTACGCCGACGCGGTGGCGGGAGCCGGCCTCGCCTCGAGCGCCTCCCTGACAGGGGCCGCCCGGCGGACGCGGCGGGCGCTGGCCTCGCTGCTCGCCCGGGCGCAGCAGGCCGGCGCCGTCCGCGAGGACATCGGGGTGACCGAGCTCATCGCGCTGGTGGTCGGCGCCTCGCGCGCGGCCGAGCACGCCGGCTGGGATGGCGAGGTGCAGGCGCGGACGCTCCGGGTCTTCTTTGACGGTCTCAGGACGGCGGCTGCCGGCGGGCCGCCAGCTCCGCCAGCTCCGCCGCCAGCCGGCTGAGCTCGGCCCGCAGCTCCTCGGGCTCGAGCACGGTGAAGCCGCAGCCCAGGCCGACCAGGCCCCGCGCCACGCTGTCCAGGCGCTCGGCCCGGACGCGGAGCAGGCTGCCACCGGCATGCTCCTCGACCTCCCCCACCGTGGGCGGGAGGCGCCGGCGGGCCTCGGCCGCGGGCAGGTCGAGCAGCACCGCGACCGGCCACCGCCACGGCACCCGCGCCAGCGAGCGCTGGACGTGGTCGACCGGGTCGAAGCCGGCCGGCGGCTCGAACGCCTCCCGCGTCCGCTCCACGGCCGCCACCCGGTCCACGCGGAACACGCGCACCGCCTGGCGCCGGTGGTCGTGCCCGGCCAGGTACCAGCGGCCCCGCTCGAACACGAGGCCGTACGGGTCGACCACCCGGTCGCTGGCCTCGCCCCGCCAGGACCGGTAGCCGATTCGGACGGCGCGCCGGTCGCGGACGGCGTCGCTCAGCGCCAGCAGCACCTCGTCCCGGACCGGCTCGCGGGCCGGCCGGGCGTCCGCGAAGGAGAGCGTCCGGTCGGCCGCGCGGAGCCGTTCGCGCAGCGTCTCGGGCAGCACGCGGTCGAGCTTGGCCAGGGCCCCGTCGACGGCGTGCCCGCCCGGCAGCAGGGAGAAGCGCCGGACGGCCAGCAGGCCGAGCGTGACGGCGAGCGCCTCGTCGTCGCTGAACATCAGCGGCGGCAGCTTGAAGCCGGGGCGGAGCCGGTAGCCGCCGGCCCGGCCACGGTCGGCCACCACCGGCACGCCGAGCTCCTGCAGCCTGGCCACGTAGTGGCGAACCGTGCGGGGGTCGACCTCCAGCCGGGCCGCCAGCTCAGGGCCGCCCACGCGCCCGTAGGTCTGGAGCAGCTCGAGGACCGTCAGGATCCGGGTAACGGGACGCTGTCGCTCCACCACCTTCGATTTTCGCCTCGAATCAGGGCGAGAACCACCCTCTTTCACCGGTACGGTGGCACCATGACACAGAGCACGATGACGACGCCGGCCAGGGACGAGGCCCTTCGCCTCGCGGACGGGCGGCGCCTCAGGTGGGCCGAGTGGGGCCGGCCCGGCGGCCCGACGGTGGTGCTGCTGCACACGTCGCCCGGCTCGCGCCTCCTCGACCCCGACCCGGTCGCCACGGGCGCCGCCGGGGTCCGCCTGATCACGGTGGACCGGCCCGGGTTCGGCGGCTCCGACCCGGTCCCCGATCCGACGTTCGCGGGCTTCGCCGCTGACCTGGCCGCCCTCGCCGCGGAGCTGGACCTCCGCGACGTCGCCCTGATGGGCTGGTCCGGCGGCGGGATGTACGCCGTGGCGGCGGCCGGCGGGGCGCTGCGGGACCGGCTCTGCTCCCTCTCGCTGCTGGCCACCCCGGCCCCGGACGAGGAGGTGCCCTGGGTGGCCCAGCCGTTCCGGCCCTGGATGGACGCGATACGGCAGGACCCGCGGGGCGCCCTGCCGGCGATCGCGGAGGGCATGAGCGGCGTCGCGGCACAGCCGGAGGCCGTGCTGCAGATGTGGAAGGGGCCGGACGAGGCACCGGTGGTGGACCGCCCGGAGGTCGCCGCGGCGCTCGGCGCCTGGCTGCGCGAGGCCGTGCGGCAGGGCGGGCTGGGCATGGCGACCGACGTCGTCGCCGGCTCGCGGGGAGACCGGCTGCCCGTGGACGAGGTGCGCGCGCCGGCGCTCCTCTGGTTCGGCGACGCCGACGAGATCGGGACCGAGCACGGCCGGTGGTACGCTGCCGGGCTGGCCGGATCGAGGCTCACCGTGCTGCCCGGCGCCGGCCACCTCTTCCCCGTCGCCCACTGGGGCGAGATCCTGGAGGCAGCGGTGCAATGAGCGACCCGACCACACCCACGACGGCCACGACGGCCACCGGCGTCCGGCCCTTCCGCGTCGACGTCCCCCAGGCGGACCTGGACGACCTGCGCGACCGGCTGGCCCGGACCCGCTGGCCCGACGAGCTGCCGGACGCCGGCTGGGCCTACGGCATCCCGCTGGCCTACGTGCAGGAGCTGGCCGGCTACTGGCGCACCCGGTACGACTGGCGGAAGCACGAGGCGGCGCTCAACCGGTTCCCGCAGTTCACCACCACGATCGACGGCGCCAACGTGCACTTCCTGCACGTGCGGTCGCCGGAGCCGGACGCCCTCCCCCTCGTCGTGACGCACGGCTGGCCCGGCTCGATCGTGGAGTACCTGCACCTGGTAGAGCCGCTCACCGATCCCCGCGGGCACGGCGGCGACCCGCGGGACGCGTTCCACCTGGTGCTGCCCTCGATGCCCGGCTACGGCTTCTCCGGCCCCACGCGCGAGGCGGGCTGGGACGTCGCCCGCGTCACCCGGGCGTTCGCCGAGCTGATGGGCCGGCTGGGCTACGAGCGCTACGGCGCCCACGGCGGCGACTGGGGCGCCCGGCTGTCGCGGGACCTGGGCCTGATCGACCCCGCGCACCTGGTCGGCCTGCACGTGACGGGGATCGGGAGCTCGGCCGTCCCGCAGGAAGGCGACGAGTTCACGGAGGACGAGAAGCGGCGCCTGGAGCGCCGGAACTGGTTCCGGCGGGAGGGCACCGGCTACAGCGCGATCCAGGCCACGCGGCCCCAGACCCTCGCCTACGCGCTGACCGACTCGCCGGCCGGCCAGCTGGCCTGGATCGCCGAGAAGTTCAAGGAGTGGACCGACTCCACGGACTCTCCGGACGACGCCGTCGACCGGGACCAGCTGCTCACGAACGTGACCGTGTACTGGCTGACCGGCACGGCGGGGTCGGCCGCGCGCCTCTACTACGAGTCCGTCCGCACGGGTGGCTGGGGCCCCGAGACGCCGTCCACGGTGGCGACGGGCGTGGCGGTGTTCCCCCGGGAGCTCGCGCCGCCGATCCGGCTCTTCGCCGAGCGGACCAACAACATCGTGCACTGGTCGGAGTTCGACCGGGGCGGCCACTTCGCCGCCATGGAGGAGCCGGACCTGCTGCTCGGCGACGTCCGCGAGTTCTTCCGCCGTTTCCGCTGACGGATCGCGCGCAGCACGCTCAGAAGCCGCCCCGGGACAGCAGCCCCAGGGCGGCGCCGGCGGCGACCAGCAGCGGCGTGGCCAGCGGCCAGCGCAGCAGCACCGCGAAGGCGGCGGCCGCGACCGCCGCCGCCGCCACCCCGTGGATCGAGGCGATGCCGAGCTGCAGCGTCACCGCCGCGATCAGGCCCAGCACCGCCAGGTTGACGCCGTCCAGGAAGGCCCGCAGCGGCGCGCGGCTCCCCACCAGCCGGACGAGCCGGTCCACGAGCGGGACCAGCGCGAAGCCGGGCAGGAAGATGGCGACGGTGGCGAGCAGCGCGCCGGCGACGCCCCCGAACAGGTAGCCGAGGAACGTGGCGGTGGTGAACACCGGCCCGGGGGTGACCTGGCCGAGGGCGATGGCGTCCACCAGCTGCCCATGGGACAGCCAGTGCAGGCCCTGCACGAAGTCCGCCTGCAGGTAGGCGAACAGGACGTAGCCGCTGCCGAAGCTGGTCGCGCCGATCACCAGGAACGTCCAGAACAGCAGCGGCAGCCGCTCGGCGTGGGCCACCAGGACGAGCCCGGGCAGGCCGGCCAGCCAGGCCGGCGACAGCCAGGCCGGGCGGCCGGCCTGCCGGACCGCCACCACGACCAGGCCGGCGGCCGCCAGCAGCAGGACCGGGTCCAGGCCGGCCAGGGACAGGCCGGCCACCAGCCCGGCCAGCACCACGCCGAGCGGGCGGTTCGCCAGGCGCCGGCCCAGGTCGAGCACCGCCCAGGCCACGATGCCGACCACGACGGGCCGCACCCCGCCGAGCGCGGCGAGGGCCGGCGCCGTGGCGCCGAAGCGGGTGTAGGCCCACGCCAGGGCGAGCATCACCAGCATGGCCGGGGCTATGAAGAGGCCGCCGGACAGCAGCAGGCCCGGCCAGCCGGCCAGGCGGTACCCGACGAGGATGGCCAGCTCGGTCGAGCTGGGGCCGGGGATCAGGTTGCAGGCCGCGAACATCCGCAGGAAGGTGCGCTCGTCGAGCCAGCCCCGGCGCTCGACCAGCTCCCGGCGCATGAGCGCCACGTGGGTGGCGGGGCCGCCGAAGGCGAGGGCGCCGACCTTCAGCAGCACCAGCGCGACGGCCAGGGCCGGGCGGCGCCCGCCCCCGTCCTCGGAGGGGCGGGGCGGCGGGCCGCCGGAAGCTCCCGGCGGCCCGCCCACGGTATCGCTACTCGCCGGCCAGCAGCCAGGCGCGCTGCAGCAG
>JBKPCH010000074.1:0-20385 GCA_046727275.1 Candidatus Dormiibacterota bacterium
CGGGCGCTGCAGCGCGGGGTGGAGGCCGGCCTGGTGGCGCGGGAGCGGATCGGCAAGCAGTACGTGTACCGGGCGGAGACCGCCTCGCCGGTGTTCGCCGAGATCAAGACCCTGCTCTCCAAGCTCTTCGGCCCGGCGCAGGCGCTGCGGCAGGCCCTGGCCGGGCTGCGGCCGCCCGAGGTCGAGGCGGCCTTCCTGTTCGGCTCGGCCGCCCGCGCCGAGGACACGCTGGCCAGCGACCTGGACGTCTTCGTCGTCGGGGATGTGTCGCGGTTCGCGCTCGCCGGCCACCTGGCCGAGGCCGAGCGCGAGATCGGCCGCGAGGTCAACGCGATGGCCTACCCGCGGCAGGAGGTGGAGCGCCGCCTCGCGGAGGGCGACGGCTTCCTCCGCGAGGTGTTCCGGCAGCCCAAGCTGATGCTCGCCGGCCGCGAGGAGGAGCTCCCCGCGATCCTGGGGCAGTAGGGTAGCGATATGGACCGGGAGGCCCTGGAGTTCCAGCGCCAGCTCGCGGAGGTGGCACGCGCCGACGGCGGCCTGAAGCAGGTGGGCGCCCGCGCCGAGGTGGCCGTCCAGAAGCTGCAGCTGGCGCGGCGCTGGGCCCACCGCGCCGCCACCATCGCCACCAGTCCCCAGTTCGCCGACGACCCCGACTTCGCGTTCGCCAGCATGTACCAGGCGTTCCAGGACGCCGCCGACGCCCTGCTCTGCGCGCACGGCTGGCGGCCCGGCGGCGAGCGCGCCCATCAGCGGACGTTCCAGCTCGCGGCGGCCGGCCTGTTCCCGGCCAGCCCCGAGCCGGCGACGCTGCTCCGCGACAACGAGCGCACCCTCCGCCAGGCCCGGCGCGAGATCGCCTACGACCGCACGGACGTCGTGAACCGGCGCGACCTGGACCACATCTTCGCGCTGGCCGCCCGGGTGCTCCCGGCGCTGGCCAGCCGGACGTGCGCCGTGATCGACCTGCAGCCGGTCCCCGGGGAGCTGGCTGACTGGGCGGTCCCCGCCGAGCTGCTCACCAGCCCGCCACCTCCGGGATGACCCGCTCGCCCATCAGGGCGAGCGGCTCCAGCGTGTGGACGTCGGTCACCGCGCCGTGGACCGTCTGGACGCCCATGCCGGCCAGCCAGCGCAGGCCCCCCAGCAGCCGGTCGACCCCCTCGCCGCCGCGGCCGGGGTCGAACTGGAACATGGACGTTCGCTCGATCGCCTCGTAGTCGCGGCCCTCCGCCTCGCAGTGGGCCCGCAGCACCTCCAGCTTGCGCGGCAGCTCCGGGGTGGGGAACAGGTTGCAGGCGTCGGCGTGGCGGGCGACGAGCCGCAGCGTGCGGCGCTCGCCCATGCCGCCGATCAGCAGCGGCGGATGGGGACGGCTCAGGGCCTGCGGCGAGTTGAGCGGCCGCTCCAGGGTCACGTGCCGGCCGCCGAGCGGCGTCTCGTCGCCGTTCCACATCCGCAGGCAGACCTGGACGGCGTCCTCCAGCCGCTCGAAGCGCTCGGCCAGCGGCGGGAATGGCACCCCCAGCGCGGCGCTCTCGTACCGGCCGCCGCCGGCGCCCAGCCCCAGGAAGGCCCGGCCACCCGACAGCACGTCCAGCGTGGTCACGGCCTTAGCCAGCACGCCGGGGTGGCGGAAGCAGGCGGCGGTGACCATGACGCCGAGCCTGGCCCGGGACGTGTGGCCGGCGAGGTAGCCCAGCGTGGTGTAGGCCTCCAGCATCGGGTCCTCCGGGGGCCCGTTGCGGTCGATCTGGAACAGGTGGTCCATGACCGAGATGGAGGCGAAGCCGACCTCGTCGGCCGCGCGGGCCACAGCCGCCAGGTTCCGCCCGAGGCAGGCCGGTCCGCCCGGCCACTTGAAGTCGGAGACGACGAGTCCTATGCGCATGGAACCTCTCCCAGAGCTCGCAAAAAATAGTGCTACTGCATCAGTATATATGAGGTACGACCGGACGGCTCCGAGCCGGCCGCTCCGACCGGGCAACGGAGCGACAATTGGGAGCACGCGCCGGCGCCGCCCCTGGCGGCGGCCGAGAAGAGGGAGGCGACACATGGCGAAGCAGGCACGGTGGCGGCGACCAGGCCCCAGGAGCGCGCTCTCGGCGATTGCCGGCGTTCTGGCCCTCGCGGCGGCCGGCACGCTCAGGCTGCTGCCCGCCCTGCCGGCGCCGCTCCCGCGCCCGGCCTGACGCCATGGCGGCGGCCGAGCACTCCATCACGACAAGAGGGTTGACCAGGCGGTTCGGGTCGATCCTGGCGGTCGACAACCTGGACCTGGACCTGCGCCACGGCGAGGTGTACGGCCTGCTCGGGCCCAACGGGGCCGGCAAGACCACCACGCTCCGCATGCTCCTGGGCCTGGCCCGGCCGACGTCGGGCACCGCGCTGGTGGCCGGCCATCCGCCGGGCTCGCCGGAGGGCCTGGCGCGGGTCGGGGCGCTGGTCGAGGCCCCGGCCTTCTGGCCCTACCTCTCGGGGCGGGACAACCTGCGGGCCGTCGCCGCCTACGTGGGCGTGCAGGGCGACCGGATCGACCAGGCGCTGGCCGGCGTGGACCTCGAGAGCCGCGCCCGGGACCGGTTCGGCACCTACTCGATGGGCATGAAGCAGCGCCTGGGCGTCGCCGCGGCGCTGCTCAAGGAGCCCGAGGTGCTGATCCTGGACGAGCCGACCAACGGGCTGGACCCCGCTGGCATGGTCGAGATGCGCCACCTGATCCGCGGGCTGCGCACGGAGCGCAGGACCGTGCTCCTGTCCAGCCACCTGCTGAACGAGGTCGAGCAGGTCTGCGACAGGGTCGGCGTGATCCAGGCCGGCCGGCTCATCGCCGAGGGCACGCTCGACGAGCTGCGCGGCGAGAGCAAGCTGGTGGTCAGGGCCGCCCCGCCCGACCGGGCGCGGTCCGTGCTCGAGGAGCTGGCCGGCCAGGACGTCGTCAGCGGGCAGGACGGCCTCTTCCGCCTGGGGGGGGAGCCGGCGCGCGCGGGCGAGATCACCCGCCGGCTGGTCGAGGCCGGCCTCGACGTGACGGAGCTTCGGGTCGCGGAGCGATCGCTGGAGGACGTGTTCATGCAGCTCACCGAGCCGGAGAACGGGCGTTGATCGGCAGCTTTCGCTCCGAGTGGCTCCGGCTGACCCGCCGGCCGGCCGTCTGGATCCTGGCCGTGGTCCTGCTGGCCATCCTCCTGACGCTCAGCTACGCGCTGGTCTGGATCATCTTCAGCTTCCCGCCGAAGGGCCTGGTGACCCAGGGGGGAACGCCGCAGGAGCTGAAGCGGGTGCTGTACCCGGCGGACTGGCTGCACACGGTGCTGGGCGACACGACCGGCCTGGGCGGCTCCGTCGCGCTGATCCTCGGCGTGCTGACGGTCGGCAGCGAGTACGGGTGGGGCACCGTCAAGACGATGGTCACGCAGCGGCCCGGCCGGCTCCAGGTGCTGCTGGGCAAGGCGCTGGCCATGGAGGCGATCCTCCTCGTCCTGTCCGTGGCGCTGCTGGCGGCGGGGGCTGCCGCCAGCGCGGTGCTGGTCACCGTCGACGGCCAGTCGTCCTCGTGGCCCGACGTCCTCACCATCCTGAAGGCGGTGGGCACCGCCTGGCTGGTGCTGAGCCTCTATGCCGGCCTCGGCTTCATGCTGGCGGTCGTGTTCCGGCAGTCCGCGCTGGCCGTCGGCCTCGGGCTGGTCTACACCTTCGTGATCGAGTCGCTGGTGCTCAACCTGCTCGGCAACGCCGAGGCCTTCCGCGGGATCGTCAGCGCCTTCCCCGGCTCGAACGCGGCGGCCCTGATCGCCACGTTCCCGTCGGCCGTCGTGCGGCCTGGGGCCGCCGTGCGCGCGCACGTCGGGGCCGGCCAGGCCACGCTGGTCCTGGGAGCCTACCTGGCTGCGTTTGCGGCGGTCTCCGCCGCCCTGTTCCGGAGGCGCGACATCGCCTGATCAGGGCCGGCCGGCCTGCACCCAGGCCTGGAACCAGTTGGTCTCGAACTGCCGCTGGGCGTCGGCCAGCGCCACGCGGCCCGCGCAGACCTGCGTGTGCAGGTAGTTCTCCAGGTGGTCCTTCTCGGGTGACCCGGGGTGCCCGAGCGGCTGGGGCCAGAGGTTGCCGACCGACCGCGGCGCGCCGCCGACCTCCAGCGGGACCAGGTGGTCGAGCTCGAAGCCCGAGGGCGGCCCCACCGAGCCGTAGCGGGCCATGAGCTCGCGCTTCAGCGGCGTCGTGTAGGACACCGGCGGCCGCACCCGCTTCGTGTAGCCGGTGGTGCAGATCGTGGAGCCGACGTTGGCCTGGGTGACCGCGGGGTCGGCCGCACCCGGCGTGCAGGCCGGGTCGGGCAGCGTGCCGTCCCGCATGTGGCACGAGGCGGGCAGGCCGGTCAGGTCCAGCGGCGGCGCCGTGCCCCCGGCCTCCGGCGCGTCGCCCACGGACCCCGAGCCCGTGTCGACGCTCGCGGTGCAGGCGGCGAGGGACGCGCTCGCCAGGACGGCCAGGAGACAGGCGCCGGCCACTCGTCTCCCGCCGCCGGTCAGGACTGCGCGCTCCAGAGGACGGCCGCGCGGAGCGCCACCATGCCGACCAGCACCGCCGCCGAGGCGACCGCCGGAGAGACGCCGGCCCGCGCCAGCACCGCCGCGCCGCCCGGTCTGGCCTCGAGGCGGGTCCCCAGCGGGCCGCTCAGCGCGGGCAGCAGGCCGGCGACTGCCACGACCCAGAGCACGAACCAGGGAAAGCCGACGGCCCGGCCCAGCTGGCCGGCGAAGGCCACGGTGGCGAGCGTCACCGCGATCAGGGCCAGCTCCAGCAGCGCGAACAGCCGGTCGCCCTCGGCCAGCGCCTCCAGGCTGGCGGCCGCGGTCGGGCGCCACCGCATCGCCAGCATCACCAGGGCGGTCGCCCCGCTGAGGCCGGAGGCCAGGAACAGGCCGCCCAGCGCGTACGTGTCGCTCCAGACGGGCTGGTTGGACACGCTGAGCAGCACGCCGGTGTAGCCCGCCACGAACACCGCCAGGACCGTGCCCACGACGTTGAGGACCCGGCCGGCCGCGCCGCCCAGCACCGCGGCCACCTGGCGGCTCAGCGGGTAGGGGTAGCGGCCGTCCAGCGCCACGACCTCCAGGAAGGTCAGCGCCACGAAGACTCCGAACACGAGGAG
Source organism: Candidatus Dormiibacterota bacterium (assembly GCA_046727275.1). Lineage (GTDB taxonomy): Bacteria > Chloroflexota > Dormibacteria > Dormibacterales > Dormibacteraceae > CF-161. The sequence continues at coordinate 5,153 of JBKPCH010000074.1, forward strand.
CATCCAGGCGCCGAGGGACATCGGCGACCACCACTTGAAGACCACGCCGCCGCCGGCGGCCCCCGCGTCGATCAGCATGTGCCAGAAGCGCAGCGGGTGGCCCAGGTCGAGGGTCAGCAGCAGCGGGCACAGCACCAGGAGGGGCAGCGAGAGCAGGAAGCACAGCCGGGCCGCGGACTCGTCCTCTGCCCGGCCCCACAGCCGGAGCATGGTGCCGACGGCGTAGGTGCCGCCCGCCAGGCCCGCCAGCACGAAATAGCCGAGGATGTACCAGCGCCACTCCGGCGGCTGGGAGTAGTGGGCGGCGAGGGCGATCATCACTCGGGGCCTCCGCGGCCGGCCGGCACGTCGGCCGGCTCCGGCTCCGGCGGGGCAGCCGCCGGCTCCCGGCGGCGCCGGAACGCGATGAGCCCGCCCAGCAGCGCCAGCGCGCCCGTGATCGCGGTGCCCACGTAGCCGCCCAGGTTGTTCTGGCTGGGCAGGCGGACGCTGGCGCCGGTGGGCAGCCCGTACGTCTCCGGCTGGTCCATGAGCAGGAAGAACGCGTTCAGCCCGCCGTAGACGGACGTGTCGCGGCCATACAGCTGGGCGCTGGCGAAGCCGGCCTGGCGGAGCTGCGCCAGGCGCTTGTCGGCGGCGGCCTGCAGGTCGGTCAGGTTCCCGAACTGGATGGACTGCGTGGGGCAGGCCTTGGCGCAGGCGGGGGGTAGGTCGTTCTGCAGGCGGTCGTAGCAGAGCGTGCACTTGCGGGCCGTGCCCGTCTGCTGGCTGAAGCCGATCACGCCGTAGGGGCAGGCCGAGATGCAGTTCCGGCAGCCGTTGCACACGTCCTGCTTGATGAAGACCGTGTCGAACTCGGTGCGGATGATGGCGTTGGTCGGGCAGACCTCGGCGCAGGACGCCTGCTGGCAGTGCTTGCAGACGTCGGACATCATCAGCCAGGCCTGGCCGTTGCCGGTGTTGGTCGTCGAGCTCAGCCGGTCGGCGGGCTCCAGGAACTTGACGTGCCGCCAGTTCTCCGCGTCGAGGCGGCCGGTGTTGTCGAAGCTGTCGGCCAGGAAGGCCGGCTGGTCCCCGCTGAGCTGGTTCCACTCCTTGCAGGCCACCTCGCAGGCCTTGCACCCGATGCAGACGCTGGTGTCGGTGAAGAAGCCTTTTGCCTGGGTCATGACCTTCCCCCGTGGCCAACCAGCGAAAGCGGCAGGTAGGAATGGGCTTCGCCCGAGCGGGTGAGTCCTTCTTCCCGAGTTCTCCAGGCGCCGCCTGCAGCCCCGAAGGGCTGGACCGCAGGTCCCCCGAATGTCCCTGAGAGAGGGGGGGCCAGCCCCCCCTTGCCATAGACGCTGGTGTCGGTGAAGAAGCCCTTCGCTTGCGCCATGGCTACATCCCCATCAGGTTGGGCGTGACCTTGGACAGGCCCCGCTCCCGGGCGTAGAGGTCGAGCGGCAGCGCCGCCAGCTCGTCCACGACGGGCACCGCCGCGGCGTCCCGGCGGGGGTCGATCCCGACCAGGTAGCGCCGGCAGGTCTCGCAGCTGTCGATCCGCAGGTGCGGCAGGTGCTCCGCCTCCGAGTAGACGGGCAGCCGGGCCGACGTCTCCTCGCCGCAGGCGGCGCACACCATGCGCGGGTGCACCCAGGAGCCGCCGCAGCGGGCGCACAGCAGGTGGCGCGGGCCTGTGACCATCGGGTCGTCCGACGGCGCGAAGAAGGAGAGCTGGGGCGGGCCGCCGCAGCGCGGGCAGCGCCGGGCCTCGCGCGGCCCCGGGCAGAGCACCGCCAGCGCCTCCGGCGAGACCGCCTCCAGCAGCGGCGCCGTCACCGCCCGGGCCAGGTAGCGGTCGACCAGCGGCTGCTCCGCGCCGCGCAGCCAGCGTGCGACCAGCTCCCGGTGGTCGGCGGCGTGGAACCGGGCCACGGCCGACTCCGCCAGCCGCCGCGGGCCAGCCGCCACCGTCGCCTCCACGACCCGCGGCAGCAGCTCGCCGGCCGCGGTCCGGAGCACGGCCTCCGGCTCCGGCGGCCGGGCCGCCGCCTCTTCGCCGGCGGGCTCCTGCACCTCGAGCAGCGCCAGGTACAGGGTCAGCACCTCGGCCGCGAACGGGTAGCGCTCGCGCAGCTGCCCGGCCCGGCGCCGGCGCGCCGGCCAGGGCGAGGCGGCGGCCGGCGCCGGCTGGGCCGTCACAGCTTCTCGACGTTCACGAGGAACGCCTTGAACTCCGGCGTGCGCGCGTTGGCGTCGCCGACGAACGGCGTCAGCGCGTTGGCCAGCCAGTGGTCGCCGGTCTTGATGCCCACGAAGCCCCAGTGGATGGGGATGCCGACCTGGTAGACCTTCCGGCCTCCGACGGTCACGGGCCCCAGCCGGCGCGTGACGAGCGCCAGCACCTCCAGCTTGCCGCGCTGCGAGCGCACGCGGACCCGGTCGCCGCTGCGGATGCCCAGGTCCTGGCCGAGCTCGTACGGCAGCTCCACGAACGCCTCCGGCTGGAGGCCCACCAGCAGCGGCACGTGCTGGGTGACGTAGTGCTCGTGCTCGGTGAGCCGGTAGCTGGTCGCGACGTAGGGGAAGTCCTCGGGCTTGCCGAAGCGGTTGGGCCGCCCCGCCGCCTGGTCGTACAGGAAGGCGACCGGAGAGGCCGAGTTCGCCGCGTGCAGCGGGTTCTCGATCGGCGACTCGACCGGCTCGTAGTGCTCGGGGAAGGGGCCGTCGGCCATGGAGCTCGAGAACAGCCGGCCCGTGCCCTCGCCGTTCATGATGAACGGCAGCCAGGCGGCGGGATCGGCGGGGTCCATGTTGGGCGGATAGTCCGGGACGTCCCCGACCCACGCGGTGCCGTTCCACCGGATCCCCGGCCGAGTCGGGTCCCACGGCTTGCCCGCGAGGTCCGCGGAGGCGCGGTTGTAGAGGATGCGGCGGTTCAGCGGCCACGACCACGCCCAGTTGGGGAAGAAGCCCAGCCCGGTCGGGTCGTTGCGCTGCGTGTCGCGAACGCCGTCGCGCCGGCGGGCCAGGTTGGCCGAGGCGCGACCCTGCGCCGCCGGCGCGGATTCGTCCGGGTAGTGGCCGGTGTAGATCCAGTCGCCCGCCGCGGTGGTGCCGTCGTCCTTCAGGTTGGCGAACGTCGCCAGCCGCTTGCCCGTGCTCAGGTCCTTCCCGTTGATCTCCTGCGCGATCTCGTCGAGCGCCGGCTTCAGCGGGTCGCGGTAGCCCAGGGTCAGGGCCTTGAGCGGCTCGGGGAACTTGCCGCCTTCCGAGGCGTACAGCCGCTTGATGCGGTCGAAGAGGTCGGCCAGGATCCAGTGGTCGTGCCGCGAGGCACCCTGCGGCGACAGCACCGCGTCCTTCCACTGGACCCAGCGGCCGCTGTTGACGAACGAGCCGTCCTTCTCGATCCAGTGGGTGGCCGGCAGCAGGAAGACCTCGGTGCCGATCTCGGACGGGTTCACGCCTGGCGCGCGCCAGAACTCCGAGCTGGTGGTCGGGAACGGGTCCATCACGACCAGCCACTTGAGGTTGGAGAGCGCCTGCAGCACCTGGTTGGAGTCCGGCCCGATGCTGGTGGCCGTCATCCCGCTGAGGACGACGCCCTCCATCTTGCCCTTCAGCGCCTGGTCGAAGATCGTGATCCAGGAGGCGTTGCCGGCGGGCTTGGGCACGTAGTCGAAGGCGAACTGGTTGTCCGGGGTGGCCGCGTCGCCATACCAGGTCTTGAGCAGGCTGACCATGAACTTGCGGTAGTTGGTGCCGAAGAAGTTCCAGGAGTTGGGGTGCGACTTCTTCGCCGCCGACTGGCTCACGTAGTCGTCCAGGTTGCGCTGGCCCGGCTGCGGGATCGCCAGGTAGCCGGGCAGGATGTCCCACGAGATGGCGTGGTCGGTGTTGCCCTGGATGTTGGCGTGCCCGCGCTCGGCGTTCATGCCGCCGCCGGGCATGCCGATGTTGCCCAGCAGCAGCTGGAGCAAAGCGCCGCTGCGGATGAGCTGGGAGCCCGTCGTGTGGTGGGTCAGGCCGACGGCATAGACGATGGACATGACCTTGTCCGGCCGCCCCATCTCGCCGACGAGCCTGGCCACCTCGAGGAACTCGTCGTGGGGAATGCCGGTGATGCTCTCGACCACCTCCGGCGTGTAGCGCGCGTAGTGCTTCTTCAGCAGCTGGAACACCGTCCGCGGGTCCTGCAGCGTGGGGTCGGTCCTGGCGTAGCCGGTGGCCGGGTCGGTGTCGTACGCCCAGGTGCCGCGGTCGTAGGTGCGCTTGGCGGCGTCGTAGCCGGTGAACAGGCCGTCGGTGAAGCCGAAGCCGTCCTTCACGATCCAGGAGGCGTTGGTGTAGCCGCGGACGTACTGGTCCTGGTGGAGGCCGTTCTGCAGGACGTAGTTGATGAGCCCGCCGAAGTAGGCGACGTCCGTGCCGGTCCGGATGCGCAGGTAGCGGTCGGCCACGGCCGACGTGCGCGTGAAGCGCGGGTCCGCGTGGATCAGCTTCGCGCCGCGGTCCAGCTTGGCCCGCATGAACCACTGGAAGCCGACCGGATGCGCCTCAGCCGGGTTGGCGCCGTTGATCAGGATCAGGTCGGCGTTCTTGAGGTCCCGCCAGTGGTTGGTCATGGCCCCCCTGCCGAACGTGGCCGCCAAACTGACGACCGTGGGGCCGTGTCAAACGCGGGCCTGCTGCTCCAGGTGGACGACGCCGAGGCCGCGCATCACCTTGGTGGTGAAGTAGCCCTCCTCGCTGCTGAACGCGGCGCCGCCGGCGAAGGCGATCCCCTCGGTGCGGTTGACCGTGTTGCCGGTCGCGTCGGTGGCGACGAACGTCCTGTCCCGCGACTCCTTGAACCGCCGGGCGAGCATGTCCAGCGCGCGGTCCCACTCGATCGTCTGCCACTGGGTGGATTTGGGCGCGCGGTACATGACCGACTCGACGCGGTTGGCGGCGGTGGCGAGCTGCATGGCGCTGGCGCCCTTGGGACACAGCCGGCCCTCGTTGACCGGGCTGTCCGGGTCGCCCTCGATCTGCAGCAGCTTCCCGGCGCCGTCCGTGTACGCGACCAGCGAGCACCCGACGGCGCAGTAGGGACAGATCGAGTGCGACTCCTTCGCCCCCGCGATGCGCAGCCCCTGCTTCACCTGCGCGGCCAGGGCGAGGTCGAAGCCGAGGGCCGAGATGCCGGCGGCGCCCGCGCCAGCGGCCCCCGCCCGGAGGAAGTCACGACGGCTGATGGCAGACACTGGTCGTCCCCCCTTTCGCGCACGACCCTCTCGGCGCGTACCTGAGATTAGAGCGCGAAATCCCGCGCCGTCAAATGTCTACTCTTTGACCCGGTGAATCGCTTCTTCGACGAGGTCGGCGCCCGCTTCGCCGCCGCCGCCGCCCGGCGGGGCGCCGCGGTCGAGCCGCCGGAGCTGGACCCCGCCGTCGCCCAGGAGCTGCTGGAGCTGGCCCGCGTCGCCGCCCACACGGGAGAGCGCCGGTTCGCGCCGCTCACCACGTACCTGGCCGGCATGGTGGCCGAGCGCCTCCAGGCGGCCGGGGCGCCGGCCACGCCGGAGGCGGTGGCCGGGCTGATCCGCGAGGTCCGCGAGGAGCTGGAGTCGGAGCGGCCGGCGCCCTCGTAGCGACGTGCCGCCTGCTGTTCGACTGCGATTCGGGTAGTCAGGCGCCTCGGCGCGTTCCACCACATAAAGGAGTGTGGTGGTGGTGAAGTTCTCTTGCTTGCCCAGGTACGCCGTCCGATGGGGGTCCTGAACGCCTCGCGGCCAGAGGTCGTGGCCGGGCGCGCCCCGTCGCTGACGGCCCAGCTGACGGCTGCCGAGCGCGCGCTGGAGTCGGAGATCGAGCGGGGCCTGCGGGCCGCGGGCTACGACGACCTGCGGGCCGCGCACGCCCAGGTCTTCGTCGTGGTCGACCCGGACGGCTCGCACCTCACGATGCTGGCCGGCCGCGCGGGCATGACCAAGCAGGCGATGGCGGAGCTGGTGCGGCACCTGCAGCACCGCGGCTACCTCCAGATCGAGCCGGACCCGCGGGACCGGCGGGCCAAGATCATCCGGCCGACCGCCCTCGGCGAGCGGGCGCAGGATCACTGCCTGCTGCTGGCCGACCAGGTGGAGCGCCGGCTGATCGAGCTGTTCGGCGTGGATGGCGTCCGGGACCTGCGGATGCGGCTCCGGCAGATCGCGGCCAGCCGGTAGAGCCCCGATCCCCGACGCACAGGGGCAGCTAATTAGCGGGGCGGGTAGATGAAGCCGATTAGAGGGACTTCGCCCGCCCGGATGATCCGGTGGTCGACCACGCCGGTGCCGACGTAGTTCATCTCGGAGACCTCCCAGGACCCGTCGGTGAAGATCGCCTCGACGTAGGCCACGTGGCCGTAGTAGCGGCTCTCCCAGTCGACCATGATGGAGCCGACGCGGGGGGTGGAGCCGACCGGCCAGCCGGCCGCCTGGGCCGCGGCATACCACTGGTAGGCGTTGCCCAGCCAGGGGATGGGGACCCTCGTCGCGACGTAGAACGTGCACTGGCCCCACGGGAAGCGGGTCACCGCGTACGGGCCCAGCGTCCCGCCGACCTTGATGGCGAAGGTGCCGCGGCTGCCCACCGCGATGGGCAGGTTCATGGAGGTCGGCTGCGGGGTCAGGATCGAGCCGTGGCCCGCGGGCAGGACGAGCAGGCGGCCGTCCGTCAGGTCGGCGTTGGGGTCGCGCAGGTAGTTGAAGTCCTCGATGCTGGACGGGTCGACGTGCCAGACGGCGGCGAGGCTCTGCACGGTGTCTCCGTGGCGGACCTGGACGACCACGCCGGCGATGGGCGGGATCAGCAGGACCAGGCCCTTCTGGGGCTTCGTCGCGGTGCCCAGCGACGGGTTGGACCAGCGCAGCTCGTCCACCGTCACGTTGAAGTGCGCGGCGATGGACTTCAGGTCGTCGCCGTCCGCGACCTCGTACTTGATCGGGTCGTGCCGGACCGGCAGCTGGGTCGGCATCTGCATCGGCTTCTGGACGATCGCGTCCCGGCCGAGCGTCAGGTCGTTGACCTGGCCCCCCTGCACCATCGACCGGGCCTGCTGGTTGGCAACCCCGAGCCGCAGCAGCCCGCCGGGCAGCCCATGACTCGCCGATGAGTACGACGCCACCCCGATGGCGACCACCAGCACGATCGCATGCGTGACCAGCCGTGAGAGCCGGTGCGCGACGATCCCCCCTCGTGCGTCGAACCGTAACGCCGTTTGCAAGGTCAGACCGCGGCAGGCTAGCAACCCGTCAGGCGTTCCGTCAATCCCCTGTCAAGGCGACAGGACTCGCGTCATCAGCGTTCCTCTCCCTCCCCCTCGGCGGGGGAGGGCCGGGGTGGGGGGGAGGCCAGCCACTGGAGGCTGCCCCCCTACCCTCCCCCGCAAGGGGGGAGGGAGACGTAGCCGGCCGGCGACCGCCTTGACAGCCGTTCCCCGGCACCCTTGACTGTTCCTCCGTGACCCCGGTCGAGCCCGTGCTGGGCCGCCTGCCGCACATCGCGTACGGCGGCGACTACAACGCGGAGCAGTGGCCGGAGGAGGTCTGGCGCGAGGACGTCCGGCTCATGCGGGAGGCCGGGGTGAACCTGGCGACCGTGGCCGTCTTCGCCTGGTCCGTGCTGGAGCCGGCGCCGGGCACCTTCGAGTTCGGCTGGCTCGACCGCCTCCTCGACCTACTCCACGAGGGCGGCATCTCGGTCGACCTGGCCACGGCCACCGCCTCGCCGCCGCCCTGGCTCACGCACCTGTACCCGGAGGTCCTGCCCGTCACGGAGGAAGGCATCCGGCTCTGGCCGGGCGGCCGGCAGCACTACTGCCCCAGCAGCCCCGTCTACCGCGAGGCCGCCGTCCGGGTCGTCGAGGCGCTGGCCGGCCGCTACGCCGGCCACCCGTCGCTCGCGCTCTGGCACGTCGGCAACGAGTACGGCTGTCACGTCCCGGCCTGCTGGTGCGACGTGTCCGCGGCGGCCTTCCGCGACTGGCTGCGGCGCCGCTACGAGACGGTCGACGTGCTCAACGACGCCTGGGGGACGACGTTCTGGTCCCAGCGCTACTCGGCATGGGACGAGGTCCTGCCGCCCCGGCGGGCGCCGACCTTCCCCAACCCCTCGCAGGAGCTCGACTTCCGGCGCTTCTCGTCGGACGAACTGCTCCGCTGCTTCGAGCTGGAGCGGGAGGTGCTGCACCGCCTCAGCCCCGGCGTGCCGGTCACCACGAACTTCATGGGCTTCTTCGAGCCGGTCGACTACTGGCGCTGGGCGCCGCGAGAGGACGTGGTCAGCAACGACTCCTACCCCGACCCGTCCGACCCCGAGGCGCCCATGCAGGCGGCCATGACCGGCGACCTGATGCGCTCGCTGGGGCGCGGCCGGCCCTGGCTGCTCATGGAGCAGACCTCGAGCCGGGTCAACTGGCGGGAGCGGAACGTCGCCAAGGCGCCCGGCCAGATGCGGCTCTGGAGCCTGCAGGCCGTCGCTCGCGGGGCCGACGGCATCCTGTTCTTCCAGTGGCGCCAGTCGCGCGCGGGCGCCGAGAAGTTCCACAGCGCGATGGTCCCCCACGGGCCCCCCGAGGCCTCGCCGGCCTGGGCGGAGGTCGTGCGGCTGGGCGGCGAGCTGCGCCGGCTGGATGCACTGCTCGGCAGCCGCGTCCGCGCGGACGTGGCGATCGTCTTCGACTGGGAGAGCTGGTGGGCGCTGGAGCTGCCCTCCAAGCCGTCCGCGGACCTCCGCCTGATGGACCAGGTCAGGGCCTGCTACGCGCCCCTCTACGCGGCGGACGTGACGGCCGACTTCGTGCCCCCGGACGCGGACCTGGCCGGCTACCGGCTGGTGGTCGTGCCCAACCTCTACCTGGTGCGGGACGAGGACGCCGAGCGGCTGGGCCGGTTCGTGGCGGACGGGGGCACGCTGGTGCTCTCGTTCTTCAGCGGCATCGTCGACCGCAGCGACCACGTCCGCCTGGGCGGCTACCCGGCGCCGTTCGCCGAGGTGCTGGGCCTACGGGTCGACGACTTCTACCCGCTCGCCGCCGGCGAGCGCGTGACGCTCGGCTTCGGCGACGGCAACGTCGGCGAGGGCGAGCTCTGGAGCGAGCTCGTCACCCCGCGCGGCGCCGAGGTGGTCGCCACCTTCGAGGGCGGTCCCCTGGCCGGCCGCCCGGCCGTCACCCGCAGCTCGTACGGTGCCGGGGCGGCCTACTACCTGGGCACCCGCCCCGACCCGGCGTCGATGGCCCGCCTGCTCGCGGCCGCCGCCGACGAGGCGGGGGTCCGGCCCGCCGCCTTCGTGCCGGCGGGGGTGGAGGCCGTGCGCCGGCTCGCCGGCGAGGACACGCTGCTGTTCCTCCTCAACCACCGGGCCGTCGAGGCCCAGGTGGCGATGGAGCGGGGCGGCGTCGACCTGCTGAGCGGCGAGGACGTGCCGGCAGGACCGTGGTCCCTGCCGGCGCGCGGGGCGGCGATCGTGCGGCTGGCGGCTACTCCGGAGCCAGCGGGCTGAGCGCGCCCGGCTCCCGGAGCCGGGCGCGCCCCACGACGTGTCGCTACTGATCGCCCTCCTCATCCCCGGTGGTAACCGGCACTCCCGCCGAGAAGGTGTCCTGGTCGTTGGCGTCGAGCCCGCTGGGCAGGTGCAGGCCGCACACCTGGGGCGGGTTGCCGGGCCCGGTCGCGGTGCCGTCGCAGACGACCAGGTCGCGCGAGCGGGTGTCCGACCAGATCGGGTGGGCGACATCGCCCGCGTCGAGGGTGACGTAGTCGCCGTAGAAGCCGCCGCCGAACTGGGTGGGCGGCGGCATGGAGCTGGACGTCACGCGCCGGCTGCGGAAGCGCTCCAGGTTTCGGGAGCCCGACAGGGCGATGTCCGAGAAGCCGGTCGTCTCGTCGCTCCCGTACTGCCGGTCGTAGTACGAGACCGCCAGCCGCCCATCGCTGGCGAACGCCAGGCCCTGGAACCACTGGTCGGTGGTGGCCTGGCCGGGCCCGGCGGTGACGCTGGTCAGCGTCCGGGGATCGGCCGCCGTCCCCGTGAAGGTAGCCCCGCCGTCGTTCGAGACGCTGAGCAGGATGTCGTTGTTGCAGGCTCCCGGCGTCCGCACCCCGGTGTACAGCCCGGCACTGCTGGCCTTCGCAGTCCCGGTCGGGACGCAGCCGTTGCTCTCGCTGGAGTCCCGGCTCACGTAGGAGCCGAACGAGACCGCCACCTGCTTCGGGTTGGTCGGGTTGACCGAGCCCATCGGGTAGTTGGTCGCCCGGAAGATGGAGTTGCTCGTGCTCCCCTTCTCCGGGACGCAGGCGACCCCGGGGGAATGGCCCGTGTAGGTCGCGCAGTCCGGCAGCTCGTAGTACGAGCCCACCCGCTGGGGCGCTCCGAACGTCGCCCCGCCGTCCTTCGAGGTCGCCACCAGGACCTGGAACCGGGCCGGGGCCGGGCTGGCCGGGGCCAGGTCCACGGTGTTGTAGTTGGACCAGACGACGTAGAGCGTGCCGTCGGGGCCGGTGAAGGGCTGCGAGAACTGGTTGTTGTCGCAGCCGCCGCTCGGGCTGATCGGGAAGGGGCAGAGCGTGGAGGCCTGGCTGACCAGGTGCCGCGGACCGAAGGTCTGGCCGTAGTCGGACGAGAACGACTCGTAGATGTAGGCGGTGGTGGCCGTGAACTCGGTCCAGGTCACGTAGACCCGGTCCTGGAACGGGCTGCCCACGTGGTCGTCGACGGCCAGCAGCTCCTTGTCCTCGAGGAGGGCGCCGCTGCCGGCGACGTCGTTGGCGAAGGTCACGTAGCGGCCGGGGAAGTTCCACGAGGCCCCGCCGTTGCGGGTCGACCGGAACACCAGCATCGCGCTGGACAGGTCGGGGTTGGGCGTGGGCCCGGCGCCCCGGTTGAAGACCAGGCAGGCCAGGTAGGCGTTCCCCTTCGTGTCCCAGGCGACCGCGGGGTCGCCGCTGGCCTCCCAGTACTCGCGCGCGGCCTTGAAGGGCGTGCCCCGCGTGAAGCCGTTGGGCGTGGTGCTGTCCGTCCAGCTGCGGCCGGCATCGCCGCTGTACGAGGTCCCGCAGGTGCTGTCGCCCCGGCGGTAGTCGTTGTAGGCGGCGACCAGGTGCTGGCCGTCAGGGGCGAGCGCGATGGCGGTCTCGTTCTGGGCCTGGCCGCGGCCCGCCAGGTCGGCGTCGGTCAGGTTCAGGCAGTTCTGGTTGACCTTCACGTTGCCGCCCAGGCTGGTGGGGCAGCCGTCGTCGCCGACCGGGAAGTACGTGCCCCTCGCCTGCGCGCGGTTGGTAGCGTCGGCGGCGCCGAACTCGAGCGCCGCGGTGCCGGACACGTGGGGCCGCAGCCTCGCGTCCAGCCTGGACAGCCCGCTGGCGCTGGCGGTCCGCACGGCTCCGCCCTGCGGTGGCGCGCCGGCGGCCGCCAGCACCAGCAGCGTGGCCGGCACGGCGAGCACCAGGCGCAGCGCTCCTCGTCTCATCACACCCTCTCCTTGCTATGACGTCGGGAAACGGGACGTCAAAGCAAGCTAGGGGCAACGAGCTCCGAACGCAATAGCCAGCCGGCGGCAGCCCGCCGTCAGGCGGACACCAGCAGGTCCGTCAGCGTGAAGCGCCCCGGCTCCCGGCCGGGCAGGCTGGGCCGCCAGCCCGGGTCCACCGACCGCTGCGACTCGGGGTCGCCGTCGATGACCCGGACCAGCACCTCGCCGACGATCAGCGAGCCGACGGGGCCCAGGCGCTCGCCGCCCTCGCGGGCGGCCGCCTCGCGGACGATGTAGAACCAGAGCGGCGTCTCGCCCGACCAGCCCTGGTCGGCCAGGCCGACCTCCTCCGGCCCCAGGGGCTCCTCGCCGACGCGGCGGGCGACCGCCTCCCCGGAGGGCAGGCCCGTCGCCCTGCCCCGCAGCAGGTCGCGGACCGCGAGGGAGGCCTGGTCCTGGTCGTCGAGCGAGCCCGTGATGTCCGCGGGCAGGTGGATCAGCGACTCGGGCATGCAGCCGTCGATGGCCATGGCTCGCTGGGCGAGCGGCTCGCCGGGGACGTCCAGCAGCAGCGACCAGTCCACCGCCCGGTCGGGCGGGGTCGGCCGGAACCCGATCAAGTCGGGCATCAGCTTCAGCGCCTGGCCCCCGGGCTGGAGCTGGTAGCGGTCCCGCATCTGGCTGTGGCCGAACCGGTAGGCGGCGTCGGCGAACTCCAGCGGGATGGTGACGGCGCCCTCGGGCCGGAAGTGCCGCGGGCCCCGCTCCAGCAGCTCGGCCGCCCGCTCCTCGCCGATGGCCTCGGGCACGTAGTCGTGCAGCACCACCCACTGGTAGTGCCAGGTCAGGGCGCGCTTCGCCTCCGCGAACAGGTCGGCGTCGGAGACGCCGTCCTCGCGCAGGCGGGCGACCAGCCGGTTGTGGGCCCGGATCATGGCGACGTGCATCTGGGAGACGAGGACGTGGACGTCCTGGCGTGGGTCGCCGGCCAGCGCGATCCCCTCCTGGTTGCGCGGGAGGTCGTCGGCCCGGCCGGCGCCGGTCGAGCCCAGCAGGAGCCGGGCCGCGTCGTGCCGGCTGTAGAGGTAGGGATTGCCGACCGGGCCCTCGCCGTAGAGGAGCTCCAGGTTCAGCCGGGCGCTCCGGGCGTTCCGGAGGAGCTCCGCGTCGTCGTGGTGCGTGACCGGAGAGCGGTCGGCCGTGAGGTCGTGGGCCAGGTACTGCCCGAACACCGGCCGGGCGGCCGCGACCGTCCGGGCATCGGTCCGCCCGGCCTCGCCGGCGTCGCAGGGCCCGCCGGCCCTGCCGATCGCGCGCAGCAGGGCGGGATCGATGGCGAGGGCCGGCAGTTCCGGGAACATCCGCGTGTACCGGCCGGCCAGCGGTGCGCCGGCTGTCCGGGAGGGCGCCAGGCAGTGGTCGCGGACCTGCTTGATCACATCGGGCCCAGTATGAGCCCGGAGATGAGAGGAGCCGGCCCCGGGGGAGGCCGGCTTCGCCCGCGAGGCCGGATCAGACGATCTGGTAGACCTTGAAGTCCCTGATCCAGAGCTCGGTGTCGTGCAGGTGGGCCGGGTCCAGGCACGACCGGTAGATGCCGAACTTGGGCCAAAGCCTCGGCGAGTGGGCCAGCCAGACGTTGATCCGCGACCTGGCCGCGTCGACCACGGCCGGGCTCCCGGCGGGCAGGGACGGATCGGTCAGGATCCAGTGCACCGCGCCATGCGGGCCCAGCGTCATCTGGATCGAGGTCTGGATCCAGTGGTCCTGGAGCGGGGCCAGGCTGGCGGAGCCGATCACCACGCCCGCGGTCTCCACGTTCAGCTGGATGATCGCCCGGGAGCCGGACAGGGCCAGGGACGTCGTCATGATGGGGGTCGTCCCGGTGTTCGGCTGCTTCATCTGCATGATGTGCGTGAAGTGGCTGGTGGGCTGGAGCGTGTGCGGCATGAACATCGAGTAGGTGATCCGCCACGTCTGGCCCAGGAGCATCTGGACCGGCTGGCCGCTCGGGTCGAGCATGCCAGCCACCTCGTTGCGCTGCCGGTCGGCCGCGCCGCCCGCGGCGAGCGTGTCCCGCTGCGCCGCCTTCATGACCCACCGGTACTTGTCGGGGTCGGCGAAGATGTGCGTCTTGCCCGCCTCGGGATCGTGGGGCGGCGGATGCGGGTGGTCCTCGATGGTCTCGAACGCCCGGCCCGGGCCCGTGAGGCCGTTGACCGCCGGATTCGGGCTCCAGCGCAGGACCGGCTTCCCGCCGCCCGGCGGGGTGGGCTTCGGCTTCGGCGCGACCGCCGCGGCCTCGACGGTCTGGCCGAGCCCGAGCAGGCCGGCCGCGACGCCGCCGGCCGCGGCGATCATCGCCGCCCGCCTGGTGAACTTCTCTCCCTGCATCGCTCCCCCTCACTGACTGGCTTTCGCCAAGCGAAGTTTCGTATACAGAATATACGAGAGCTTCAGCCAGGTATCAGGACCGCGCCGCCGTGGACACGGCCCTGGCGCAGCCGGTCCAGGGCCAGGTTCGCGTCCTCCAGGGGATGCACCTCGACCTGCGTGTGGACCGGCACCTGGGGAGCGAGGGCGAGGAACTCGTTGCCGTCGACCCGCGTCAGGTTGGCCACGGAGCGCAGGACGCGCTCGCCCCACAGCAGGGCATAGGGGAACGAGGGGATGTCGGACATGTGGATGCCGCCGCACACGACGACCCCGCCCGGGCGGACCGCCCGCAGGGCCGCCGGCACGAGCTCCCCGACCGGCGCGAAGATGATCGCCGCGTCGAGCGGCTCGGGGCCCGGGAGCAGGGAGTCGCCCGCCCACTCGGCGCCCATGTCCAGCGCGAAGCGGGCGGCGGCCTCGTCGCCGGCGCGGACGAAGGCGAACACGCGCTGGCCGCGGTGCCGCGCCACCTGCACGAGGATGTGGGCGGCGTCGCCGAAGCCGTAGAGCCCGAGCCGCGCGGCCGGCCCTGCCAGGCGCAGGCTGCGGAAGCCGATGAGGCCGGCGCAGAGCAGCGGGGCGGCCTGGAGGTCCGGGTAGCCCTCCGGCAGGGGGTAGCAGAAGGCCTCGTGCGCGACGGTGTACTCGGCGTAGCCGCCGTCCACGGTGTACCCGGTGAACAGTGCGTGCGGGCAGAGGTTCTCATGGCCCTCGCGGCAGAACTCGCACGTGCCGTCCGCCCAGGCCAGCCAGGTCACGCCGACCCGGTCCCCCACGGCGAAGCGGCCCGCGTCCGGCACCCTCTCGACCACCTCCGCGACGACCATGTGGCCGAGCACCAGCGGCAGCTTCGGGTTGGCCAGCTCGCCGTCGGCCACGTGCAGATCGGTCCGGCAGACGCCGCACGCGCGGACCTTCAGCAGCACCTGGCCGGGCGCCGGCCGGGGCACCGGCACCTCGGCCAGGCGGAGCGGCTGGCCGGGCGCGTCGAGCAGCATCGCCCGCATGGGCGAAGCGTAACGCCGCGGCGCCGCTCCATCCTCCTCGGCGAGGTGGGCAGGGGCGGGCTGGAGGCCGGGCGTAACGCCCGCCGGCCGTCCGGGGCGTTGCCGTACGTCAGCGACGTATCGAGCGGCGGATGACCTCTCCCACGTACGGCAAAGCGGCGGCCGGGCTCGGCGGGATCTCGGCTGGGAGGGCCGCACCCACGGCTCCCCAACGCTTGGGACAGACCCTACGCCGCCCGTATCCTTGGCCCATGCTGCGGACCGTGGCGCCGCGCGCCCGGCGGTCGCCGGCGGGCCCGGCCAAGCGC
>JBKPCH010000075.1:0-12120 GCA_046727275.1 Candidatus Dormiibacterota bacterium
GGCTGGCGGAGGGAGAGGGATTCGAACCCCCGGTGGCTCATCACCACGGCTGTTTTCAAGACAGCTGCCATCAACCGGACTCGGCCATCCCTCCGGGGCGAACCGAGTCTACCGGCCGCCGCCCGGGGGCGCGCGCCGCCCCTACCGCCCCCGCGGCAGCGTCGAGTCGATCGTCGCCACGCCGCCGGCCACCGGGATCACCACACCTGTCAGGTAGGCACCCGCCCGCGACGACAGGTAGATTGCCGTGCCGCCGACGTCCTCGGCGGTGCCCGCCCTGCGCATCGGGATCGCCTCCAGCACCGCGTCCTGCGCGGGGGTGTCGAAAAACCAGCGCGTCATCCGGCTGGGGAAGAGGCCCGGGGCGATCGCGTTGACGTTGACGTGGTCGCCGACCAGGGCGTGGGCCAGGTGCCGGGTCAGCATATGGACCGCCGCCTTGCTGGCCGAGTAGCCGTAGTTCTCGGTGAAAGGGATGGCAAGGCCGTCGACGGAGCCGATGTTGATCACCCGGGCCGGGTCCTCCGGCGAGGCGGCGGCCCGCAGCAGGGGCAGCAGCCGCTGCGTCAGGTGGAAGATCGCGCGCACGTTGACGCGCAGCACGCGGTCCACCTGCTCGATCGGGTGGCTCTCCAGCGGCGCGCCCCACGCCGTGCCCGCGTTGTTCACCAGGATCTCCAGCCGCTGCTCGCGGGCCTCCACAGCCCGCGCCAGCGTCTCCACGCCCTCTGCCTCCCCCACATCGCACGGCACGCTGATGCACTCGCCCAGCTTCCCGAGCTCCGCCGCCGCGGCGTCGCACGCCTCGGCGCGCCTCGCGCAGATGTACACCCTCGCCGCCCCCGCCTCCAGGAACGTGCTGGCGATCATGTAGCCGATCCCGCGCGATCCCCCGGTGACCACGGCCGTCTTGCCCCGAATCGAGAAGAGGTCGCCCATTGGGCTTCTCAGGGTAGCCGGCAGAGCGGAAAGGCCGAGGACGCCACGCCGGGCTATGCCGCCCCGATCCGCTCCCTGCCGCCCACGTACGGCCGCAGCACCTCGGGGATGGCGATCGACCCGTCCGACTGCTGGTACGTCTCCATCACCGCGTCCAGCGTTCGCGCCAGGGCCAGGGCGCTCCCATTCAGCGTGTGCACGTACTGCGGCGCGGCTCCCGGCTCCGGCCGGAAGCGCAGGCTGGCACGCCGGGCCTGGAAGTCGTTGAACAGGGAGCAGGACGAGACCTCCAGCCACCGGCCCAGGCCCGGCGCCCACACCTCTACGTCGTACTTTTTGAACTGCGCGAAGCCCATGTCGCCCGTGCACATCGAGAGCACGCGGTAGCGCAGGCCGAGGCGGCGCAGCACCTCCTCCGCGTGGCCCGTCAGCTCCTCCAGCGCCTGCAGCGAGCACTCCGGCCGCACCAGCTTCACCAGCTCCACCTTCGAGAACTGGTGCATTCGGACGTAGCCCCTCGTGTCCTGCCCCGCCGCCCCCGCCTCCGAGCGGAAGCACGGCGAATAGGCGACGTAGTTCAGCGGCAGGCGGGCCCCGTCCAGCATCTCCTCGCGGTGCAGGTTGGTCACCGGCACCTCGGCCGTCGGAATCAGCCAGAGGTCCCTGCCCTCGACGCGGAACGCGTCCTCGCCGAACTTCGGCAGGTTCGCCGTGCCCGTCATGGACGCGCTGTTCACGAGGAATGGCGGGTACACCTCGGTGTAGCCGTGCTCCGTCGTGTGCAGGTCCAGCATGAACTGCACGAGACCCCGCTCCAGGCGGGCGCCGGCGCCCTTCAGAAAGGCGAACCGCGAGCCCGAGACCCTGGCCGCCCGCTCGAAGTCCATGATGTCGAGCGCCTCGCCCAGCTCGTAGTGCGGGCGAGGCGGGAAGGCGAACGAGGGCGCGGTCCCCCACTCCCTGACGACCACGTTGTCCTCCGCGGACTTGCCGATGGGCACGCTCTCGTGGAAGACGTTCGGCACCCGCAGCAGCAGGTCGTCCAGCTGGGCCCGCAGGTCCTCAGCCTCGGCCATGAGGCCCTTCACCGAGTCCGCCAGCTCACGCATCCGCGGCAGCGTCGACTGGTCCCGCGTCCGGCCGAACTCCTTCGACAGCACGTTCTGCTCCGCCCGCGCGCTCTCCGCCCGGCTGGTCGCCGCCCGCCAGCGCTCGTCGAGCGCCAGGATTTCGTCGACCGGGGCCGGCTCGCCCTTGAGCTCGGCCGCCCGCCTCACCTCGTCGGGGTGCCTGCGGATGTAGTCCAGCGGCAGCACGCGTCAGGTCTCCTCTTTCAGCTGCGGGAACAGGATGACGTCCCGGATGGCCGGCTGATCGGTCAGGAGCATGACCAGCCGGTCGAGTCCCACGCCAAGGCCGCCGGTCGGCGGCAGGCCGTACTCCAGCGCCCGCAGGTAGTCCTCGTCGAACGGGTGCGCCTCCGCGTCCCCGGCCGCCCGCTCCGCCGCCTGCTCCTCGAACCGGCGGCGCTGGTCGAGCGGGTCGGTCAGCTCAGTGAACGCGTTGGCCAGCTCGCGGCCGACGGCGACCAGCTCGAAGCGCTCGACGAACCGGGGGTCGTCGGCGCGGCGGCGCGCCAGCGGGGACGTCTCGACCGGGTAGTCGAGCACGAACGTGGGCTGGCGGATCGCCGGCTCGACGACCTCCTCGTAGGTCTGGAACAGCTCGCGGCCGGCCAGGTCGCGGCCGGTCGCCTCCCGCACCAGGTCCACCATCCGGGCGCGGCGGAAGGGCGGCAGGAGGCTCAGCGACTCGCCCTGGTACGTGATCTCCAGCGGACCGCCGGCCGCCTCGGCGGCGGCGACGACGATGGCCTCGGTCAGCGCCATCATGTCGTCGTAGTCGGCGTACGCCTGGTAGCACTCGAGCATCGTGAACTCGGGGTTGTGGCGGGGCGAGATGCCCTCGTTGCGGAAGTTGCGGCCGATCTCGTAGACCCGCTCCAGGCCACCGACCACCAGCCGCTTCAGGTACAGCTCCAGCGCGATCCGCAGGTAGAAGTCGCGGTGCAGGGCGTTGTAGTGGGTCACGAACGGCCTGGCGTGGCCGCCGCCCGGCACCTCCTGGAGAATCGGCGTCTCCACCTCCAGGAAGCCGAGACCTTCCAGCAGCCCGCGGACCGCCGAGATGATCCGGGCGCGGGCGACGAACACGTCGCGGACCTCGGGGTTGGCGATCAGGTCGACGTAGCGCTGCCGGTAGCGGGTCTCCACGTCCCGCAGGCCGTGGTACTTCTCCGGCAGCGGTCGCAGCGACTTGGTGAGCAGGCAGAACGACCGCAGCCAGACGCTGGGCTCGCCCCGGCGCGTCGGTTCGCCCCACCCTTCGACACCAATGATGTCGCCGAGATCCAGGTCGACGAACTGGTCGTAGCTGGCACCCAGGCGATCGCGCTGCGCCACCAGCTGTATGCGGCCCGTGCCATCCTGCAGGTCCGCGAAGGTCATCCCGCCGGACTGGCGCATCCGCACCAGTCGGCCGGCAAGCACGACCCGGTCGGTCCGATGGGGCGCCTCCTTGAGGAGGCGCAACACGTCCGCCACCGTGTGGTCGCGGTGAAAGTGCGCCGCGTACGGCTCAACGCCTGCGGCGATCAGCCGCCTCAGCTTCTGTCGGCGGTCGCGCAGGACTGCCGGCAGATCGTCTTCCTGGTCCGTCACGTAGCCGACAAGGGTACGGTGGGGTGCGCGGCAGCCGCCGCGGCGACGGCCCGTCAGATCCGGGTCAGCTGACCGAGACGATCGTGAGGCGGCTCGTGCCGCTCGGCGAGGTCCACTCGACCTCCTCGCCGGCCCGGTGGCCCATCAGCGCCCGGCCCAGCGGGCTCTCGTTCGAGATGCGCCCCCTCAGCGGGTCGGCCTCCGCGGCGCCCACGATCGCGTAGCTCTCCTCGCCGTCCTCCGTCGTGACCGTCACCTTCGCGCCGACCGCCACCACGCCCGCCTCGCGCGGGGCGTCCTCGATCAGCACCGCGTTCCGGATCATCGCCTCCAGCGTCTGGATGCGGCCCTCCACGAGGCTCTGCTCGTTCTTCGCCTCCGTGTACTCGGCGTTCTCGGAGATGTCGCCGAACTCCCGAGCCTGGCGGATTCGCTCGGCCACCTCGCCCCGGCGCACCTGGACGAGCCTGTCGAGCTCCTCCTGGAGCTGCTGCAGCCCATCCTTCGTAAGCAGTACTGGTCTGTCTTCCATCCCGAAGTCGGGGATTTTATCATCGCACGTTAACCGTTTCCTACCGCCTCAGATTGGAAGCGTCGGCGGCAGGCCGGCGACCCAGGCCCGCAGACGGTCCGCCTCCGCGCGGGCCTCCCGGGCCTGGCCCGCCGCGTCCAGCCCGCGGAGGGCGAGCGACCGCTCCACGTCCCACGGCGGCCGGTGCCTCCCCTCGCGGACCTCCGACGCCACCTGGTGGTGGGCCTGGCGGAACGGCGTGCCCTCCCGCACCAGCCGCTCGGCGCTGTCCGTCGCCAGCAGGCCAGGATCGGCCACGGCGGCCCCCAGCCGCTCCTCGTCGAAGTCCAGGTTCTCGACCAGCAGCCGCGCCGCCTCCAGGCACCGGCCCGCGCTCTCCTCCGCCTCGAACAGCACCGCCCTGTCCTCCTGGAGGTCGCGGTCGTAGGCCAGCGGCAGCCCCTTCAGCACGGTCGCCAGCGCCGTGTAGCCGCCCAGCGCGCGGCCGCTCCGGCCTCGCAGCAGCTCCGCGATGTCGGGGTTCTTCTTCTGCGGCATCAGGCTGGAGCCGGTCGCCACCCGGTCCGCCAGGCGGACGAAGCCGAACTCGGCGCTGGCCCACAGGACCACGTCCTCGCCCAGCCGGCTCAGGTGCAGCCCGATCTGCACGCAGGCGTGGGCCAGGTCCAGCGCGAAGTCCCGGTCGGAGACGGCGTCCATCGAGTTCCGCGTCAGCGCCCGGAAGCCCAGCGTCCGGGCCACCGACTCCCGGGGCAGGCCCAGCGTGCTGCCGGCCAGGGCCCCGGAGCCCAGGGGCATCCGGTCGGCGGCGTCGTAGGCGTGGCGCAGGCGCTCGCCGTCCCGGAGCAGCGCCGCCGCGTGCGCCATCAGGTGGTGGCCGACCGTGACCGGCTGCGCCCGCTGCAGGTGCGTGTAGCCGGGCATCGGGACCTCGGCGTGGGCCAGCGCCCGCTCCGCCAGGGCGGTGACCAGGTCGGCCAGCAGCCCGGTGAGACGGCCGCAGGAGTCCCGGCACCACAGCCGCAGGTCCAGCGCCACCTGGTCGTTCCGGGAGCGGCCGGCGTGCAGCCGGGCGCCGCCGGCCGGGAAGAGCTCGGTCAGCCGGCGCTCCACCGCGGTGTGGATGTCCTCGTCCGTCTCCCGGAACGCGAAGGTGCCCGACTCCAGCTCCCCGGCGACCTGGCGCAGGCCGGCCTCGATACCGTCCAGCTCCTCGGCGGTGAGCAGGCCGGCCTCGCGCAGGCCCCGGGCGTGCGCGATCGAGCCGGCCACGTCGAACCGCGCCAGCCGCAGGTCCATCGCCAGCGAGGAGGAGAAGCGCTCCAGCTCCGGCAGCAGCCCCTCGCTGAAGCGGCCGGAGTAGAGCTTGCCGGAGCTCACAACCGCTCCTCGCCGGGCGGTCGAGCTTCCTGCTCCACCCCCCCACCCCTGCCCTCCCCCGCGAGGGGGGAGGGAGATTTCTTCCTCACGGCGTCAAACGCTTGATTTCCGGCGGCAGCAGGCGGTCCAGGTCCAGGCTGCCGAGGCGGCCCTGGATCTCCGACGCGGTCCGCAAGCTCATGCCGAACAGCTTGATGAAGCCCGCCGACGCCGCCTGGTCGAACTGGTCGCCGCGGCCGTACGTGGCCAGCTCCATCCGGTACAGCTGGTCGGGCGCCTTGCGGCCCACCACCAGCGAGGAGCCGCGGTACAGCTTGAGCCGGGCCTGCCCCGTCACGTGCCGCTGGGTCTGCATCACGAACGCCGACAGGGCCTCCCGCAGCGGGCTGAACCAGAGGCCGTCGTACACCAGCTGGGCCCACTGCGCGGCCACCTGCTCCTTGAAGCGGGCCACGTCCTTGGTCAGCGTGATGTCCTCCAGCGCCTGGTGCGCCTGCAGCAGCAGGACCGCTGCCGGCGCCTCGTAGATCTCGCGCGACTTGATCCCGACCAGCCGGTTCTCCAGGTGGTCGATCCGGCCGACGCCGTTCGCGCCGCCGGCCCGGTTGAGCCGCTCCACCAGCTCCACCGCGGCGACCGGCCGGCCGTCCAGCGAGACCGGCATGCCCTCCTCGAAGCCGATCTCCACGTACACCGGCTCGTCGGGGCAGCGCTCGGGAGCGACCGTCCACTCGTAGACATCGGCCGGCGGCTCCTCCCAGGGGTCCTCCAGGATGCCTGCCTCGATCGAGCGGCCCCAGAGGTTCTCGTCGGTCGAGTACGGCGACTCGACGCTGGCGGGCACCTCGATGCCGTGCTCGCTCGCGTAGTCCAGCTCGTCCTCGCGGTTCATGCCCCAGTCCCGCACGGGCGCGACCACCTTCAGCTCCGGCGCCAGCGCGGCCGTGGTGACGTCGAAGCGCACCTGGTCGTTGCCCTTGCCCGTGCAGCCGTGGGCGATGCCCTGGGCGCCCTCGCGGCGGGCGATCTGGACCAGCATGGCCGCGATCAGGGGCCGCCCGAGCGCCGTCGCCAGCGGGTACTCCCGCTCGTAGACGGCGCCCGCCTGCAGCGACGGCCAGACGAAGTCGCGCAGGAAGGGCACCTTGCCGTCCACCACGTAGGCCGCCACCGCCCCCACGCGCAGCGCGCGCTGCTGGATGGCGTCCAGGTCCTTCTTCTCGCCCAGGTCGATGGTCAGGGCGACGACGTCGTAGCCCCGCTCCGTCAGCCAGCGGATGGCGACGGACGTGTCCAGCCCGCCGGAGTAGGCGAGCACGAGCTTCTCACGACTGGGCACCGAGCAACCTCCTCAAGCTGTCCGCGGCGCCGTCGTCACCGAGCACCACGATGATCGTGTCGTCGCCGGCCACCGTCCCGGCGATGCCTGCCAGACCGGACTCGTCGATGGTCCTGGCCACCAGGTTGGCCGTGCCCGGCGGCGTCCGGATCACGACCAGGAACTCGACCCTGGTCAGCGACAGGACCAGGTCGCTCACCACCGCCAGCGGGGCGCCGACCCGGTAGCCCTCGCCGGTCCGGATCAGCCCCAGCTCCTGGATGTCGCGCGACACCGTGGCCTGGGTGGCGCTGAAGCCCCGCTCCGCGAGGGCGTTGGCCAGCTCCTGCTGCGTGTGGACGGGCCGCTCGCGGACCAGCTCGACGATGGCCCGCTGGCGGTCCTCCTTCATGTCAGAGCGCGTCGCATCCCCCGGACCGCCCGCTCGATCTCGTCCGCGCCGATGACGAGGGGCGGCACCAGCCGGACCGTCTGGTCGTCGACCGCGTTGACGATGACGCCCTCCTCCAGGCAGGCCGCCTGGAACGCCCGGGCCACCGGCTGCTCGAAGACCGCCGCCTGCATGAGCCCGCGGCCACGGACCAGCCGGACGCCGTCCAGTTCCTGCAGCGACGCCCGCAGCAGGTCGCCCATCTCGGCGGCGTGGCCGACCAGGCCCTGGCGCTCGATCGTCTCCAGCACCACCAGGGCCACGGAGCTGGCGAGCGGGTTGCCGCCGAAGGTGGAGCCGTGGTCGCCCGGCTCCAGCACGTCGGCCCGGGGCGCCGCCAGGCAGGCGCCGATCGGCACCCCGCCGGCCAGCGCCTTGGCGACCGTCATCACGTCCGGCACGATGCCGTGGTGCTGGTGCGCGAACCAGCGGCCGGTGCGCCCGATGCCGGTCTGGACCTCGTCCAGGATCAGCAGCAGGTCTCGCTCGTCGCACCAGGCGCGGACGCCCTCCAGGTAGCCCTCCGGCGGCGTGACCACGCCGATCTCGCCCATGATCGGCTCCAGCATCACGGCCGCGGTCCGCTCCGACGTGGCTGCCTTCAGGGCCGCCAGGTCGCCGTAGGGCACGTGCACGAAGCCGGGCGGGAGCGGCGCGAACGGCGCGGAGTAGGCCTCCTTGCCGCCGGCCGTGACCGTGGCCAGCGTGCGGCCGTGGAACGAGCCCTCGGCGGTGACGATCTCGTAGGCCCCGTCCTTGCGGGTCCGGCCCCACTTGCGGGCGATCTTGATCGCCGCCTCGTTGGCCTCGGCGCCGCTGTTGGCGAAGAAGGCGCGGCTGGGGAAGGAGAGCTCGACCAGCCGCTGCGCCAGCATCACGGACGGTGCCGTGTAGTAGAGGTTCGAGGTGTGGACCAGGCGGCCGGCCTGGTCGGCCAGCGCGGCCGCGACGGCCGGGTGGGCGTGGCCGAGGGCGTTGACGGCCAGCCCCGCCACCAGGTCCAGGTACTCCCGGCCCTCGCTGTCGCGCAGGGTCACGCCGTGGCCCTCCACGAAGGTGACCGGCACGCGGCGGTAGGTGCCCATCACGTAGCGGTGCTCGAGCTCGACGACGTCCTGATCGGTCATCGCATCTCTCCCTGTCACTCCCTGTCAGGCGGTCACCATCGTCCCGATGCCGGACTCGGTGAACAGCTCCAGCAGCAGCGAGTGCGGCGTGCGGCCGTCGATGACGTGGGCCGACGGCACCCCGTCGAGGGCGCGCAGGCAGGCCTCCAGCTTCGGGATCATCCCGCCCGAGACCACTCCGCCGGCGACCAGGCGCCGCGCCGCCGGCCGCGTCAGCTCGCTCAGCACCTGGCCCGAGCCGTCGAGCACGCCCGCCACGTCCGTCAGCAGGATCAGCTTGGCCGCGCCCAGCGCCACGGCTACCTCGGCCGCCACCGTGTCCGCGTTGATGTTGTAGGCGTTGCCGTCGTAGCCGAGGCCGACCGACGCGATCACCGGCGTGTAGCTGCGCTCCAGCATCGCCAGGATCGGCTCGGGGTGGATCTCCACCACCCGGCCCACGAAGCCCAACCGGGGGTCCAGCTCCTCCGCGATGATGCAGGGCCCGTCCTCGCCGGACATGCCGACCGCCTGCCCACCCAGCCGGTTGATCGTCGCCACCAGGTCGGGGTTCACCTTGCCCGTGAGCACCATCTTGACGACGTCCATCGTCTCCGCGTCGGTCACCCGCAGCCCGTCCCGGAACTCCGACTTCAGGCCCAGGCGCCGGCTCAGGGCGGTGATCTCCGGGCCGCCCCCGTGGACCAGCACGGGCTGCATGCCGACGTAGCGGAGCAGCACGAGGTCGAGCAGCGTCTCGTCCCGGCGCTGCTCGATCGCTTTGCCGCCGACCTTGATGACGACCACCTGGCCGTGGAACCGCTTGATGTACGGGAGCGCCTCGACCAGCACCCGGGCGCGCTCCGCGACCTGAACCGTCACCTGGCCATCCCCCTGGTCACGTCGTGTAGTCGGCGTTGATGTGGACGTACTCGGGGGAGAGGTCGCAGCCCCAGGCCTCCGCCGCGCCGTTCCCGAGGCCGAGCTCGGCCCGGATCTCGATCTCCGTCTGCTCGAAGGCGCGGCGCACCGCCTCCAGGTCGACCTCCAGCCCGGCGCCGGCGGTGAAGACCGGGATCCCCGCGATGCTCACCGTGAGCCGGTCGATGGCCACGTCCGAGCCGCTGTAGCCCAGCGCGCAGACGATGCGCCCCCAGTTGGGGTCGGCCCCGTGCACCGCCGCCTTGACCAGGCTGCTGGAGGCGACCGCCCGCGCCGCCAGCCGCGCCTGCTCGAAGTCGGGCGCGCCCGTGACCCGGACCGTGAGCAGCTTCGTCGCGCCCTCGCCGTCCCGGGCGATGTCGCGAGCCAGCTCGCTGGCGACGTCCAGGATCGCCCGCTCCAGCGCCTCCGACGCGGGCGTGCCGGGCTGCACGGGCGGGTTGCCGGCCGCCCCGTTGGCCAGCAGCAGGAAGGTGTCGTTGGTCGAGCTGTCGCCGTCGACGGTCACCTGGTTGAAGCTGCGGTCCGCGATCCGCTTCACGAACGAGGTCACCCAGCCCGGCGCGACGGCGGCGTCCGTGGTCACGTAGGCCAGCATCGTCGCCATGTTGGGGTGGATCATGCCCGAGCCCTTGGCCATGCCGCCCACGCGGACCGGCACGCCGTCCAGGTCGAACTCGATGGCCCGGCTCTTGGGCACCGTGTCGGTCGTCATGATCGCGCGGGCCGCGGCCTCGCCGCCGTCGTGGGCCAGGCCCGCCACGGCCTCGGCGATGCCGCGCTTCACGGCCTCCATCGGCAGGTAGCGCCCGATCACGCCGGTCGTGCCCACCAGCACCTGGTTGGGGTCGAGGTCGAGCCGGTCGGCCGTCAGCCTGGCCATCTGCAGCGCGTCCCGGAAGCCCTGGGCGCCCGTGCAGGCGTTGGCATTGCCGGAGCAGACCACCAGCGCCTGCGTGCGGTTGTTCTTGAGGTGGAGCTGGTCGATCACGACCGAGGCGCTCTTGACGCGGTTGGTGGTGAACACGCCGCCCGCGTCGCAGACGCGGTCGCTGGCGAAGACGGTCAGGTCCTCGCGCTGCCCGGACGGCAGCGCCGAGGCGCCGGCCGTGTAGGCCTTGATGCCGCAGGCCGCCACCCCGGCGCGCCAGCCCTTCGCGGCCGTCACGCCGCCGGGCACGGCCCGGACGTTCGGGAGCGTCACGGCCACGACGGGAAGTCCTGCAGGGCCTCGCGCCGGTCGAAGCCGAACGCGACGTTGAAGCACTCGACGCCCTGGCCGGCGGCGCCCTTGACCAGGTTGTCGATGGCGGCCGTCACCACGGCCTTCCCGCCCTGCGCCGTCACGTTGACCAGGCAGAGGTTGGTGTGGCTTGTCAGCTTGGTCGTGGGCGTCTCCTCCATCACCCGGGTGAACGGCTGGCCCGCGTAGAACTCGCGGTACGCGTCCCGCAGCGCGTCCACGGAGCCGGCCAGGTCGAAGTAGCACGTGACCAGGATGCCGCGGACCATCGGGACCAGGTGGGTCACCAGCGTGACGCGGGGGGGCTGGCCGCCGGCCAGGGCGCCCAGCTCCTGGAGCACCTCCGGCGAGTGGCGGTGGCCGGCGATCGAGTAGGCGTGGACCGTCTCGGAAACCTCCGAGAAGTGCGTGCCGGGCGACGGCGAGCGGCCGGCGCCGGAGACGCCGGACTTGCTGTCCACGACGATGTCGCCGCCGGCCAGGCCGCCCGCCACCGCAGGCGCCAGGCCCAGGATGGCGGCGGTCGAGTGGCAGCCGGGGACGGCCACCAGCCGGGCGCCCGCGATCTCGGCCGCGTGCAGCTCGGGCAGCCCGAAGACGGCCTGGCCCAGGACGTCCAGCGCCGGGTGCTCCTGCCGGTACCAGCGGGGATACTGCGTGGCGTCGTGCAGCCGGAAGTCGGCGCTGAGGTCGATCACGCGCGCGCCCGCCTGAAGCCATCCGGACGTCCGGGCCGCCCCCACGTTGTGGGGCAGGCAGCCGAACACGACGTCGACGCCGGCGGGGTCGGGCTCGTCGCGGAAGACGCCTTCCAGCTCCAGGAGCGGGAAGACCGCCTGGTAGCGCTGGCCGGCGAACGAGCGCGAGGTGAGCTGTGCGAGCTCCACCCCGGGATGCCGGGAGAGGAGGTCGACGAGCGTCATGCCCGCGTACCCGTTGGCGCCGGCCACCGCGACCCTGACCTTCACGCGCATAAACATACAACCCCGTGCATTTCTATGCAGCGAGGCAGGGAATCATCCTCGCGGCTCGCCGGGTTGCAGCACGCATGGAGGTGAGGCATGAGCGACACCGGGGTCCAGCCCGTCCGGGTCCTGTACACAGCTGAGGCGACCGCCACCGGAGGCCGGGCGGGCCACGCCCGCACGTCGGACGGCCGGCTGGAGGTCGACCTCTCGGTGCCCGCGGAGATGGGCGGCGACGGCGGCCCGGGCACCAACCCGGAGCAGCTGTTCGCGGCTGGCTTCGCCGCCTGCTTCCAGAGCGCGATGGGCGGGGTGGCCCGCCGCCAGCAGGTGTCGATCGAGGGCTCGATGGTGACTGCGCGGGTCGGCATCGGACCGGTGGGCGGCCGCGCCTACAACCTCACGGTCGAGCTGCGGGTTCACCTGCCGGCGATCCCCGACAGGGCCGCCGCCGAGCAGCTGGTGCACGCGGCGCACCAGGTGTGCCCGTACTCCAACGCCACCCGCGGCAACGTCGACGTGAC
>JBKPCH010000076.1:0-24602 GCA_046727275.1 Candidatus Dormiibacterota bacterium
CGCGGGGCCCGAGCCGGCCGCCGTCGCGCCAGGCAGGGCGACCGAGACCGACGGGTCGGCCACCCCCGGGCCGGCCGCGATGGTGACGCCGGAACCGGCCGCGCCCGCGCTGACCGGTGGCACGGGTGCCGGAGCCGGTCCGGTCGAGACGGAGACGCCGGAGCTGCTGACTCCGGCGCTGACCGGCGGCACGGGGGCGGGGGCCGGTCCGGTCGAGACGGAGACGCCGGAGCTGCTGACGCCGGCGCTGACCGGCGGCACGGGGGCGGGAGCCGGTCCGGTCGAGACCGAGGCGCCGGAGCTGCTGACGCCGGCGCTCACCGGCGGCACGGCCGCCGGAGCCGGGCCGGTCGAGACGGAGACGCCGGAGCCGCTCGCGCTGACGCTGGCCGGCGGCGCCGGGACCGGCGCCTTGCTGGTCGACACGGTGACGCCCGACCCGGGCGCGGCAGCCACCGGCTGCGGCAGGCCGGCGGCCAGCGCGGGGTGGAAGGCCAGGGCCGCCGCGGTCAGCGCCACCGGCACCATTACCCGTCCGACCCGACGGACGTTGTCCCTTGCGTTCATGGCTCCCCCTCAGACTGGTGCCCGAGCCGAAGTAGAGGTTGAGGTCTCTCTCCTGTATACGCCGCGGGACACAGATTTTCTACAGGCTCGATGTCCGGTTTTCCACGGCGGCGAGGATGGCCAGCCGGCTGGTGGCGAACTCGCCGGCCCACAGCGGCCAGCAGGTCGTCAGGGCGAGCTGGCGCCCGGGCGCCGGTTGGAGCACGGAGGTGTCGTCCGTGGCGATGATCATGGTCCGGGTGATCCGGTAGCGGTAGGTGCCGTAGCGGGTGTCGACGACCACTCCGTCGCCGGGCCGGAGCTGGTCGAACCGGATCCAGTAGACGTTGTGGGCGGCGATGCCGACGACGCCGGGCTGGCCGGGCCAGGCCGAGCCCGGATAGTGGCCGGGCCCGCGGAGCAGGACGTCCAGCCCGACGCCCTCGCGCACGATGGCGTCGTAGCCGGCCGCGGGCACCCGGAGCCGGAAGTCGATACCGCCGGCGGGGCGCGTGAGCGCCGCCGTGGGGCCCTCGGCGGCCGAGGCGGTGGTGACGAGCTGGCGCCAGGCGTCCTGGTCCTCGTGCTGGCGCCAGCCGGCGACGAGGAAGCCGGACGCCCAGTAGAGGATCATGACCAGGCCGATTCCGATCAGCGTCCAGCCGAGGAGGCGGAGACGCCGGCGGCCGGCGCGGCGAGCCGTCAGGGACGCCACCCGGCTCAAGATAAGCCGCCGCTCCCTCCAGCGGAGGTCGCGCGCGGCATGGCCGCTGCCGGAACTGGTAAGAACGGCGCTGGCATGGACCTGGACGAGGCCCTGGAGGCTGCCGAACCTGGACGCTCCCGGCCCTGGGACCCGGCCCTGCGCCTGCTCGCGCGGCTGGCCCGCGACCGAGCGCGGCTGCGCCTCGGCCTGGGCCTGGCAGTCGCGGTCGCCGTCGTGGCGGCCCTGCAGGCGTCGGCGCTCTGGGCGTCGCTGCAGCTCGCCATCGTGTCGCTCGACTTCGACCCGGTGCGGGCTTCCCTCCTGATGGCCTGGCTGGCGTGCCTCCTCGTGGCGGTCGTGGCGGGAGCGCTCACCCGCCGGCCCTGGCTGTCGGCCTTCGTCGCCACGGCCTTCCTGGCCGTCACCTACGTCGGGCCCTGGGCCTGGGGGGCCGCGACCGCGCCCCCGGTTCTTTTCGGCTCCGCAGAGCGGCTCAGCCCGGTAGCGTTGGTCGGAGAGGTCCTCACCATGGTGGGAGTCGGCTTCCTGCTGACGATCCCGGGGGCGGCCGGAGCCGGGCTGGTGGGCACCGCGGTGGCAGAGGTCCGCCGGCGGCCGAAGCGAGGGGTGGCGGTGCTGGGCGCGCTGGCGATCGCCGGCGCCGCCGTCGGGGTCGAAGCCGGCCCGCTGGTCCGGTACGGCCCCGCCGCGGGCCTGTACCGGCCGGCGAACACCGGCCTGGTGCCGGCCGGGCGCGTGTTCACGCAGACGTTCCGCAGCGAGGCGATGGGCGGCATCCGCCCGTACGCGGTCTACCTCCCACCGGCCTACGAGCGGGACGTGGGCAAGCGCTACCCCGTCGTCTACCTGCTCCACGGCAACCCGGGCGGGTATCGCGACTGGCTCAACCTGGGGCTGGCCCGCCTGCTCGACGAGGGGATCGCGAGCGGCTCGCTGCCGCCGGTGGTCGCCGTTCTCCCGGACGGCAACGGCACGATCACGCCGGCAGCGCAGTGGGCCAACGCGTGGAACGGCGCCGACCGCGTCGAAGACTCGGTCCTGGAGCTGACGGCCCTGGTCGACCACGACTACCGCACGGTCGACGACCGCCGGCACCGGATCGTCGCCGGCCTCTCGGAGGGCGGCTTCGGGGCGGCCAACCTGGCCGCGCGCCACCCCGACGTCTTCGCGATCTCGATCAGCCTGTCGGGCTACTTCGTGGCTCAGGGCCCGGTCTTCGGCACGAACCCCGCCTACCGGCTCGCCAACAGCCCCAGCGAGCTGCTGCGGGCGCCCGGGCCGGCGCGCGGCGTGCAGTACCTGCTGGCCATCGGCGACCAGGACGTCCACTACCGGAAGACGACGGAGACCTTCGCGCGCGAGCTGGACCGGCTCGGCGTCAGGCACCAGCTGTTCGTGCTGCCCGGCGGGCACGACGGGGGCGTCTGGACGGCTGGGCTGGCCCTGTGCCTGCAGGCGGTGAAGGTCCAGCTGGAGGGCGGCCGGTGAGGATCCCCGGCCGGTACGGGCCGCTCGCCAGGGCGCTGCTGACCTTCGCGGCCCTCGCCGACGTCGTCCTGTCCGCGGAGCTGTGGGCGCTGCGGCATCACACGGCCCGCTGGGCCGTCACGACCACGCTGGACGTGCTGGCGCCGGTCCGGCCGGTCGCCGCCGTGGCCGTGGCGGGGGCGGCGCTCTACCTGGCGACCCGTCCCAAGCGTGCCTTCCGCCGCATCCTGATGGCGCTGGCCACCGGCGCCGCCGTCCTCTCGGTGGCGGCCGGGAACCGCGCGCTGATCGCCACGGGCCTGGCGGTGGCCGTGGTTGCCCTGTTCGCCGGCTCGCTCTGGCCGGAGGAGGGCCACACGACCGCGGGCCGGCTGGGCTGGTCCCTGCTGGGCCTGGCGGCCGGGGCGCTGGTCCTCAGCGGCTGGCTCCTGGTCGGCCAGCACCACGGCCGGCACGTTCACCTGCTGTTCACGCTCCCGCTGACGGTCGCCTTCGCGGCGGCGGTGGCCGGCGTGGCGCTGCTCGACCGGAACCCGCCGCTGCCGGCCCGGAGGGATGCGCTGGGGGCGCTGCTCGTGTACCGCGACGCCGCGCGGTCCACGCTCGCGCCGTTCGCCCTGATGCGCGACAAGCGCCAGCTGTGGGCCGCGGACCGCAGCGCCTTCCTCGCCCTCGGCTGCCGGGTGGGCGTGGCGCTGGCGCTGGGCTCGGCGGTCGGGCCGCCGGAGGCGGCCAGGAGGGCGGACCGCGAGTTCCGGGACCACTGCCACAGCCGGGGCTGGCGCCCGGCTTTCTACCAGGTGCCGGAGGAGACCGCCAGGAGCCTCGCGAGGACCCGGCGGCTCCTGATCGGCAGCGAGGCCCTGGTGGACCTGGACCGCTTCACGCTGCAGGGCCGCACGATGGCCAACCTGCGCCACCAGGTCACGAAGGCCCGCCGGCTCGGCCTGTCCGCCGAGCTGGTCGCGGACGAGGACCTGACCCGGGACGTCCGCCTGGCGATGCACCGGCTGGCCGCCGACCTGGCGCAGCGGAGCCCCCTGGGTGAGATGTCCTTCTCCGTCGGCCGCACAGAGGACCCGCCCCAGGTGGAGCGGACCGTGGCCCTGGCTCGCGACGCCGCCGGCGACCTGGTCGCCTACGTCACGTGGCTGTGGCTGCCCGCTGCAAGGACGATCGTCCTGGACGAGGTGCGGCGGAGCCGCGAGGCGGCGTCCGGGGCGATCGAGCTCCTGATCGCGACCAGCCTCCTGGAGCTGCGCGGGAGGGCCGAGCGGGCCAGCCTGGGCCTGGCCCCGATCACGGGGGTGCAGCAGAGCGCCCGGCTGGCCGCGGCCGAGGCCTACCTCCGGAACCTGCTGGGGCTGACGGGCGTGTCGCCGGGGCTGCACGCGTTCAAGGCCAAGTTCAACCCGCGGTGGGAGCCACGGTACCTGGTGGTCGAGCGCTGGACCGACCTGGCCCCGGTGCTGCTGGCCACCCTCCTGCTGCACTACCCGGACGCGATCCGCCGTTCCTGGGGCCGGGCGACGGCTGCCCGCCCGGCCAGCCGGTAGGCTGGAGGCGTGGCCGAGAACGGCGGAGGCGTCGAGGTCGAGGCGGTCGACCTGCCCGGCATCGGGGTCCGGCACTCGTTCGTGACGCGCCACGGCCGCCAGGTCGGCGTCGTCTCGCACCGCAGCGGCCGCCGCGAGCTGCTCGTGTACGACACGTCCGACCCGGACACCTGCAGCGAGGTGGTGACCCTCACGGACGAGGAGGGGGACGCCCTGGCCGAGCTGCTGGGCGCGCCGCGCATCGTGGAGCGGCTGGCCGCCATCCGCGAGCAGGTCGCCGGCCTGGTCACGGAGCAGATCGCGATCCCGCCTCGGTCGCCCTATGCGGAGCGCACGCTGGGCGACACGAAGGCGCGGACGCGGACGGGCGCCTCGATCGTGGCCGTGCTGCGGCGCAGCGAGGTCATCCCGTCGCCCGGGCCGGACTTCCGGTTCCAGCCCGGCGACGTGGTCGTGGTGGTGGGCA
This sequence comes from Candidatus Dormiibacterota bacterium, assembly GCA_046727275.1. GTDB lineage: Bacteria > Chloroflexota > Dormibacteria > Dormibacterales > Dormibacteraceae > CF-161. Next base: position 4,784 of record JBKPCH010000076.1, read on the forward strand.
CCCGGGAGGGCGTGCAGGGGGTCGCCGAGCTCCTCGAGAGCTGAGCGCCTTGGAGTCCCAGACCGCCGTCCTGCTCCTCGAGCTGGGGGCGGTCATATTCGGCCTGGGGGTGCTGGGCCGGCTGGCCGGCCTGATCGGGCTGTCGCCGATCCCCCTCTACCTCCTGGCCGGCCTGGCCTTCGGCAAGGGCGGCCTGGTCCCGCTGACGACCAGCACCGAGTTCCTGGCCGAGGGCGCCGAGATCGGCGTCGTCCTGCTGCTGCTCCTCCTCGGCCTGGAGTACACGGCGAAGGAGCTGGTCGCGAACCTGCGGGCCCAGGCCCCCATGGGGCTGCTGAACGTCGCGCTCAATGCCACCCCGGGCGTCGCGGCGGCCCTCCTGCTGGGCTGGTCGCCGGTGGCGGCGCTGGCCATGGGCGGGGTGACCTACGCCACCTCCTCGGGGATCGTCGCCAAGCTGCTGACCGACCTGGGCCGGCTGGGAAACCGGGAGACGCCCGTCGTGCTCTCACTGCTCGTCCTGGAGGACCTCTCCATGGCGATCTACCTGCCGATCCTGACCGCGTTGGTGGCCGGCGTGGGCGTCGTCAGCGGGGCCATCACCCTGCTGGTGGCGGTCGCCGCCATCGGCGTGGCCCTGCTCGTCGCGCTCCGGTTCGGTGGGCTGATCAACCGGCTCGTGTTCAGCACGGACGACGAGGTGCTGCTGCTGCGCGTCTTCGGCCTGGCGCTCCTGGTGGCGGGCGTGGCCGAGCGGCTGCAGGTCTCGGCGGCCGTCGGGGCGTTCCTCATCGGCATCGCGCTGTCCGGCCGCGTCGCCGAGGGCGCTCGGACCGTGCTGACCCCGCTGCGCGACCTCTTCGCCGCCGTCTTCTTCGTGTTCTTCGGCCTGAGCACCGACCCGCGCGGCATCCCCGCCGTCCTGGGTGCGGCGGCCGGCCTGGCGGTCGTCACCACGCTCACGAAGTTCGAGACCGGCTGGTGGGCGGCGCGCCGGGCCGGCGTCGGGCCGCTGGGCCGGGTGCGCGCCGGCACGGTCACCACGCCGCGGGGGGAGTTCAACATCGTCATCGCCGGCCTGGCGGCCGGCGCGCAGCCGGAGCTGAGCCCGCTGGCGGCGGCCTACGTCCTCGTCATGGCCGTCGCCGGGCCCGTCATCGCAAGGCTGGGGGAGCCGGTGGCGGCGCGCGTGCTGCGCCGGCGGGTCGCGGCGGGGGCCGTGCCCGACGTCAGGCGCTGACCGGCAGCACCGCCGCGGCGGGCTCGGCCCGGCGGGTGCGCAGCACGCCCCAGCCGATCAGGCCCAGGATGAGCAGCGCCAGCACCACCTGGCCCACGTCGTCCACGACTCCGGTCGCGGCGCCCACGTTGGTGTGCCCGCCGATGATGGCGCGCAGGCCGACCCAGGTGTAGGTCAGGACCGTCCCGGTGGCGATGGCCAGGTAGTGGTACGGGCTCCAGCCGCGCCGGCCGGACCAGTTCCCGATCAGCGCGACCGCGACCGCCTCGCAGGCGAGCATCCCCACCACGGTGACCGCTGCCGGCAGGTGGTTCGCCGGGCCGTAGTGCTCGATCAGCTGGAACGCGCCGGCCAGCACCAGCGTGACCACCGCGACGAGCCAGGCTGGCGGCGCGGTCCCGGCCGACCCGGCCTCCGGGCGCCAGCCGGGCGGAAACGCGACGAAGGCGGCGGCAACGGCGAGGACGACCAGGACCGCGACCCCGGCGAGCTGCGGCTCCGGCGCGACGAACCCGTTCCCGCGGACCGTGAAGACCGTGACGAGGGTGCAGCCGAGCAGGAACAGCACGGCCGTCACGACGAGGCCGGGCCGCCGCAGCCACGGCGTGGTGCGGCGCTCGGCCGCGACTCCTTCCGCGATGAGGATGGGGGTGGCGATGCTCCACACGACGTGAATGGACAGGACGAAGAGCGCCCAGCTCGGCGAGGTTCCGAGCGCCGGGACGTAGCCGTAGTCGAGCAGCCGGAGCCCGAGGTAGTGAGGGTTGAACAGCGACTGGGTTGTGAACCCCTCCTCGACGAGGGCGTAGGCGACGGCGAGGAGGAGCATCGTGGGCCAGCCCCGGCCGGTGCGGCGGGTGACCTCGCGGACGAGCAGCGCGCCGCACCCGTACTGCGGGAGGAACACGACGACCAGGCCCAGGCTCCTGACCGAGAAGTCGCCGAGCAGGAACTCCGCGATGACGGGCGCCAGCACCACCAGCAGGAGCGCCGGCGCGACGCGCCGCATCAGGGACCGCATGCCCGATGCCTCACCCCCGCCCTGCGTCTAGAGCCCCGGCATCGGGAAGCTGGCCGCCAGCTCGCGGACGCCGGCGGCGATCCGGGCCAGCGCCTCCTCGTCGCCCGCCTTCGCGGCCTCCACGCCCTCGTCGAGCCAGCGGGCGAGCAGGACCATCTCGTCCTCCCCCAGGCCCCGGGTCGTGACCGCGGGGGTCCCGAGCCGGACGCCGGAGGGGCTGAACGGCTTCCGCGGGTCGTAGGGGACGGTGTTGTAGTTGGTGACCAGGCCGGCCCGGTCGAGCGCCTGGGCGGCCGGCTTGCCGCCGATCCCCTTCGAGGTGAGGTCCATCAGGATCAGGTGGTTGTCCGTGCCGCCGGTCACCAGGTCGAAGCCCCGCTCGACCAGCTCCTCGGCGAGCCGGCGGGCGTTGGCGACGATGCGCTCGGCGTAGCGCCGGAACTCGGGCTGGGCGGCCTCGTGCAGTGCGACGGCGATGGCGGCGGTGGTGTGGTCGTGGGGGCCCCCCTGGAGGCCGGGGAACACGGCCTTGTCGATCGGCTGGGCGTACTCGGCCGTGGTCATCAGCATGGCGCCGCGCGGGCCGCGGAGGGTCTTGTGCGTCGTCGTCGAGATGATGTCGGCGTGGCCGGCCGGCGAGGGATGCACGCCGCCCACCACCAGGCCGGCGATGTGCGCGATGTCGGCCACCAGCACGGCGTCGACCTCCCGGGCGATGGCGGCGAAGGCGGGGAAGTCGATGGTGCGGGGGATGGCGGTGCCGCCGCACATGATCAGCTTCGGCCGCTCCCGCAGCGCCAGCTCGCGGACCTCGTCCATGTCGACGCGCCCGGTGTCCCGGCGGACGCCGTACTGGACGCTCCGGAACCAGCGGCCGGTGACGGAGACGTTCCAGCCGTGCGTGAGGTGGCCGCCCATCGGGAGGGCCATGCCCATCACGGTGTCGCCGGGCTGGAGCAGGGCCAGGAAGATGGCGAGGTTGGCCGGCGAGCCGGAGTAGGGCTGCACGTTGGCGTGGTCGACGCCGAACAGGGCCCGCGTGCGCTCGATGGCGAGCGTCTCGATCCTGTCGACGACCTGCTGGCCCTCGTAGTAGCGCTTGCCCGGGTAGCCCTCCGAGTACTTGTTGGTGAGCACGGACCCGCTGGCCTCGAGGACGGCCCGGGACACGTAGTTCTCGGAGGGGATGAGGGCCAGCTTCTCGGACTGCCGCCGCTCCTCCTCCCGGACGAGCTCGGCGATCTCGGGATCGGCCTCCCGCAGGCTGGGGTCGCTGGCGATCGCTCGGCTCATCGGGCTGTCTCCTGTTGCGCGCCGCCGGCCATCTCTGCGCCTAATCGTAGGGATGTGGGGGGGTGCGTCGCGCCGCCCGGCGGCCGGCTCAGTCCCGGACCGCCAGGGCCCGGTACGTCGCCACGAGCGACCGGGACCGCTCCTCGACCACGGCCATGTCGCCAGTCGCGAACGCCGAGCGCGGGAACAGCCAGCCGCCGACGGCGGCGCCCCTCGCGCCCGCCTCCAGGAACGCCGCCAGGTTCTCGTCCGAGACGCCGCCCGTGACCAGCAGGTCGATCCGGCGCAGCGGCTCCAGCAGCGCCCGCACGTAGCCGGCGCCGAGCGGGCCCGCCGGGAAGAGCTTCACCATCGTGGCGCCGGCGCGCCAGGCCTGGACCACCTCGGTGGCGGTCGTGGCGCCCGGGAACACTGGCACGCCAGCGCTAGCGCAGAAGCGCACCAGCTCCGGGTCGAGGTGCGGCGAGACGACGAACGTCGCGCCCGCGCCCAGCGCCGCCTTGGCCTCGTCGATCGACAGCACGGTGCCCGCGCCCAGCGCCACCTCCGGCACGTCGCGGGCGATGGCGGCCAGCTGCGTCAGCGGGTCTTCGCCGTCCATCGTGACCTCGAGGGCGCGCAGGCCGCCGCGGGCGCACGCCCTGGCGGCCGCGACCACCAGCGCCGGCTCGGCGCGCCGGAGCAGCCCGACGATCGGCACCTCGGCCAGGAACTCGGGGATCACCGCCGAACCTCCCGCGCCGCGCTCTCGCTCAGCTCGTCCAGGTCCTCCGCGGAGAAGCGGAACAGGTCGCCCCGCAGCGTCATCTTGAGCGCGCTCATCGTCAGCCCGCGCTCCAGCCCGGCGACCGGCGAGCCCTGGAGCCAGCCCGCAAGGAAGCCCGCCGCGAACGCGTCGCCGGCGCCGATGCGGTCGACCGGCTCCACGTGGGGAGCCGGCCGCGCGTGCACCTCGCCTTCGTGGAGCAGCACCGCCCCGTCGGCGCCGCACGTGAGGACCACCGTGGCCACGCCGAGGGCGTCGCCGATGCGCCGGACCGACTCGTCGGGCGGCCCCGCGATGTCGAGCAGGTCGCGGGCGTCCTCCACGGTCGAGATGAGCACGTCCACTGTGGGCCCGATCGCGGCCAGGGAGCGCGCGGCCTCCGCCGGGCTCCAGAGCCGCTGGCGGTAGTTCACGTCGAAGGTGACGAGCCGGCCCCGCCGCCGGGCCTCCGCGATGGCGTGCTCGGCCAGCGCGTGGGCCGCCGGCGAGAGCGCGGTCGTGATACCGGAGAGGTGCAGCGCCCGCGCGTTGCAGACCCGGTCCCAGTCGAAGAGGTCCGGCGTCGCGGCGGTCATCGGCGTGCCGGCGCGGTCGTAGATGACGCGGGTCGGCCGGGGAGCGCTGCCGAACTCGACGTAGTAGGTGCCCAGGCGGCCGGCCGGGCTCCAGGCCACGTTGGAGACGTCCACGCCGCCGGCGGCCAGGGTCGCCGCGACCCGCCGGCCGAGCGGGTTCGCCGGCAGCGCCGACGTCCAGGCGGAGCGGAGCCCGATCCGCGCCAGGGCGTAGGCGACGTTGGCCTCGGTGCCGGCCACGTGGACCTCGAACGCGCCGGCGTCCTCCAGCCGGTCGCCGGGCCTCACGGAGAGGCGGAGCAGCGCCTCCCCGATGGCGGAGACGTCGACCGGCGTCACGCGGTTCAGCCTAACATCCGACCATTGGGCGGGAGCGCGCCGTGCCGCGCACCGCCGCTCGGCCGGCCGTGCGTACCGGCCGCCCCTGTGGGAGGGAGAAGGTCCGATGTCACCAGGAGGTGTCCGATGACGACGAGCCGCGCGACCAGGCCCGAATCCGTCCACGACGGCGCCGCGGACCGGCCGGAGGGGACCGGCATCCGGCTCCGCCACGCGGTGAGCCCGGAATCCGTCCGCGGCGCCTCGACCGCGGACCTCCGCGCACGTCATCTCGTCGAGGACCTGTTCGGGGACGGCGAGCTGAACCTGGTCTACTCGTTCGAGGACCGCATGGTCATCGGCGGGGCGGTGCCGGTGGCGGAGCCGCTCGCTCTGCGCCCCGCCGGGCCGGTCAACACGGAGCACTTCCTCACCAGGCGCGAGGTCGCGGTCCTGCACGTCGGCGGGGGCCGGGGCGTCGCCACCGTGGATGGGGAGCGCCACGAGCTCGGCGCCAGGGACTGCGTCTTCGCCGGCCAGGGCAGCGTGTCGGTCGAGCTGGCCAGCGTCTCGCCCGACGAGCCGGCCCGGCTCTACCTCGTCTCGACGCTGGCGCACCGCCGGTTTCCGACGCGCCGGGTCTCGATGGCCGACCTGGAGCCCACGGTCCTGGGCGCCGCCGAGACCTCCAACCGCCGGCGGATCTACAAGTACGTCAACCCGGACGCGATCGAGAGCAGCTCCCTGATGCTGGGCGTCACCGTGCTGGAGCCGGGCGACACGTGGAACACGATGCCGCCCCACACGCACGACCGCCGGTCCGAGGTCTACTTCTACTTCGACGTGCCCCCCACCGCCCGGGTCTTCCACTTCATGGGCGAGCCCACGGAGACCAGGCACCTGGTCGTGGCCAACGAGCAGGCCGTGATCTCCCCGTGCTGGTCGATCCACGCCGGCTCGGGCACCGCCGCCTACACGTTCTGCTGGGCGATGGCCGGCGAGAACATGGTCTACAACGACATGGACCAGGTCGCCATGGGCGAGCTGCGATGACGGACATCCTGCCCGGCAGCGGCGCTGGCCTGCGCGCGTTCTCGCTGGAGGGGAAGTCGGCCGTCGTGACCGGCGCCCGGTCGGGGATGGGCCGGGCGATCGCCCTGGCCCTGGCCGGGGCGGGCGCGCGGGTCGCCGTCTGGGGCCGCGCCGACAGCCTGGAGGCCACTGCCGGCGAGCTGGCGGCGGCGGGCCGGCTGCTGCGCACCGTCGAGGCGGACCTGGCCGACCGCGACCTGGTAGACGAGGCCTGCTCGGAGCTGCTCCAGGAGCACCGCATCGACATCCTGGTCAACAACGCCGGGATCATCCGGCGGGGGCCGGCGATCGACACCCCGCGGCGGGACTGGGACGACGTGATGGCGGTGGACGTGGACGTGGTGTTCCAGCTCTCGCAGCGGCTGGCGCGGCCGATGCTGGAGCGTGGCAGCGGCAAGATCATCAACATCGCGTCGGCGCTGTCGTTCCAGGGCGGCATCAACGTCGTCGCCTACGTGGCCGCCAAGCACGCGGTGGCCGGCCTCACGAAGGCGCTGGCCAACGAGTGGGCCGGCCGCGGGGTCCAGGTCAACGCCATCGCCCCGGGCTACATTCGCACGGACGTCACGGAGGCGCTGCAGCGGGACCCCAGGCGGTACCAGGCGATCCTGGACCGGATCCCCGCCGGGCGCTGGGGCGAGCCCGCGGACGTGGCCGGCGCGGCCGTCTTCCTGGCGTCGGCCGCTTCCGACTACGTCAGCGGGCACGTCCTCGCCGTGGACGGCGGCTGGCTGGCGCGGTAGGAAAGCTCCCTCCCCCTCGCGACGGCTGATGCAGGTTGCCAGCGGCGTTGGTCGGCTGGCCGCTATCGACGCGGAGCGCAGCGACGCTCGGAGTGCGACGGTCGGGCAGGGTGCGGGCTGCATGGGCCTTGTGGAGCGTGGCCACCCTGAGTGGTCGTGCCTGGGCGCCGGCAGCCCGTCGGCTCGGCCCAGGCGAGCCCCGGCTGGCACCTTGCCGTACGTGAGGGAGGTCATTCGACCTCCAAGACGTCGCTGGTGTACGGCAAGGCCCCGACGGCCGGCCGGCCCCGTTGCGCGCTCGACGCTATCGCAACGGCAATGCCCGCCGAGGGCGAGGAAAAAAGAGCCTACCCGCCCGACGCGGCCAGGCGCTTCGGATGCCGCCTCGCCGCCGGGCGGGCCTGGCGCAGGGTCTCGTGCTGGGCCCGGCAGTGGGCGGCCCGCCGGCCGAGGCCGGCCTCGGCCAGGACGTGGACCGCTCGCTCGAAGCAGCGGTCCACGGAGTCGTGCTCGCCCTGCTCCGCGTGCAGCTGGCCGAGCCGCTGGTAGGCCGACGCGATGGCCAGCGTCTCCGTGCGGTCGAGCGCCAGGTCCAGCGCCTCCCAGGCCAGCCGGAAGGCCTCCTCGCGCTCGCCCTGCTGCTGCCGGAGCTCGCTGAGGCTGAGCAGGACGTGGCTGCGCATGCGCTCCAGGCCCGCCTCGGCCAGGTGGGACAGCGCCGACTCGAGCATGGTCTCGGCCCGGCGCAGCTGCCCGCACTGCAGCAGCATCATGCCGAGGTCGTTCTCGATCCGCGGCAGGTTCTTCCTCGCCGCCGGCGGGCTCAGCTCGTGCTCGACGATGCCGAGGTTGACCGCCTTCTGGGCCAGCTCGATGGCCCGGTCCTGGTCGCCGAGCTGCCAGTGGCAGCGGGCGAGGCCGTGGTACACGCGGCCCAGCCGGGACAGCTCGTGCAGGCCCCCGGCCACCTCCAGCGCCTCGCGGTACCTGGCGAGGGCCTCCCGCGGCGCGCCCCGCCGGAGCTGCATCGTGCCGACGTGCTCGACCATCCGCGCCTCGACGTCGGGGCGCCGCGGGTCGAGCCCGCGGTACCGCCGCAGCGCCTCCTCGGTGAGGGCCAGTGCCGGCTCGATCCGCTCCTCGAGGTAGGCCGCGCTGCCCTCCCAGTCGAGGGCCTCGGCGGCGCCCCAGGGATCGCCGGTCGACTCGAACAGCTCCCGTGCCCGGCGGAGGTGCTCGGCCGCCTCGGCGGGCCGGGCCAGCTGGCAGAGCGCCCGCCCGGCGTACAGGTGGGCCACCGCGCGCAGCCGGGGCACGGCCTCCGGGCCGGTCCTCGACAGCGCCAGGTCCAGTGCCTCCGGGTACCGGTGCGTCTCGCAGAGCCGCTCCAGGTCCCGCGAGTGGGCTTCCGGCGTGCTGGCAGACCAGGCCGCCGAGCCGCCGGGCAGGAAGTCTGTCACGGGCCGGCCGAGGCGTGCCGCGATCGTCTCCAGCGTGCGCGGCGACGGCCGCACCTTGCCGGTTTCGACCAGGTGCACCGCCTGACGGCTGAGCTCGGAGCCGGCGACCTGGGCGAGGCTCAGGCCCGCTTCGAGCCGTGCTCGTCGCAGTGCACCTGGATCGACGTCGATGCCGGAGAGGCGCCCGCGCAGCGGCCTCGAATGTTGCTCGATGCTCGCAGTGTAACTCGGGCTGCTGTGCAATGGAACGACTGTGAAGAACAGCTGACAGCGGGCGCCGGTCGGTCACTAGATGTCAGGATCCCAGTCGCCCAGGTTGGGCCTCATCGCTGACAGAGTCGCGGCAGCGTCAACTGTGCTTGCTGCGTTGAACTCGCGCATGTCGTACCTCCTTTCCAATTGGCCATTCCCTGGCGGGGATGTGGCCTGAGCCCTCATATCCTGGGCGTCTTGAGGCACTGCTTGACACGCCGAAAGAGACCGGCCCCGAGGCCGGCCTCCACGTCGGAGCAAGCTCGGTCGGGCGGCTACGTGCGGGCCCGGGGGCCCATGTTGCGGTTCAGGAACTCGTAGGGGTACGGCGCCGGCAGCGCGCTCACGCGGTCGAGGCGCTCCTGCTCGGCGGGCGTGAGCTGCCAGTCCAGGCAGCCCAGGTTGGCCTCGAGCTGGGCCGCGGTGCGGGCGCCCAGGATGGGCGCGGTGATCCCCGGCTGCGCGCGCAGCCAGTTCAGCGCCACCTGGCTCAACGGCGCCTCCCGGGCCGCGGCGATCTCCTCCACCTCCCGGATGATGGCCCAGGTCTGCTCCGAGGCTCGCTTGTCCCAGTGCTCCGACTGCTGGGGCTTCGCCGTCTCCACCCGGCTGCCGGGCGCGGGCCCGGACTCCCGCCGGTGCTTCCCCGTCAGCCAGCCACCGGCCAGCGGGCCCCAGGGGATGACGCCCAGCTCGTGCCCGCGGCAGACCGGCAGCACCTCCCACTCGATGCCCCTGGTCATCAGGTTGTAATGCGGCTGGAGCGAGGAGAACGGCTCCCAGCCGTGGGCCCTCGCCACCTGGACCGCCTGCTCCAGCATCCAACCTGCCAGGTTCGAGCCGCCGAGGTAGCGCACGCGCCCGTCCCGGACGAGCTGGTCCAGCGTGCTCAGGGTCTCCTCGAGCGGCGTGCCGAGGTCCCAGGAGTGGATCTGCAGGAGGTCGATGTAGTCCGTCTGGAGCCTCTCGAGGCTGCCCGCGACCTGCTGGAGGATGTGCCTGCGCGACAGCCCCTCGTCGTTGGGCCCCTCGCCCATCCCGAAGCGCACCTTGGTCGCGATGACCAGGTCGTCGCGGATGCCGCGCGAGCGGGCCCACCGGCCGACGATCTCCTCCGACGCCCCCTGCGCGTACACGTTGGCGGTGTCCACCAGGTTGCCGCCGGACTCCCAGAAGCGGTCCAGCATCGCCCGCGCGGCGGTCTCGTCCACCTCGCGGCCGAACGTCATCGCACCCAGGCAGAGCTCGCTGACCTTCAGGCCCGTCCGCCCCAGGTACCGGTACTCCATGTCAACCTCCTCGACTGCAGCAAACTGTCCGTCGCGCGGGACGGCAGTCTGCCCGATATCGTGCGGGCCGGGCCCGAAGTCGGAGGGTGGTCGGAGCCTGGCGGCGGCTCAGGCTAGACGGCGGACGGCGCGCGGCCAGATGGTGTGCCGTTGCGGCCACCCTATCATCCTGTCATGATAGGTTCATGGTGCTGCGCGGGGCAACCCCACCTTCCTCGGACCAGCCGGCGGTGACCGGCGGCGCCCCGTCCCGGATCGACCGGAACGGGCCCGCGCCGTTCTACCACCAGCTGAAGCAGATCCTGCTCCGGGACATCGGCAGCAGCTGGTCCTCCGGCGACAAGCTGCCGTCGGAGAGCGAGCTGTGCCTGCAGTTCGGCGTCAGCCGCACCGTCGTGCGCCAGGCGCTCGACGAGATGGAGCGCGAGGGCCTGGTCTACAAGATCAAGGGCAAGGGCGCGTTCGTCACCGGCCGCAAGTTCGACTCGACCTTCGTCCAGCACGCGGCCGGGTTCCACGCGTCCATGACCAGCCGCGGCCACGCGGTCAGCAGCGAGATCCTGCTGCAGGAGGTGCAGCCAGCCGGGCCGCACGTGGCCCGGATGCTGGGACTGGACGTGGGCGTCCCGGTGCTGGCGCTCGACCGTGTGCGCAGCGTGGACGGCGTGCGGATCCAGGTCGTCCGGGCCTGGCTGCCGCACCGGCTGTGCCGCGGCCTCGAGGACGTCGACCTGGCGGACGCCTCGGTGTACGCGGTGCTGGCCGAGCGGTACGGGCTGCGGCCGGACCACGGCTGGCGGACGATCGAGGCCGTCGCCGTCCCCGCCGTCGACGCCGCTCTGCTCGGCGTGGAGCCGGATTCGCCGGGCCTGCTGGTGGAGAGCGTCACCAGCACCGCGCAGGAGGAGGCCTTCGAGTACTTCGTGGCGATCTACCGCGGCGACCGCTCGAGGTTCGACATCGAGGTCCGCGCGCCATAATCAGAGGCCACGATCTGGCGCGGGGGGTAACCCGCGCCGGTAGGGGAACGGGAGAGCAGGGGGAGTCGAGACCTCCCTCTGTCCGATTGGGGAGGTGGGCTATGTCGATCAGGTCCAAAGGCTTAGGCACCTGGCTGTGCGGCCTCGCGCTGGCCGCGCTCGCCGTCGCGGCCTGCGGCGGCGGCGGCACGAGCGGCACGACGCAGCAGAGCACCCAGCCGGTCAAGCTGGTGTTCTTCAACGCGCGCATGGCGGAGCCGGTGGAGCAGGCGCTGGTCAAGAAGTACGAGGCGCTTCACCCGAACGTGACCATCCAGTACCTGTCGACCACGGCGATGTCGGGTCCCAGCGACACCGACCAGATCGCCAACCTGATCTTCAACATCCAGGCCAAGACGGTCGTCGACGTGGCCAAGGTCGAGATCTCGCGCACCCCGCTCGACCTGATGGGCGCGAAGGCGGACCTCGACCTGAGCAAGATCAACGGCGACACGGCGCAGCAGGGCATCAAGGACCTGCTCAACACCAACTACGTGACGTTCGGCAAGGGCATCTGGGCGCTGCCCTACGAGTACGATCCGTTCGGCTACGTCTACAACGCGTCGCTGTTCAAGGAGGCCGGCATCAGCAGCCCGCCGAAGACGTGGGACGAGATGCGGCAGGTGAACCGGACCATCCAGGCCAAGTTCCCGAACACCTGGTCGATCTGCACGCCGATCCAGAACCTGTCCAAGATCCAGCCCTACGTCTGGAACGCGGGCGGCCGCTATTGGGACCGCGACGTCCTGCCCACCAGGGCGGACTTCCAGAACCCGGGGATCGTGTCCGCCTACTCGTTCGCGCAGGAGTGGGCGTCGAGCGGCTGGATGAACACGTCCGACACCAACGCCACGAACTCGATCCAGTGGATGGTCTCGCGCAAGTGCGCGGCCATGAACTACAGCGCCTCGCTGGCGGTCACGCTGAAGGTGAACGACCCCGCCACGGACTGGCGGGTGGCGCCGATCCCGGTCCAGCAGGCCTCCAACAAGGCGTACAACTACGCGGGCGGCAGCGCCCTGGTCATCCCCTCGACGAGCAAGTACCCGAAGGAGGCGCTCGACTTCATCGTGTGGCTGACCTCGAAGGAGGGCCAGAGCCTCAAGTACGGTGAGGATCCCGGCCTCGGGCTGGCGAAGACCGACATCTTCAACGAGGCCCTGCCGGCGAACAAGCAGGTCGTCCAGCAGCTCAGCGGCAAGGCCGACTGGAAGCAGGCGCTCGCCACGTCGAACGTGCCGACGAAGCCGTCGGGCGTCACGCCCGTGTACTCGAAGGCGTATCAAGTCCTGGCCGACATGCAGCAGCGCATCATCCTGAAGCGCGCCAATGTCAACAGCGAGCTGGCCGGCGCGCAGCAGCAGGTGCAGGCTCTGATCGACCAGAGCGTCCAGTCCAACCCCGACCTCTACAAATCGCCGTAGGGCTGGAGAGCCCGGAGGGAGGGGTCGTGTCCACAGTCTCCCGAGAGGCGGCGCTGGCCGGTCGTCCGGCCAGGTCGCTGGGGGACCGGCTGGCTCCGGCGATGCGCCGGAGCTGGCCGGCCTACGTCCTGCTGCTGCCGTTCCTCGTCCACTTCGCGGTGGTCGTCGCCTACCCGTTCTTCTATTCGATCTACCTGAGCTTCTTCCAGGCCGGGCTGAACCAGGCGCCGACCTTCGTCGGCCTGCAGAACTACACGCGGCTGGCCGCCGACGCGGACTTCCGGCAGGCCCTGGTCAACACGTTCGACTACACCGTCATCGTCGTGCTGGCGGAGACCACGATCCCGCTCGCCCTGGCGCTCATGCTGAACGAGCCAGTCCGCGGCAGGACGATCGTCCGGGTCGCCCTGTTCCTGCCGGTGATCACGTCGTACGTGGTGGTGGCGCTGATCTGGTCGATCCTGTTCAACGACCAGGGCGTCGTGAACGGCGGCCTGCAGGCGCTGCACCTCAAGCCCCAGCCGTTCTTCGGGGACGGCAAGCAGGCGATGGCGATCGTGATGGCCGTCGGCGTCTGGAAGGACCTCGGCTACTACATGATCATCTACCTGGCGGCGCTGCAGGCAGTGCCGCACGAGCTGGTGGAGGCGGCGGCGATCGACGGCGCCACCCGGTGGCGGTCGATCTGGCACGTCACGATCCCCAACCTGCGGCCCGTCACGTACTTCGTGGCCAGCATCGCGACGATCAACGCGATGCAGCTGTTCACGCAGTCGTTCATCATGACGAACGGGGGCCCGCTCAACGCCACGCTGTCGGTCGTCCAGCTGCTCTACCGGGCCGCGTTCGTCAACCTCGAGTTCGGCTACGGCGCCGCCATCGGCACCGTGCTGCTCCTGCTGCTGGTCGGCCTGTCGTTCCTGAACAAGAAGGTCAGCGACTGGATGTCGCGATGAGGACGAGGTTGGAGAGCTGATGGTCACGCTGTACGCACGCCGGGGCCCGAGCAGGGTGGTCTGGCGCGCCCTCCTCTACCTGGGCCTGCTCGTCGCCGGCGTCGTGGCGGCGTTCCCGTTCTACTGGACGGTGGTCGGCTCGCTCATGACGCCCGTGGAGCTGTACTCGGCGATCCCGCACCTGGTTCCGGCGCACCCGGACTTCGGCGCGTACTCGCGCATCTTCGAGCTGGTGCCGATGGGCCGGTACTTCGCCAACAGCCTGGTCACGTCGGTGGTCACGATGGTGGTGGCCACGCTGGTGTCCAGCGCCGGCGGCTACACGTTCGCGCAGCTGAGGTTCATCGGGCAGCGCTTCTGGTTCGTGATCATCCTGGCGACGCTGATGGTGCCCTACCAGTCCCGGCTGGTCCCCCTGTTCGTCATGTTCACGCAGTACGGCCTGTTCAACTCGTACCTGGGCATCGTGCTCCCCGGCCTGGCCAGCGCGTTCGGTCTGTTCATGATGACGCAGTTCTTCCGCGGCGTCCCGTCGGAGCTGCGGGAGGCGGCGCTGCTGGACGGCGCCCACGAGGTGGGCATCTTCTTCCGCATCTACCTGCCGCTCGCGCGGCCGGCGGTCGCCACGCTGGCCCTCCTGATGTTCCTGCAGAGCTGGGACCAGCTCCTGTGGCCGCTGATCATCGCGCCCCGGCCGGACGTGCGCACGCTGCAGGTCGGCCTGGCCTTCATCGGCCAGTACGCGCCGACGATCAACTACCAGATGGCGGCGATCGTGGTGTCGGTGATCCCGGTCGTGGTCGCGTTCTTCATCGCCCAGCGCCAGTTCGTATCGGGCATCGCGGCGGGCGCGGTGAAGCAGTAGTCAGGGGATGACCGGGCCCTCCGACGCGGCGAAGCTCTTCCACGTCGAGTGCCAGATGTCGTTGCTGGTGTCGCCCAGGTGCACCAGGTGCAGGGGGTCGACGTGGGACGCCAGCGCGCAGGCGGCCTTGCTCCGCTGGCCCGGGACGCGCACGTTCCGCGTCCAGCCCTCGCCGTCCTCGGAGACGGAATGCCAGATGTCGTTGCTCGTGTCCCCGAGGTGGACCAGGTGCATCAGGCCCAGGTGTGAGGCCAGCTCGCACGGCGCCTTGCTCCGCTGGCGCGGGATACGCTCGTTGTCCGACCAGCCGCTGCCATCCCAGACCGAGTGCCAGATGTCGTTGCTGGTGTCGCCCAGGTGGACCAGGTGCAGCAGCCCTCCGTGCGAGGCCAGCGCGCACGCCGCCCTGCTCAGCTGGCGGGAGATCGGCTGGTTCTCCGACCAGCTCTGGCCGTCCCACGTCGAATGCCAGATCCTGTTGCTGGAATCGCCCAGGTGCACCATGTGGAGCAGTCCGTCGTGGGAGGCCAGCGCGCAGGGCGCCTTGCTCCTCTGGCCCGGGATCGGCTGATTCTCCGACCAGCTCTCTCCATCCCCTATCGAATGCCAGATGGTGTTGCTGGTGTCGCCCAGGTGGACGAGATGCAGCGACCCGCCCTGGGAAGCCAGCGCGCTCGCCGCCCTGCTCGACTGGCCGGCGATCCGCCGGTTCTCCGACCAGCTCTGTCCGTCCCAGGCTGTGTGCCAGATCGCGTTGCTGGTGTTCCCCGGGTGGACCATGTGCAGCAGGTCGCCGTGGGACGCCAGCGCGCAGGCCGCCCTGCTTCGCTGGCGGGGGACCCGCACGTTGTCGGTCCAGGGAGACGGGGGAGCGACCTCGTCCACGGTGACCTCGCAGCCGGGGCTGCCCGCCATGCTGGCGAAGCCGGTCAGGAAGCCGCCGGCGAAGGGCCGCTGCTCGGGCGTCAGGTCCAGCCGGGGCGGGACCAGGCTGGCCGGCACCCGCTCGACCAGGTCCACTCCGAGCTGTGGCGGCAGGTACCTGCCGAAGAACATCGTCACCAGGTCGTCGACGGCTGGCGCCTGGGCCTGGCACGGCCCGCGCAGGCCGTGCGCACAGGGCGGGAGGTCGGGGGCGGGGAAGTAGTCGAAGTGCTCGCCGTTCGGGAACACGACGCGATGCCGGGGCGTGGCCAGCTGGTCCCACAGCCCGTCGATGTCGGTGAAGAGGTCCGATGCGCTTCCCCAGACCAGCAGGTTCGGGACGGTGAGCCGGTCGAGCGGACGCGGCGTGGGCCCGTTCCAGTCCTCCCAGGGCCCGCTCAGGCCGGCATACACGCTGACTGGTCCGCCCACGACGAAGCGGGCCGCCAGCATCGCTCCGAAGCTGTGGCCCACGAAGCCGGTCATAGGCGCGCCGAGCAGCGTGCTCGCGTGCTCCCAGACGAACCTGGCCCAGGTCAGGACCGCGACCAGGGTCGGGATGTCCTGATGGTCGACCTTCCCCGGATCGTCGCCGGCGTCCATGCCGGCCAGGCGCGGGACCACCACGACGTAGCCGGCCCGCGCCAGCTGCGCGGGCAGCCGAAACCAGCGCAGGTAGTGGTTGGAGTCGCCGGGACAGTGCCCGTGCACCAGGACGACCAGCGGGTACCGGCCGCATCCCGCCAGGATCGATGCCGTGCTCGGCTCCTCGTCGAGGCTGGGGAAGAAGACCCGCAGGTCCACCGGCGCGCCGGTGCTCGGGCCGGCGTCCTGGACGCCGAAGAAGACCGGGTCCAGGGCGTCGGGCTGCCAGCCGATCGGACACCCGGGCGGCGGCAGTCCCATGGCCCCACGTGTACCACCCAGACGTGACGCAGTCGTGAACGGCCTTTCAGCAGACGCGAGAAGGGGCGAGGCACGGCGCCCCGCCCCCCCTTCCTTGGAAAGGCGTCGTCAGGCTACGGTCGCGGGCGCCTTGCTGAGCTGCTCGATGACGGCCTTGCAGAAGTCCGGCAGGTCGCCCGGCACGCGAGAGGTGACCAGGTTGCCGTCGATCACCACCGGAGCGTCGATCCACTCGGCGCCGGCCGCCTCGAGGTCGTCGCGGACCGAGTAGAAGCTGGTCGCCCTGCGGCCCTTCAGGACCTTGGCCGAGACCAGCATCCAGCCCGCGTGACAGATCGCCGCCACGGGCTTCTGGGCCGCGTCCATGTCGTGCACGAACGCGACCAGCTCCCGGCTGCGCCGCATCTTGTCGGGGGCGTAGCCGCCCGGGATGATGACGGCGTCGAAGTCCTCGACGTGGGCCTCACCGGCCTCCAGGTCGGGCTTGACGGTGTACCCGTGGCTGGTGTAACCGGCCGCCTTGCTGGGGCCGACGACCTTGACCTCGGCGCCGGCCTCCTTGAACCGGTAGTACGGGTACCAGAACTCGTGGATGTTGTACTCGTCCTCCACGAGGATCGCGACCTTCTTGCCTTCCAGCTCCATGTCACACCTCCTCCTTTATCCGGGTCCTGTCATCCTGTAATGATAGGGACCTGGGCCCACGTCTGCCCGGTGCGCCTGGTCCTCGAGACCCCAGAATACTCACCGGGGTGGCCGGTCGCGAACACGTACTGGCGATCGACGTGGGCACCCAGTCGGCCCGGGCGGCGCTCGTGGACCGCGACCTCCGGATCGCCGACAGCCAGGCCACGCCCCTGCCGCTCTTCACGCCCAGGCCCGGCTGGGCGGAGCAGGAGCCGGAGGGCCTCTGGGCTGCCACGGCCAGCAGCGTCGCCGGGCTGCTGGAGCGCAACCGGGACGCCGTCGTAGAGGCCGTCGGGGTCGGGGCCCAGATGCACGGCGTCGTCCCGGTCGGCGGCGACGGGCGCCCGCTGGTGGACCGGGTCGGCATCTGGAGCGACAAGCGCGCCGCCGGCCTGGTCGACCGGTTCGCCGCCCGGCCCGACGCCGCGGCCCTGGCGGCGCTGGCGGGCAACCCGCCCCTCCCCTCGTGGTCCGGCTTCAAGCTGGCCTGGATCCGCGAGGAGCAGCCTGACGTCCACCGCCGGGCGGCCGCCTTCCTGGTACTCAAGGACTTCGTCAACCTCCGCCTGACCGGGGTGCCTGCGACCGACCCGACCGAGGCCTCCGGCTCGTTCCTGGTGGACGCCGGCACGCAGGCGTGGTCCCCCGCGCTGATCGAGGCCCTGGGCCTGTCGCGCGAGGGGCTGCCCGACCTGGCCGAGTCGACGGCGGTCATCGGGCGCGTGTCTGCCGAGGCGGCGGGCCGGACCGGCCTGCGGGCGGGGACGCCCGTGGTCTGCGGCGCCGGCGACATGCTCTGCCAGCTGCTGGTGGCCGGGATCGGCGGCCCGGGGCGGGTGGGGGAGGTCAGCGGCACCGCTTCCATCGTGGCGGCCTGGGACGAGCAGCCGGCCGGGGACCCGCGGGTCATGAACCTGCGGGCGCTGCCAAGCGGCTGGGTCCGCTTCGGCATCGCCGACGCGGGCGGCGTCAGCCTCCGCTGGCTGGCCGGCCTCCTCGGCGCCGCCGGCTACGAGGAGCTGGCCGGGCCCGGCGCCGGCGTGCCGCCCGGCAGCCGCGGCCTGGTCTTCCTGCCCTACCTGCTGGGCGAGCGGACGCTGGGCAGCAGCGCCTCGCGGGCCTCCTTCGTCGGCCTTACGCCCGCGCACGGCCCGCCCGAGCTGCTGCGGGCGGTCCTCGAGGGCACGTGCTTCGAGCTCCGCAGGGCGCTCGACCTGATCGCCGGCGGCCCCGCCGCCGCCAGGGCCATCCGCGTGACCGGCGGCGGCGCCTCGAGCCCGCTGTGGAACCGGATCAGGGCCGACGTCTACCGGCTCCCGGTGCGGCCGCTGCGCTCGGCCGAGGGCGGGCTGCTGGGCGCCGGCCTGCTGGCGGGGGCGGGCGCGGGCTGGTTCGACGACGTGGCGCGCGCTGCGGACGACCTGGTCCCGCTGGCGGCGGAGGTGGCGCCCGAGCCCACGACGGCGGACCTCTACGACCGCCTGTACGCGGAGTTCCAGGCGCTCCACGACCTCCTGGACGCTCGCTGGCCGGCCTGGGGCCGGTGGGAACCCGATGAAAACGCCCGCGGCGCTCGTTGACGGCATTGGGAGGCAAGCGGACCCGCGACGTCCGCAAGTCATATCAGGGGGGTAGCGATGTCGTCGACGTTCGTACAGGCCGGGAAGGCGGGCCGTACGGGCACGCTCCGCGTCGTCCAGGACCGTTCCCGTCCCCGGGCCGCGCGGTCGCACGGGCTGGCCGGCTGCTTCACGGTCTCGGCGGCGACGGCCGTGCCGGTGGTCACCGGCGTGCAGCCGGCGGCCGGCTTCCGGCCGCCGCCGCCGGAGCCCATGGGCGTCAGCGAGAAGTACTTCGTCCGCCGGGTCCACGTGGCCGCCGCCCGGCCGCCGGCCGGCGGCGTGCGGGCGGCGGCTGCTCCCGCGCCGGCGGTGGTGACGGTGACCCAGCAGGCGTCGCAGCCGGCGGCGCCCGCTCCGGTGGCGGCCCCCAGGCCCGTGGCGACGACCGGAGGTACGCCGCCGAAGTGAGTGTCGCGGCTGAGTGGCGGGCGCTCGGCACGGGGGTCCGCCTCGTCACCACGGAGGGCGATCCCGAGCTGGCCCGGCGCGCCGTGGAGGCGGAGCTGGCGGCCGTCGACAGGGCCTGCAGCCGCTTCCGGCCCGACTCCGAGCTCTCCGCGCTCAACCGGGCCGCGGGCCGCCGGGTGCCGGTGAGCCGGCTGCTCCTGGAGATGCTGGAGGCGGCGCTCTGGGCGGCCAGGTTCACGGACGGCGCCGTGGACCCGACGGTGGGCACGGCGCTGCGCCTGGCCGGCTACGACCGCGACTTCGCCGCCATCCCGGCCGACGCCGGCCCGATCGTGGTGCGGGGACCCCGCTGACGCTGCTGCAGGCGGCCCACCCGACGCCCACCCCGACGCCCTGATCACCGGCTCGGGCGGCCGAACCGGGGCGCGGGCGGGCAGATTCAGGGATGGCCCCGATGGCGGGCCGGCTCATGGGCACCTACCATGGCGCGGACCACCCACCGTCCAGGCACCCGCGACTCAGGAGGGACCAGTCGATGCTCAGGACGATCGAGGCGCTCGGGGACCGGCTCCTCGGCTAGATGATCTGGCAGGAACGTTGGACTACCTGTCGCTCGGCATCAGGCTGCTGCTCGTCCTGACGTTCGCCGCCTCCGCGGCCAGCAAGGTGCGCAATAGGGACGCGTTCGCCGCGTTCGCCGGCTCGCTGGGCGCCCTGGGGCTGCTGCCCCGGGCCGGCGTGCTCCCGATCGCCGTCGCCCTGGTGGCGGCCGAGGCGGCCGCGGCGGCGCTGCTGCTTCCCGAGGCGACGGCCGTCGCCGGCCTGGCCCTGGCCGCGGCGCTCCTGGCCGGCTTCTCGGTCGTGATCCTCGTGGTGGCGCGCAGGGGCGTCCAGGCGCCGTGCCGGTGCTTCGGCGCCTCGACCAGCCCGCTGGGCTATCCCCACGCCGTCCGGAACGC
>JBKPCH010000077.1:0-15267 GCA_046727275.1 Candidatus Dormiibacterota bacterium
GACGGATCTTCGACGCCCAGGCACCCCATCTCGCGGCCAGGCTTCTGCGGTCCTCGCTCACCCACGACGAGTGGGCTCGCTGCGGTCCTCGGCGCCTGACCACGATCTGGGGCACCTGGACGCCGAATCTCTCGCCGACTACTTGATCGGCGTTCTAGCTACAGAAGCAGGCCGGAGAGTAGATGAGGCGCTGCGCCGGAAACGCGAACGCTGGCCGCATGACCTCGATTGTAATGAGGCCGGCCCGAGCCAACGTCGGGGCCGCTCGCGGCTGCATGATGTGGGGACCGTGTCGACGCTCCAGCTGATCAAGTACCAGGCGCTCGGCAACGACTACCTGGTGCTCGACCTGCCGGCCGACCTGGACAGGGTGCTGCCGCTGCTCGGCCGTCTGTGCGACCGGCACCGCGGGGCCGGCTCGGACGGCCTGCTGGCGTTCGACCCGGCCGAGCGCTCGGTGCGCGTGTTCAACCCGGACGGGTCCGAGGCGGAGAAGAGCGGCAACGGCCTCCGCATCGCCGCCTGCCACGCCGTGCTGCGGCACGGGGCCGGGCGCCGCTTCGAGCTGCGGACCCTCGACCGGCCGAACCCGGTCCGCGTCGTGTCGGTCAGCGGCCCCCGCGTGGTGACGGAGCTCGACATCGGGGCCCCGACCTTCGATCCCGACCGCTGGGTCTTCATCGACACAGAGGCCGGCCGCGCCTGCTGCCGGCTGGTCCAGGTCGGCAACCCCCACTGCGTCGTGTTCGGCGAGCCGGTCACCCGGGAGCGCTGCCTGGAGCTGGGCCCCCTGCTGGAGCGAGACCCGCTCTTCCCGAACCGGACGAACGTGCAGCTGGCGGAGGTGGTGGACCGCCGCCACGCCCGGATCGAGATCTGGGAGCGCGGGGCCGGCTACACGCTGGCCTCCGGCACGAGCGCCAGCGCCGTGGCGGCGGCCCTGATCCGCCTGGAGCTGACGGACAGCACGCTGGACGTGAGGATGCCGGGCGGCTCCCTCACCGTCCGCCAGCGGGCCGGTGGCGGCCTGGTCCAGTCGGGACCCGCCCAGCGCGTGTTCACCGCCACGGTGGACCTGGCCGACCTGGGCGACCAGCCAGACTGACAACGGCGGTGGCCAGCGCGGCGAGCTGCGCCGCGGTTGCGGCGACGGCCACGGCGCGGGGCGGCCGCCACGGCGACAGCGCACCGGCGATCACCACCATCTGGGCCACTCCGGCGGCCCGATGCCAGGGCCGCGCCTCCGCCGGCCGGCCCGCCGCCGCCGGGTAGCGGAGCGCCGGAGCCAGCAGGCTGAGGGCCGGCAGCCGGCCCAGGCGCACCGCCGCGACGGCTGCCCACAGCGTCAGCCAGCTGTCGGCCTCCAGGTCCAGCGTCGCGCCCAGGCGGGTCGGTCCGAGGCGGCGGGCGAGCGGGCCGTCCAGCCAGTCGCAGACCGTGCAGCCCAGCAGGAGCGCCCAGAGCCCGGCCCGGCGCCCGCGGCCGGAGAAGGCAGTGCCGCAGAGCATCGCCGCGGGGACCGCCCGGCTCAGCGTGAGGAGGTTGGGCGCGTTGAGCGGCCGGCCTCGCAGGCGGCGCGCCGCCACCGCCGTGAACGCGGCCGCGACCGCCAGGTTCGCGGCCGCGGCCAGCGCGTAGCGCCGGCGGCCGGCCAGACCGCTACTGCCCGAGCGGGCGCTGGACGAGGGTGATGTCCATCCAGCGGCTGAACTTGTAGGCGGCGTCCTTCAGCGTCCCCACCACCTCGAAGCCCAGGTTCTGGTGCAGGCGCAGGCCGGCCCGGTTGTCGGCCGCCACCGAGGCCACGATCGTGCGGCAGCCGGTCCCCTTCGCGGCGTCGATGAGGCGCCCCAGGAGCTCGCGGCCGACGCCCCGTCGCTGGTAGAGGGGGTCGACGTAGACGAGGTCCTCGACGACCTCGTAGCCCCGCTGCCGCCACGGCAGCAGCCGGGCCCAGCCGATGACGTCGCCGTCCTCGTCGGCGACCAGGGTGATCATGCGCTGGCGCACGTGCGCCTCCCACCACTCGGCCGCCTCCTCGGCGGAGAGCGGCTCCGACTCGATGGTGGCGAAGGTCTGGTTGATGGCCCAGTTGTAGATCCCCACGACCGCGGGCATGTCCTCGCGGGTGGCGGGGCGAATTGTGAACGTCTGCCCGAGGCTCGTGCTCATGAGACCAGTCAACCATCAAACGGGACCCGCCGCCAAGTGGAGGCGGCGCCTGCCGGCGCCGCCTCCGGGCAGTGGGAGTTAGGAGGCGCCGTTCGGATGGTTGCAGTGCTCCGCGACCGGCACGTCCAGCGCGGGGTTGCCGTCGAAGAAGCCGACCGGCTTCAGGTGGAAGCCGATGCGGGCGACCGGCATCACCGGCCAGTCCTCGGGCCGGACCACGTGGTGGGCGCCGAAGACGTACCAGACGACGAGGTCGGTGGCCTCGATCGACCGGTCGCCGGCTGTGTAGGCCGGCAGCCCGTCGCCGCCGGGATGCTGGTTCGGGTAGTCGCCGGCCGGGAAGCTCTGGGAGGGGTCGTAGGGCGTGACCCAGAGGTGCCTGGTGATGAAGCCCGCGCGCCGCAGGCCGTCGGCGCCGGGCTGGTAGAAGGGCAGCACGTTGTCGCCCGGCTGCAGCTTGTAGGAGACCTGGTCGCCGACCGCGTTCAGGCGGTTCGGGTTGGCGATCTTCCAGTAGCGCCCGTGCAGCGGGTCGATGAGCCGCTGCGCCTCCGACTCGCTCCTGAGGAGCGTGGAGTGCACGGTCCAGGCGTTGCCGTGCGGGTTGTCGGGGCCGGACGGGTCCGCCTTGGAGTCGCACTCGTAGATGGAGTTGGTCAGGCCGTCGACCATCATGTCCAGGCGCACGCAGAAGAAGTGCTGGTGGTTGGGGCCGTAGAGGCCCGGCGCCAGCAGCGTGCCGTGACGCGGCCGCTCGCCCTCGGGCAGCGCGCCGACGGAGGCGACGCCAGTCAGCTTCACCTCGTACTCGATCGTGCCGTCCTGCTGGAGGTACCAGAAGTAGCCGTACTCGTAGTTGCCGACCGTGGCGATCATCGAGATCACCAGCCGCCGGCCGCGCCGGACCTCGGCCTTCATCGTCCGGAAGTCCGTGTGCTTCCAGAGGATGCCGCTGTCCTCCTCGTGGATACAGACGGCGTTCTTGATCTCCATCGGGTGGCCGTCGTTGTCGTTGACGCAGGCGTCCACGTAGTGGATCTCGCCCAGGCAGTCGCAGCCCAGCTCCAGGCTGTTGGCCAGCATGCCGACGCCGTACTCGCCCATGTCGAAGACGTTCTTTCGGTAGTGGGTCGGCCGCGGGTCGCCGTACGGGATGAACATCTCGACCAGCGAGGCCCGGTAGATGATCGGCCGCAGCTCGCCGTCGTGCTCGTAGGCGACGGTGTGCAGGACGAGCCCCTCCCGCGGCGTGAAGCCGACGCGCAGGTGCCACTTCTGCCAGCGGATCTCGTGGCCCTCGACCGTGAAGCTGGTGCCCTCGGGCTGGGTGATCTCGATCGGCCGCACGTCGCCGCGCGGGCCGGCCGGGAAGTGCGGCGTGTTGTTCGGGTCCGTGAGGGTGTCGGCGGTGTAGTTGCCGCTGCGGGGCGGCAGCGGCACCGCCCCGTGGTCCTCGACGTCGACCACGGCCATGCGGTCGAGATCGAACCGGACCACCAGGCCCTCGATCGGCCGCGCGTAGCCGTTGTCGTCGGGACCGCCCTGGCGGAGGAACGTGAGGGGCCGGACGAACCGGCCGTTCTCGGGACGGTCCTCCGGGCCGTTGTACCCCAGCGACCAGGGGTCGATCATGACGGACGCGAAGTCGGTCACGCCCCGCCGGCGCATCGCCTCCTGCCACCGCGGGTCCGAGCGGACGGCCTCCTCGCTGGCCAGGAACTCTTCGAACATGATCGGCGGCTGCACGCCGGTCAGCTCGCGCCAGGACTCGACCCGGTCGCCTGTCAGCGAGACGATGGCCTCGTACGTCCGGCGCTCGGCGCGCTCCCGGATCAGGACGACGGCCCGGCGGTCCACGGGCTCTCCGGGCTGGAGCCCGAGCACGGTCGCCTTGTCGGGCTCGTGGAGGGCGATGAAGACGAAGCGGGCGGTGCCGGCGAGGCCCCTGTCGCGCCTGATGATCGCGCTGCTGGCCTCTATCTCCTCGGCCGTGAGCGGGTCGAGCGGATGAGGCGCTGTCGCGACGGGTGGCTGCACCGTCTGCATGGCATTCCCCCAGGCTCACCGGCGCTTCCTGCCGCGCGGGGCGACCCCGATTCCCGTCTGGCGGAAACGGACCTTGGAGGTCACGATATTGGCCGGCCAGTCACCTGTCAACCGACTTCGGGAAGATTGCGGGAGGCAGTCAGGTGATGGTGCTGTCGTACCAGGTGTCGGGCGGCTCGTAGCCAGGGGGCTGGCGCCGGCGCCGGCGCACGGCGAGCACGATCATGACCAGCCCGGCGACGAGGAGCAGGCCGCCGCCGCCGATCAGGGCACGCGCCAGCGTCGCCCGGGTGAGGGTGCCGGCGGAGGCCGGGCTGGGGGTCACCATCCCGCTGCCGGCGCTGGGGCTGGCGGACGGCGTCGTGCCCGCGCCGGCCGCGGACGGCGACGGGGTGGCGGTGGGCTGGGCGGTCACCGTCACGATGGCCGGGCTGTGGCCCTGCGTGAGGTCCGCGACCACCTGGACGCAGGCGCCGGGCGAGTAGGCCGGCGCGATCCGGTAGCCGTCGGGCACCGCCGTCTCCTCCACGCAGAACGTGGCCGGGTTGAGGGCGGCCGCCAGCGCCGAGCCCGTGCCGTCGGTCGTGATGGTGGCGATCACCTGGCCCGTCGGGGAGCTCACGTGCACGTCGAAGGTGAAGCCCGGCGCGGTCACCGGCTGGCCCGACGGGTCGGTCACGTTGACCTGCAGCTCCCCCGTCGGGGCGGCGGTCGGCACGGGGGTGGGTGACGGGGTGGTGGTCGGCGCCGCCGCGGGCGGGTCCGCCACCGAAACAACGGCGGTGCTGCCGCCTGTCACCGGGACGCACTGCGCCGGCGTGTACTGCGGCGCCAGCTGGAGCCCCGGCGCGGGTGTGGTCTGCTCGACGCAGTAGGTCCCGGGGCCGAGGCCGCCCGCCTGCGCGACTCCGCTGCCGTCGGTCGTCAGGCTGGCCACGATCGGGCCGCCCGGCGCGCCGGCGTGGATGCGGAAGCGCGCGCCGGCGGCCGCGACCGTGTTGCCGGAGAGGTCGGTCTGGATGACCTGCAGCACGCCGTCCCGCGGCACCGGCACGGGCTGGTCGACGAAGGTCAGGGTCTGCTCGGGCTGCTGGGCGTTCAGCGTGGCGCACTGCGGGCCCGCGGGCTGGTAGCCGGGGGGCGGCGCCGTCTCGGTCGCGCAGTACCGGTCGAACGGGAGCCCCGTCACGTCGGCGGTGCCGCCGGCGCCGGTCCTCACGGAGCGACTCGCGCCGCGGAACTGGCCGACGACGTCGAACGCCGCCCCCGGCAGGCCACGTCCTGCCGGGTCCGTCTTCACGATGTGCAGCGTCCCCGTGCCCGGCACCTCGGCCGAGGGGGACGCGGGAGCGGCCGCCACGGCCACGAGCAGGGCCGCCGGAACCAGTGCCGCCAGCCACAGAGAGGCGGCGGCCCGGCCGGCCGGTCGCCTGCCCCTTCCCCGGGAGTCCGACATAGGTCCTCCACCTCGGGCCGGCCCTCCGGGCCACGTCCCGATTCGTCCGCCAGTGTAGACGTCCGCCGGCGGTCTTCGGCTACGATCGGCTGCGCACGTGGCCAGCGACGTCACCGGAACCGCCGCGGACACGACGATCGCGAGCCCCGACCAGACGGTCCTGGCCGCGCTCTCCAGCCCGGGCGGCAGCCTGGCCTGGGCCGTCACCCTGGACGGCCGGCCGGTCATCGAGCGCTCCCGGCTGGGGATCGTCGTCGACGGCGCCGACCTGGGCCGGGGAGCCTCCATCCGCGACGTGGAGCGCTACGAGGTCGACGAGCGGTTCCACTGGCACGGCGGCCGCTCGGAGGGCGCCGCGCGCTGCCGCGCTGTGCGTCTGGCGCTCGCGCACGCGGGGACCGGGACGCGCTTCACGTTGGACGTCCGGGTCTTCGACGACGCGGTCGCGTTCCGCTTCGTCGTTCCCGGCGGCGGCCCGCGCGTGCCGGACGCGGCCAGCGAGTTCCGGCTGCCCGCGGGCAGTGTCGTCTGGCACCACGGCATCCGCGACCACTACGAGGGACTGCACGCCCGGACGGCGATCGAGGACCTCCCCGCCGGCGAGTGGGTGGCGCCGCCGGTGACGGCACGCCTGCCCGGCGGGCGCTACGCGGCGATCACGGAGGCAGGCCTCGAGGGGTACAGCGGCCTGGTGCTGCAGGCGGACGGGCAGGGCGGCCTCCTGGAGCGCCTGGGCCACGCCCCGCCCGCCTCGTACCCGTTCCTCCTGCGCTACGGCGAGGAGGCGGCCGCGCGGCTGGCGATGCCGGCGGCGGTCGACGGGCCCATCACCACTCCCTGGCGCGTGGTGCTGGCGGGCCGCGACCTGCACACGCTGGTCGCCAGCAGCGCCGTCCCGGGCCTCTGCCGGCCGCCCGACGAGCGGCTGTTCCCCGACGGGCCGGACACCCCCTGGCTGCGCCCGGGCCGCTCGGTCTGGCGCTACCTGGACGGCGGCGACGGCGGCGCGGGCGGGCTGCGCGAGTTCTCGCGGCTGGCCGGGGAGCTGGGCTTCGAGCACCACGTGGTCGAGGGCGAGTGGCAGGAGCTGAGCGAGGCCGAGCTGCGCCGGCTGGTGGACAGCTCGCGCGAACGGGGCGTGGGCATCTGGCTGTGGCTGCACAGCAAGGACCACCGGGAGCCGGAGGCGCGGCGGCGGCTGTTCGCGCGGCTGCGCGGGCTCGGGGTGGTGGGCCTGAAGGTGGACTTCTTCGACCACGAGGCGAAGGAGGTCATCGACCTCTACCACGACATCCGGCGGGACGCCGCGGAGGTCGAGCTGATGGTCAACTTCCACGGCGCCAACAAGCCGACGGGCGAGGCGCGCACCTGGCCGAACGAGATGACGCGGGAGGCGGTCCGCGGCCTGGAGTACCGGCGCACGGCGGCCTGGGCCGTGCACAACACGACGCTGCCGTTCACGCGGTTCCTGGCCGGGCCGGCCGACTACACCCCCGTGGTCTTCGGCGAGCGCCGGCGCGACACCAGCTGGGCGCACCAGGTCGCCACCGCGATCGTGTTCACCTCGCCGGTGCTGGTCTACGGCGGCCACCCGGCCAGCCTGCTGGCCAACCCGGCGGCCGACGTCATCAGGAGCGTTCCGAGCGTCTGGGACGAGACGGTCGTGCTGCCGGAGTCGGCCATCGGAGAGCTGGCGGCGTTCGCCCGGCGCAGCGGCGGCCGCTGGTTCCTGGGCGTCCTGAACGGCCCCGCCGCCCGCACGCTGCGGGTGCCGCTCTCGTTCCTGCCCGCCGGCGCCCACCGGGCG
Organism: Candidatus Dormiibacterota bacterium; assembly: GCA_046727275.1. Classification (GTDB taxonomy): domain Bacteria; phylum Chloroflexota; class Dormibacteria; order Dormibacterales; family Dormibacteraceae; genus CF-161. The sequence goes on from JBKPCH010000077.1 coordinate 7,482, forward strand.
GTTCTGGTCAGCGACCGGCCCGGCGAGGACGGGGCACTGGACGTTGAGGAGCGGGAGACGTCCGTCTCGGCGGTCCTGGACGTGCCCCTGCGAGCGGGCGGCGGCTTCGTGGGGCGCTTCTCGTAGACCTCTCGGCAGCGGCCGGCCCGGCGCCGGAACGCCTACCCTGTCCCTCGCCCATGGCCGACTGGATGCTCGTCGACGGCTCGAGCCTCATCTTCCGCGCCTTCTACGGCGTGCCGACCAGCATCCGCTCGCCGGACGGCCGGCCCGTCAACGGCGTGCGGGGCTTCATGGACCGGCTGGCCACGCTCGTCACGGAGTACCGGCCGGCGCGCCTGGCGGTCGCCAGCGACGAGGAGTGGCGGCCGGCGTGGCGGGTCGACCTGATCCCGCCCTACAAGGCCCACCGCGTGGCGGAGCCGATCCCGCCCGAGCTGGCGCCCCAGATGCCGATCATCCACGACGTGCTGGACGCGGTCGGCGTGGACTTCGTGGGGGTGCCGGAGATGGAGGCGGAGGACGTCATCGCCTCGTGGACGGCCCGCGCCGGCGACCAGCGAGTGGACATCGTGAGCGGCGACCGCGACCTGTTCGCCCTGGTGCGCGACCCGTTCGTCCGCGTGCTCTACCCGGAGCGCAAGGGCCTGACGCCGGTGGACGAGGCCGAGGTGACGCGCCGCTACGGCGTGCCCGGCCGGCGGTACGCGGACTTCGCGATCCTGCGCGGGGACCCCTCGGACGGCCTGCCGGGCCTGGCCGGCGTGGGCGACAAGAAGGCGGCCGAGCTGGTCACCCGGTACGGCGGCGTCGAGGGCCTGCTGGCGAGCGACCGGCTGGGGGACGCGGACCGGGACTACCTGGCCCGGGCTGCCAGGGTGGTGCCGCCGGTGGCAGACCTGCCGGTGGAGCTGCCCGCGGGGCGGCGGGAGCGCTACCCGGCGGACCCGGAGCGGGTGGTGGCGCTGGCCGAGCGCCACGGCCTGCGCAGCGCGTTCGAGCGGCTGCTCAAGGCGCTCCCGCTGCTGTCGGGCTGACGCGCCCGGGTCAGGGCAGGGTCGCGGCCACCCGCACCAGGTCCTCCCGGGTCAGGTCCCCGGCCACGAGCCAGGGCGGCCCGTCCGGACGCGCGACGGCCAGGAGCGACCACCGCGGCACGATGGCCGGGCACCAGATCGCCGGCGCCCCGTTCACCTCCGCAGGCTCGGGCTGGGGCGGCGTCCCGTCCTGCTCCCGCCACGGCAAGATGACGGGCATCCCGCCGCGCCGCCACGAGACGGCCCAGGCGCCCGACGGGCGCAGCGCCGCGAACCCACCCGCGGAGCGACAGGCCGTCAGCCCCTCGGGCAGCCAGGGCAGCGGGTCGCCGCTCTCGATCTCGGCGGCCGGCGGCCGTGCCCCGGGCGGCCTCGTCTCGAGCTCCCGCGGCATCCGCACGACCCGGATCTCCAGGTCGCCGACCCGGCAGGTCGCGAGCGCCTCGGCGCCCAGCCCGGCCGTCCCCGCCCGGGGCGGGCCCTCCGCGGTCATCGCCTCCGCCCGCCGGCGGGCCTCGGCGAGCGGCGGCACGTCCCACTCGGCCCGCTCGGCGTCCGTGGTCTCCGGGTCCACCTCGTGGAGCACCCACCTGTCGCCCGCGCTCGTGTACTGGGTGCCGTACTTCTGCGGCCGGCCCTGGTTCATCAGCCAGCGGTCGTAGGCGGCCGCGGCCAGCCAGCGGCCGGGCCGGTGGCCCAGCTCGGCCGCGCGGAGGGCGAGCTCGTGCGCGCGCCGGAAGTCCTCGGGGCCGGAGCCGTGCTGGAAGACCATCGCGGCGTGGTAGAAGTCCGGGCCGTCCTGGGCCTCGCCGGCCGCCAGCAGCGCTTCGACCCGGCGGCGGCGAGCCCAGTCGCGCTCCGCCACGTCGGGGCCCAGGTCCTCGCCCTGCCGGTCGGCCTGGTCGGCCTGGTAGATGCCTCGCAGCTCCGCGTTCATGGTGCCGGACAGGCTACCGGGCCGGCGCGGCCCCACAGCGAGGCCGAGGATCCGACCACCGGGTTCGAGTTCGGCCTGACGCGGGTCCTGGACGGCGTCGAGGCGCTGGTGCGGGCCCGGTCGGGCTGGCCCCGGGGAAGGCTGAGCCGGCCCCGCGCGCGGCGGCCGGCCGTGCCGGCTCCGGAATGAATGGCCGGCCCGGAGGATTCGAGCCGGCTGTGAGCGTCTCCCTCGCGCGGGGCCGGGTGCACTACGCCTGGGTCGTCTTCGGCGTCACCTTCTTCACGCTGCTGGCGGCCGCCGGTATCCGCTCGGTGCCCGGCGTGCTGATCGTGCCGCTGGAGCGCCAGTTCGGCTGGAGCCGGGCGGCTATCTCGGTCGCCGTCTCGATCAACCTGCTGCTGTTCGGCTTCTGCGGGCCGTTCGCGGCCGCGTTCATGAACCGGTTCGGCGTCCGCCGCGTGCTCATCGGGGCCCTGCTGCTGATCGGGGCCGGCGTCGGGCTCACGCCCCTGATGACCGCGACCTGGCAGCTCTACCTGCTGTGGGGGGTGGTCGTGGGGCTGGGCACGGGCGCCATGGCCGGCGTCCTCGCCACCACGGTGGCCACCCGCTGGTTCGTGGCGAGGCGCGGCCTCGTCACCGGGATGCTGACCGCGGCCGGCGCCACCGGCCAGCTCATCTTCCTGCCCGGCCTCGCTGCCCTCGCGGTCGGCCGGGGATGGCAGTACGCCTCGTTGGCTGTGGCCGCAGCCGTCCTGCTCGCCATCCCGTTCGTCGCGCTGCTGATGCGCGACAGCCCGCGCCAGGTCGGCCTCCGGCCCTACGGCGCCGTTGACGCCGACCCGGCCGAGCCGCCCGCCGGCAACCCGTTCGCCGCCGCGGTCGGGGGCCTGGCCGGCAGCCTCCGCTCGGCCGACTTCTGGCTGCTCGCCGCCAGCTTCTTCATCTGCGGCGCCACCACCAACGGGCTGATCGGCACCCACCTGATCCCGGCTGCCGTCGACCACGGCATCCCGGAGGTCACGGCCGCGAGCATGCTGGCCCTGATCGGCCTCTTCGACATCGTCGGCACCACCGCCTCCGGCTGGCTGACGGACCGGATGGACGCGCGCTGGCTGCTGTTCGGGTACTACAGCCTGCGCGGCCTCTCGCTGCTGCTCCTGCCCTTCGCGCTGTCCAGCGCGTACCTCACGCTGCTCGTGTTCATCGTGTTCTACGGGCTCGACTGGGTGGCGACCGTGCCGCCGACCATCGCGCTGTCGGCCGGGGTGCTCGGCCGCGCCCGCGCCGGGATCGTCTTCGGGTGGGTGTTCGCCTCGCACCAGTTGGGCGCGGCGTTCGCCGCGACCGCGGCGGGGGCCCTGCGCACGTGGCTGGGCGACTACCAGGTCGCGTTCATCAGCGCCGGGCTGCTCTGCCTGATCGCCAGCGGGCTCGTCATCCGGATCGGCAGCGCCAGCCGCGGCGAGCCGGCCCTGCAGGCCGCCTGACGCGGGCCCGGGCCCGGACCGCCAGGGCCGCCGCAGCGCTCGGCGCCATCGCCCTGGGGGCCGTGCTCGGGCTGCTCCCGACCCCGGCGCTGGCACACGCCGCGCTGGTCGCCGCCGACCCCGCGCCCGGCACCGTGCTGGCGTCCCCGCCGGCGGCGGTCACGCTCCGGTTCTCCGAGCCGGTAACCGCCGCCGGCCCCGGCATCGCCCTGCTCGACCCGCACGGGCGGGCGGTCGCCACAGGGGGCGTCCGCACGCGGGGGACCGCGATGACGGCCGCCTTCCGGGGCACGGCCGAGGGCACCTACCTGGTGACGTGGCAGGTGATCGCGGCCGACACCCATCCGTCCCGGGGGCAGCTCACGTTCAGCGTCGGCCGCGCGACGGCTCCGCCGGCGGGCGAGCGGCTCACGGGCGACGTCGGCGCGGTCTCGCCGGCGGGGCTCCTGCTGCAGGCGCTGGCCAGGTGGCTGCACTTCGCGGGGATGGCGCTCGGCTTCGGCACGCTCGCGTTCCGGCTGCTGCCGGCAGCGGGCGCCGGCGAGGAGCGGCTGGCCCGGCTGGACAGGCTGACGCTGGCCGGCATCGCCCTCCTCATCGTGGCGGAGCCGGTTGCGCTGGCGGCGCAGGCGGTCAGCCTCGGCCTCGTGGCCGGCGACCTCCTGGCGTCCAGCTTCGGGCGGGTGATCGGCCTCCGCCTCGGCGCCGCGCTGCTGCTGTGGGCGGCAGTGGGGGCCGTGCGCCAGGCGGGGAGCCGCGCCGCGCTGGCCGGGCCGCTCGCCCTGGGCGCGGCGCTGGTCGTGGTTGACGGTGTGGCCGGCCACCGGATCAGCGGCGTGCCGGACGTGGCCGCCTTCGGGCTCAGCGCCGTGCACGAAGCGGCCATGGCGGTCTGGCTGGGCGGCCTGGCGGCCGTCCTGGTCACCCGGACCGGGGCGGCGGCCTTCGGGCGGCTGGCGCTGGCCGCGTTCGCCGTGCTGGTCCTGAGCGGCGTCGCGATGGCGCTCGCCCACCTCCGCTCGCCGGCCGACCTGGCCGGGTCGGCCTACGGCGGCGTCCTGGCCGCCAAGGTCGTGGCCGTGGCGGCGGCCGCGGCCATCGCCGGGCTGGGCACGCGCCGGCTGGAGGCAGGCGCCCTGGCCGGCGTGCTGGCGCTGGCCGGGCTGCTGGTCAGCCTGCCTCCCCCGCGGTGACGCCCACCTCTAGGAGCGCAGGTACGCCAGGACGGCCATCACGCGGCGGTGGTCGGCCGTCTCGGCCGGCAGGCCCAGCTTGCTGAAGATGCTGCGGACGTGGCTCTCCACCGTCTTGGGGCTCAGGAAGAGGCGATCGCAGATCGCCTGGTTGGAGCGGCCCTCGGCCATCAGCGCCAGCACCGAGCGCTCGCGCTCCGACAGGTTGTCCAGGGGGCTGTGCCGGCGCGCGCGGTCGACCAGCTGGCGCACCACCTCCGGGTCGACGACCGACCCACCGGCAGCCACCCGCTCGACGGCGTCCACCAGCTGCCGGGGGTTCGCCACCCGGTCCTTCAGGAGGTAGCCGACGCCGCCCCCGCCGAACGTGAGGAGGTCCGCGATGTAGGCCGTCTCCACGTACTGGGAGAGCAGGAGCACGCCCACGTCCGGCCAGCGCTCGCGGATCTGGGCCGCGGCGCGCAGGCCCTCGTCCTGCTGGTCGGGCGGCAGCCGGATGTCCACGATGGCGACGTCCGGCCGCTCCCGCGCCACGAGATCGAGCAGCGCGCCGGCGTCGCCCGCGTGGCCGACCACCGCCACGCCGGCCTCGCTCAGCAGCCGGTCGACGCCCTCCCGGAACAGGACGGAGTCCTCGGCGAGGATCACGCGCATGGCAGCTCGAAGCGGACGCGGGTGCCGCCCCCTGGCGGGCTGGTGACTGTCAGCGTCCCTCCGTACGCCGTGACACGTTCCCGCAGCCCGGCCAGGCCCGTGCCGCGCTCGGGATCGGCGTCCCCGACCCCGTCGTCGGCGACCTCCACGACCAGGATGCCGTCCATGCACTCGGCGCGGACGCACGCCACGGAGGCGCCGGCGTGCCGGACGACATTGGTCAGCGCCTCGCAGACCGCGAAATAGGCGGCCGCCTCGATGGCGGGCGGGCAGCGCCCCACGTGCACCGACGTCTCCACCGGGATCGTCATGCGAGCGGCCAGCGACTCGATGGCCCCGCTCAGCCCCCGCTGCGTGAGGATCGCCGGGTGGATCCCCCTCGCCAGCTCGCGCAGCTCGGCCAGCCCGACCTGGAGCTCGTCGACCGCCTCGGACAGGGCCATGCGGAGACTGTGGTCGGGCTGCCGGTCCGCCCGCTGCAGCGCCGTGCGGAGCGACAGCGAGAGCGTCACCAGGCGCTGCTGGGCGCCGTCGTGCAGGTCGCGCTCGACCCGCCGCCGTTCGTGGTCCGCCGCCTCGATGATCCGCGTCCGGGCCGCCTCCGCCCGCTCCGCCCGGGCCTGGAGCTCGGCGTGCCGGGCCCTCGTCTCGAGCGCCAGCCGGGCGGCGGCGACGGCGGAGGTCAGCAGGTCCGGCTCGGCGCCCAGCGCCGCGTCGTGGACGATCGCCCCCAGTGGCCGGCGGTCCAGCTCGACGGGCTCGATGGACCGGCCGGGGTCTTCCGCCGGCAGCGCCAGCGGCCGTCCGTGGACGTCCGTGTACGCGCCGGTGGCCGGATCCCACAGGGCGAGGCGCAGGGAGATGTCCCCGAGCGCCTCCGCCAGCCCGGCCTGCAGCCGGCCGGGGCGCGGCTCCGAGCCCAGCTCCAGCAGCAGCTCGCCCACGGCGGCCCGCTTCAGCCGGATGCGCAGGACCACCAGCATGATCCCGAGCGGCACCGCCAGCTGCGCCAGGTCGGACGCCCAGACGAACCAGGACCCCGTCTGGTCGCCCGGCTCGACCGAGACCGCCTCGGCGACATGGGACAGGAAGAGCAGCATGCACACCCAGATCGCGAGCCACGTCGCGGTGAGGATCTCGCGGCCGGGCGCGGTGCTGGTCCGCCACCGATGGCCGATCACGGCCACCGCGGCCAGCGAGAGCACGGCCGCGACCCCCTCGACCACCCGGCTCGCCAGGATCACCAGGTCGGCGTGGCCGTCCAGTCCCGGAATCGGTCCCACCGTGCAGCCCGGGCAGCGGTAGGGGTCGAAGCCAGGGCCGTTGCCGGCGATGCAGACGAGGCCGCCGGTGACGGTGATGGCGTAGGCCGCGATGACGATCAGCCGCTCCGGCCGGGAGCGCAGCCGGCCGCCCGGAAACGCCAGCACCAGGTGGACCAGGACCGCCTGGTTGAGCGCCCCAAGCGCGATCCCGAGCGCCAGGAGGGCGGGAACGCCGGTGCCCTGGAGGTTGCTGAGGAACCAGGTGAAGGCCTCGACCTCGATCAGCACCCAGGACCGGTCGGCCGGCCGGCGCCACCAGGCCACAACGCCGGCGACGGCGAAGGTCCAGCCGACCAGCGCGTCGCGGACGACGTCCGCCGACGAGGCGCCTGCCCGGGCGAACGCCCACTCGGCGTAGATTCCGAAGCAGACGGTCAGCCCGACCATCAAGAGCAGGGCTGATGGAACTCTCCGCGTCCGAGCGCCCGTCAGCACCGGAGAAGCGGGAATGGGACGAACCATCGCTCCCCTCAACTCGACACCACCCAGCCGGCCGCCCGGGCCGGCAGGGGCCAGTATACGAGCTGGTCCGATCAGAGCCGGGAGGGGGCTGCGGGGGGCAGGGTGACGGTTGCTGGGCGCCATCGAACTTCTGTTCGCATTCTACCGGGCGGGTCCTCCAGGCATCAAGTCGCGCTTTACCGCCAGGCCTGCCCGGCGCTCCCCGCCCCGGGGATAGCATGGGGGCATGTTGCGGGGGCGCGGCGGCGGCGAGGGCGTCAGGACGCGGGACCACCTCGCCAACTCGCGGACCCTGCAGGCGTGGTTCCGCGCCACGCTCGCGCTCGTCGCGATCGGCTACGCGCTGGAGAAGCTCCGGGTGGTCGCCGGCGAGGCGGGCCAGCCAGGCACCGCGTCGCTGTTCCACCTCGGGCGCTGGATCGTGCTGGCCGGGGTGGGCCTCATGGCGCTGGCGCTGCTGCGGTTCCTGCTGCACCGGCGCGAGATCGAGGGCGCGGCGTTCCAGCCGCGGCTGGCGGCGGACGCCGTGCTGCTGGTGGCCGTCGGCCTGAGCGGCCTGGCTGCGCTGGTCTTCCTGGTCGTGATCCGGTGAGCGGCGGCGGCGATCGGGGGGCGCCCGGCCCGGGCGGACAGCCGGCCGGCGGCGACACGAAGGCGCGCGAGCACCTGGCCAACGAGCGGACGC
>JBKPCH010000078.1:0-24286 GCA_046727275.1 Candidatus Dormiibacterota bacterium
CCCCCCTCACCATCGGCGCCTCCAGGTAGTCCAGCACCCCCTGCAGCCGCGTCGGGTCGTCCGTCGTCGGCAGCAGCAGCAGGTCCGACACCGCCACCCACCCCGCGCACACCGCCGCCTCCGCCGACGTGAACGACGGGAGCCGGTTCGGCAGGTCCACCACCGAGATCATGTGCAGCTGCCGCAGCTGCCCCGCGAACCTCTCGATCTGCGCCGGCGCGTACGCCTCACCCAGATCCCGACGCTCCGGGTACACCGCCAGCGCCGGCGTCCGGTTCCACGCCGGCACCGTCCACTCCCGACCCGCCTCGATGTCTCCCATGATCTCCGACACCGTCCGCACCTGCGTCGCCAGGCTCAGCCTCCCCCACTGGTCCGGGTTCCCGATGTTCTGGTCGATCACCGCCGCGCACCAACCGCTCTCCTGCACCGCCTCCCCGTACACGATCCCCAGCGCCGCCGCTATCGCCGTCTTCCCCACCCCTCCCGCTCGCGACGTCACCCCCACGATCTTCCCCGTCTGGTGCGACAGCGCCAGCGCCCCCAGCTCCGCCGGCACTCCCGACCGCCGCACTCCAGGGATCAGCCGGGCCGCCTGGTCGATGAGGCCGGCGGGGCCCGACCGCTGCGGCGGCAGGGGGAGGGGGTCGTCCTGGGCGAACGCGTGGGCGGGGCGGCCTGGGTCGGCGTCGCCGGGCCGGCGGGCGGTGACCGCGGACTGCTGCATCGTCCCGCGCGGCCGGTACGGCGTCTCGGCCTGGGCGCCGGGCGGCCCCGGTATCCCCGGGACGTCGGGCCCCGCCGGCTGGAAGCAGTCGGCGTAGACCGCCATGGTGTACTCGGTCAACGCGCGCGGGTCCTGCGTCGCCACCACGCGGACGTTCGGGAAGCCGGCGTACAGCGCCGCCACCTCCTCGTGGGCCACGCCCACGACCACGTCGGCGTCCAGGCCCTCCACCCAGGCCTCCAGGCCGGGCTCGTGGAGGAGCAGCAGCACCGGCAGGCAGTCCTCCGGCACCAGGTGGCCCCACCAGGCGTCCAGCATCTCCGACACCTCGCCCCCCGTCGAGATGAACGAGAGGCCGGCCAGGGGCGGCTCGACGCAGCGGACCGGGCCGGCCGCGCCCTCCGCCACCCGGCCGCGGAGCAGCTCGGCGCTGGCGGCCGCCTGCGGCTCACCGAAGAGCGGGACGAAGGCGTGACCACGGTAGTCACCGCGCAAGCTGGGCCCTCGCCTCCTGGACCGAGCCGCCGGTGATGCTGTCCGAGCCGGCCCCCGCCCCGGCCCGGTGGGCGGCCCCTGCGACCAGGATCACCAGGCCGACGCCGAGCACCACCAGGGACCAGGCCGCCGTGCGCCGGGCGGACCCGATCATGCTCGCGGCGCCCGTCACCACGGCCGCGAGGACGCCCACGAGCGCCACCAGCAGGGCGATCCAGAGCACGACCTGGGCCGCCGCGATGCTGCCGGCCATCGTCGGCGCCGTTCCGGTCAGGAAGTCGCGTGCCTCTCGCAGGTCGGGCCGCCCAAGGACGGCGTACGCCGACACCAGCTGCACGATCGCGACGCCGACCGCGACGGCCAGGTCCACGGGTGAGCGCCGGGCGCTCACTGGAAGGCGGTGGAGACGGCGACGGCCGCCGGGTAGAGGATCAGGCTGAGCAGCGGGAGCACCATCAGGCCGATGGCCAGGGCCATGCGCGGCCTCGACTGCTCGGTCTTGACGGCCATGTCGGCGGCCAGCTTCTTGCCCGTGGCCGCGGAGAGCGACGTGAGCACGTCGGAGGACACCAGGCCCTTCTCCGCGATGCGGCGCATGTTGGTGGCCAGCTCGTCGAACATCTCGACGTCGTAGGCGCGGCCGATCCGGTGGTAGATCGTGACGGTGCTGAGCAGCTGGTTCGGGCGCAGGCTGAGCGCGAGCTGCGTGTCGTCCGACTCGGCCAGCCGCCGCCAGTTGTCGTCGGAGAGCAGCTCCAGCAGCGCCTTGTCGCGGTGGCAGCGGGCGACGAACTCCAGGGCGCCCGAGACGGTGTACTGGCCGGTGAACGTCAGGATGGCCATCTCGGAGAGGGACTGCGCCACCGCCCGGTTGATGGCGTCCTGGCGCCGGCGGGCCTCGGCGCGCAGCGACATGTAGGACAGCGGCACGAAGCCGACCGCCACCACCAGGCAGAGCAGGGGCGGCACCGGGACCTCGCCGTTGCGGATGCCGACGACGAAGTCGAGCATCAGCAGGGCCACCCCGACTGCGAGCACGTAGACGGCGACCCTGACCAGCCAGGTGTTCAGGCTCTCGCGGCGGTTGGCGATCGCCAGCAGGCGGGGCACGCTGGTCTCGCGGAAGAACCGGGCCAGCGACGGCACCCGGTCGGCGAGGCGCTCGTCCAGGGGTCGCTCGTCGGTCAGGTGATGATGGCGGCCGATGCGGCTCCAGGCCGCGACGGAGCGGGGCGTGAAGATGCCGAAGCGCCACAGGCCGGCGACCAGCGCGGAGCCGAGGATGAGCAGCAGGACGGGCAGGAAGAGGTCAGGCATAGCGCCTCCGCATCTGCTCCCGGACCGCCGCGACGTCCCAGCGGACCCACGGCGTCTTGGGGGTCATCATGCCCAGCACGCCCAGGATGCCCATGACCATCAGGCCGTCGATGACGAGCATGATCTGGCCCACGAACCCGGCGTAGGTCGCCCGCAGCGTGTCGACGCGCATGACGACCACGAAGGCGAGCGCCATGACCATGATCACGATGAGCCCGTTCTGCCGGCCGCCGGCGACCGCGGCGTGGTTGCGGGCCTGGACCTCCAGGTCCTGGTCGTACTGCGGGATCAGGATCTTCTCGGCCTGCTCGATGAACGCCTCCGGCGCCTGGTCCAGGGAGAGGAGGAGGTCCACGCAGACGCGCTCCAGCATCGGCGACATGCCGCGCTTCGCCACCTCGACCAGGGCGTCGCTGACGGATTCCGCGTTCCTCAGCGGCTCCAGCGCGTAGGCCAGCCGCGGGTCGGGGTTCTGGGCGAGGTCCTTGAGCGCGTGGTTCAGCGTCTGCTGGCCCTGGGAGAGCAGGTTGACCAGGTTGATCATGAGCGGGACCAGGGCGCGGTCCATCTCCAGCTTCCGCTGGCCCGCGCGCGCGGTCAGCCACCAGGGCACGCCGAACAGGCCGACGGCGCCGAGGCCGAGGATGACGACCGGCGTGCCGATCAGGGTCCCGATGATCGCGCCGATGGCGAAGGCGCCCAGCCGGATGGTCAGCCAGAGGCGGAGGCTCCAGCCGAGTCCGGTGGCCACGTAGCGCTCCCGCTCCAAAAGGGCCTCGACGTATCGGTTGGAGCGGCCGCCGGCGCGGACCGGGCTGAACCCGCTCACGGCGAGGATGACGACGAGGCCGAGCGCGAGCAGCAGCAGGATCGAGATGAAGAACGCCAGTGGGCTCATGCGGAACCTCCGAAGGGTCGCACAGCGCCGGCCGGGACCCGGAGCCCAGCCCGCGGACAATCGCTCGTACAGGCGCCCCTGGAAAGGGTGAGCAGACGCGGAGAGTAGGAATGCGCTTTGCGCGAGCGGGTGAGTCCGTGATCCCGACTTCGCCGGCCCGCAGACCCGAAGGGCTGGACCGCAGGTCCCCCCAATGTCCGGGATAGAGGGGGGGTTCCGGAAGGGGGGGCCTGCCCCCCCTTGCATTTCATACGGGCGGCACCTCCGACAGGAGGTGCGACAGCTTGTACGAGAGCTTCGGCGGCAGGTCGCCGAGCAGGGCGATCTCGCGGACGATCCGGCCGTCCGGCGCCGTCCCGTACACCCAGCGCCGGTCGCCGACGCCGTCGCCCATGGCCACCACGCCGGTCAGGCGGCGCATGCCCCGGTGCTGGCGGAGGTGGACCGTCACGTCGAAGGCCTGGTGGACGCGGCGCAGCGCCATGTTCTCGGCGTTCGCGCTGCCGATGAAGTCGGGCGACATCATCACGTACTCGGCGGCACGCCGGATCGACTCCTCCGCGTCGTCGGCGTGCAGCGTGACCATCGAGCCGTCGTGGCCGGTCGAGGCCGCGAGGCACACGTCCGCCATGGAGGCGTCGCGCGCCTCACCCAGGATGATCCGGTCCGGGCGCAGGCGCAGGGCGAGCTTGACCAGGTCGCGCATCGTGATGCCCTGCTCCCCCTTCAGCACCGCCTCCACGGTGTTGACGCTCTGCACGTAGGGGTGCCAGGGCAGGCCGTCGCCCCGGTCGTTCTCGAGGTGCAGCTCCGCGCTGTCCTCCAGCACCGCCAGCTGCTCGTCCCAGCCGACCGACCCGGCCAGCACGCGCAGCAGCGTCGTCTTGCCGCTGCCGGTGCCGCCCGAGATCATCATGTTGGCCTTCGTCAGCACGCACGCCAGGAGGAACTCGGCCACGCCCCTCGGCATCAGGCCCTGGTTGACGTAGTCGTCGAGCGAGCGGACGCGGGCGGCGCCCTGGATCCTGACCGTCGCGATCACGTTCGTCGGGCCCGAGATGGCGGGCGCCTGGAGCAGCGCCAGGCGCATCAGGCCGCCGATGTTGACCTCGGCGGTCGGGCGGCCCTGGCTCAGCATCTTCTGGCCGGTGGTGCCCGGGAGCGTGATGACCTTCTCCTTGAAGAAGTTCAGCCACTCCTCGTCGCTGGTGAACGGGTTGCCCTCCTGGCTGAGCTGCACCTTGCTGCCGCTGCCCTGGACGACCCACTTGTCCCAGCGGTAGACGTAGATCTCCTCGATGCCCTCCTCCAGGTAGAGGAGACGGGAGAACGGGTAGAGGCGCGAGGCCAGCACCTGCGTGCCCCGGGCGACGCGATCGCGAAAGCTCTGCGAGTCGGCGATGTCGTCGGCCACCGCCTTGTTGAGCCCGAACTCGACGGGCCGCTCCAGCGCCTGGTCGATGAGGTCGTTGACCGTCTCGAGCAGGCCCTCCTCCTCCGTGACGGAGGGCGTGACGTCGTGCAGCTGGCGGTAGCGCTCCAGGTGGTCGGCCAGGGTCCGGCACGTCTCGTAGATGTCCGCCTCGACGTCGGGCCACGGGATCACCGGCAGCGTCTGGTAGCCAATCTGTGGCGCCAGGTCGAAGACCATCGCAACCGGTGCCTCCATCACGGACAGAACCTCCTATTCATTCACGCGGATTTCCCCGTGGCGGCGGCGCGGACTCATTCGCTCGCGCGAAGCGCATTCCTACCCGCCGCGTCTTCTCCTTCGTGTTCGTGATCACGCCGGCTTCCCCGTGGCGCCGGCGCGGACCTGGGCCAGCACCGGCTCCGCCCGCTCACGTGCAAGGGGGGGCAGGCCCCCCCTTCCGGAACCCCCCCTCATCTGGGACATCGGGGGGACCTGCGGTCCAGCCCTTCGGGGCTGCGGGCGGCGTCTGGCGGTCTCGGGATCACGGACTCATTCGCTCGCGCGAAGCGCATTCCTACCCGCCGCGTCCTCTCCTTCGTGATCACGCCGGCTTCCCCGTGGCGCCGGCGCGGACCTGGGCCAGCACCGGCTCCGCCCGCTCCGTCAGCTCGAGCTGCCGGGCGAGGCCGGACAGCGACATCGGCTTCCCCGAGTCCAGCGCGCTCTGGGCCCTCGACGGGTCCCAGTTGATGGTGGCCGCGACCGCCAGGTCGGGCAGCTTGAGCCGCAGCGCCTCCCGCACGTGCTTGCGCAGCTGGCCGCGCCGGCTCTCCGCGAGCAGCAGCTCCGTCTTGGGCGGCAGCGCCGCCTTGAGGACCAGCACCGCCCTCGCGATCATCGGGGGGTCGTCCCTGATCACGGTGAAGACGCGGTGAGCCGCGGACGCGATCGCCGTCGCCGCCTGGCGCAGCGAGCGCAGCTCGGGGTGGGCGAGCGCGCCGAAGTCCAGGATGACGAACTCCACGCCGGTGATCGTCAGCGCCTGCCCCTCCCGCATCTGGGTCACCAGCCGCGAGACGGCGCTGCCGCAGACGGCATTGAGGCCGGGGACCAGGCCCAGGTTGCGGTGGTGCGTCGCGATCGTCTGGTTGAGAAGGTCCCGCGACGTGATCGCCTTGGCGCCGATCAGGTTGTTCATGCCGCGTCCGGCGCCGTCCAGCTGCAGGGCGTCCGTCGCGGTGCCCGTGCCGGACATGTCGGCGTCCACAAACAGCACGCTGTGCTTCTGGGCGAGCTGGTCCGCGATCGCCAGGGCGGTAGTGGTCACTCCCTGACCGTCCTTGATGCCGTAGAACGCGACGACGTAGCTCATGGTTTCTTGGTGGGGACCGCGGTCGGGAACGGCGTGGGCGCCGTGGTGATGGGCCCCCCCACCGTGCTGCCACCGCCCAGCGTGGCCAGCGCCTCCTGGACGCCCTGGCCCCTCGTCTGCGGGACGCCGACGCCGTTGCTCACCGCCGCGTACAGCGCCACGTTGTTGGCCTGCAGCGTGATCCACTCCGGCTCGTCCGCGGCCGGCACCCAGACGGAGGCCGTGCCGCCCTGGTACTGGTTGACCGCCAGGTGCCGGCCGACGGTCTGCGTCCCGGTGCCGCTCATCGCGTAGACGTCGATGGTCTGCCCGTGCGTCAGGGGCGGCGGCGTCCGCAGCGAGAGCGTGACGAGGGCCATGTCCTGGGTCTGCACGTCCTTCTTGAAGACGATCGTGCCAGCCGCCATCTCGTGAGAGGCTCGCGCGTGCGCCGCCAGGAGGTCGCCCGTGTAGAAGTCCCACGTATCGCCGGTGGCCGGGATGCGCGTCTGGCGCACGCTGTCGGCGGTCAGCTGGTCGCCCGCTGCGACCGCCCTGGACACCGCCCACACGGTGTCGCTCCTGCTGGCGCTGTTCAGGATCTGCAGGTACACCGCCCCGGCCACGATGAGGAAGACCAGCAGGCCGACACCGGCCACCAGCACGTTCCGAGACATCTCTTACCTCCCCCTCCTGGCCGTCATGGCACGATCTGTTGGTTTCCGAACACGGGCCGCGCCGTCCTGGTGGCCCTGACGGTCGGGGCCGTGATCGCGAACAGCGGGATGGGCAGTTTGACCTGCTCGGACACGACGGCCGTCACCGTGTTGGTGGCGGGGTCGACGGAGCACGTCGCCGTCGTCGGCGGGCCGCCCGCCGACAGCGCCGCCGTCTGGCAGCGGGTCACCGCATCGGCCGCGTTGAGCTCTCGCAACCCCTGGTAGTACTTCTGCTCGTCGATGGCCGTGGCGCCCGACTGGGCGCCGAGGAGCGCCTCCGAGTTGACCTGGCTGTAGCGGACCATGAGGACGTCGGAGTCTCCGACCAGGGCGATGAGGGCCAGGAACATGAAGGTCATCGTGATGGCGAACATGATCAGCGTCTGGCCGGACTGGTCCCGGCGCCGGCCCGGCCTCACGGTTTCTGGGACCGGTACGGCGAGCGGACGCCGGAGGCCTGCGCGGTGATCTCGGGGTCGACCGGCACCACCCAGCCCAGCAGCGTCTTCGAGAACCGCAGGTATGCGGAGCCCCGGCACGTGATGGTGCCGCCGGCCGCGTAGCTGTTGCCGGGGTCCTGGCCGCACTCGAACGCCTTGCCGGGCGCCGTCTCCACCTCGACGAGGGGGTCGTGGGCGACCGTGTGGGTGAACGTGTCCGACGCGAACTGGTCCGCCTCGGCCTGGTCGTCTGCGTAGGCCGTGACGTTGGAGGCCGCGGCCAGGTACACGGCGGTGTTCATGTCCACGTAGCCCTGGGCGCCGACCCCGGCGGCGAGGAAGCCGAAGAACAGGATGAGCAGGATCGGCAGCGTCACCGCCGTCTCGATCAGGGCCTGCCCCGACTGCCGGCGCCTTGAGGCCGGAGCCCTGGAGGTCATCGCTGGTAGGTGACCTGGTGCATCTCGACCGTGACGTCGATCGACCAGGGAAGCCACTGCGCGATGAACGGGATGATGTAGTTCGGCTTTCCGACGATCCGCTCCGCCACCAGGTCGGGCCCGTCCGGATAGGCGCAGACCGTCAGCTGGTTGACCGGGGGGTTGGCCGCCGCGTTCTTGCAGGCCTGCTCGTCCTGCCCCTGGACGATCGTCGTGCCGAACATCACCGGCTCGAGCAGCGCCTTGGTGGGGCCGAAGGAGGCCCCGTAGGCCGGGGTCGCGGGGTCCGCCGCCGAGCCGGAGGCCGCCAGCTGGACGCCGGCCGCCGCCGCCGTCTCGGCGTTCGCCCGCTGGATGGAGTGGAAGGCTGCCGAGACGGCCGCGAAGAGGACCAGCAGGAAGGCGAACACGACCAGCGCGAACTCGACCATCGTCTGACCGGATTGCAGTCGTCTCATTCCAGGCTGAACAGGCTCGAACGGATTCGATCGGGCGCCCGGCCAGCCCCACCCGAGGCCGGTACGCTCAGCGCCCCTCCTCCTACTACTTATATCTACTCGAAACGGCCGGCGGCGACCGATGACACGCTCAGGTGACGGACAGTGTGCCCTTCATCCCCTGCTGCTCGTGACCGGGCTGGTCGCAGATGATCCGGTAGCTGCCGGCGGCCAGGGAGTCCACCGTGAAGACGGTGGTGTTCCCGCCCTGCACCAGGTCGCTCGACGCCAGCCTCTTGCCATCGGGGCCGAGCACGACCATGTCGTGCGCCACGGAGCCGGAGTTCACGAGGAAGAAGGTCACCTTCCCGGACTTGGCGCTGATCGAGGCCGGGTCGAACTTGAACTCGGTCATGGTCACCTTGATCGACCCCGGCGGCTGGGACGAGCCCGAGGCGCCGCAGGCCGCGACCGACCAGAGGATGGCCAGGGCGAGGGCGGCGGCGGCGGCGGCTCGAATGATCAAAAGGCCGTCACCGCCAGGTACAGGATCAGGAACAGGAAGACCCAGACCACGTCGACGAAGTGCCAGTAGAGGGTCGCCGCGGCGAACCCGACGTGGTGCCGGGCGTTGAAGTGGCCCTTCAGGGCCCGGCCCAGCATCAGCGTCAGGAAGACGAGGCCGCCCGCCACGTGCAGGCCGTGGAAGCCCGTCATCGTGAAGAAGGCGCTGCCGAACTGGTTCAGGCCGCCGAGGGTGATCCTGGCGTGGGTGAACTCGTAGACCTGGCCGGCCTCGAAGAGGACGCCCAGGATGATGGTCGAGACCAGCAGGGCGTAGAAGGTCCGGCGCCGGTCGTGGGCGATGGACTCCAGGGCGAAGTGGCACGTCACGCCGCTGGAGAGCAGGATGACCGTGTTGACCGTCGGGATGGGCCACCAGTTCACCGGGACCGTGTTCGGCGGGGGCCAGCTGAACGGGTGGGAGCCGAACAGGTAGAAGTACATCGCGAACATGCTTCCGAAGAACATCACCTCGGAGGCAAGGAAGATGTACATCCCCATCATGGCGGGGTCGAGGCCCGGATAGCGGGGCTGCTCGGTCCGGGCCGGTAGCTGTACGACTGCCACTAGTGATCGTGCTCCTCGGCGGGATGCCCGGCCCCTTCGTGGCCGGCGGCCTCCTGTTGTCCGACGACGTCCTCGGACGGGTACATCTGCGCGTCCTCCAGGACGACCCAGCCGACGACGCCGACCAGGAAGACGATCAGGCCGACGACCAGGAGCCCGATGCGCACCGGCCCCGGGAAGGGCACGGCCGCGAGGCCCAGGAACAGGAAGCCGAGGCAGATGATGAACGGATAGCTGCTGGACGGGAAGATGTGGATCCCCAGGCGGTGCGCCCGCTCCTCGTAGTCGACCACGTTCTCCACCGGCGGGGGCGGCAGTTCGAGGTCGTAGGGCCGGGCCCTCGACCGCGCCGGGTCCGCCTGCTGCCACGCCCGGAAGGCGGCGGCGGCCACCGTGCCGTCGGGCCAGAGGGAGAAGCCGCAGTTCTGGCAGTACGTGAGGAACCGGGGCGTCACCAGCCCGCAGTTGGGGCAGTCGACAGCCAGCGCCGGGTTGCTCGTATCGACGAACCTGGGTCGCGTCGTTCGGACCACGTGGGCATTCTACCTGCCAGGTCGGTCCGACCTGGTCCCCGCCCGGCCGGACCGGCCCGGGGCGATGGACCGGGCTCTCCGGGCCCCGACCGAAGGCATTCTCGCGAAGGGTGGATTCCTATACTGAGCGGCGTGAGCTACCGCAGCAGCCCGTTGCTGCGCCGCCTGCTGCTCGCGGCGCCGCTGGTCATCGTCACCACCCTCCTCCTGGCCAGCCCGACGCTGGCTGCCACGGGTCTGAACCCGCTCCTCCCCAACGCCGTCTCAACGAACGGCCACAACCTGTACGACCTCTACCTGCGCATCTCCATCCCGGCCCTGGTGGTGTTCTTCCTGGTGGAGGGCCTGCTGCTGACGATCATCATCCGGGACCGGCGCCGGCGCCAGAAGCCGGGCCACGTGCCGCCCCAGTGGCACGGCAACACCCGGCTCGAGATCGCCTGGACCATCGCGCCCGCGATCGTCCTGGTGTTCATCGGCACCTTCTCGTTCCTCGAACTGCAGCAGGACTTCCAGCGGCCGACGGATGCCGCCACCGATCTCGACATCGCGGTCTCCGGCCACCAGTTCGGCTGGACCTACACCTACCCGGACGGCGTCGAGGTGCGCTCCGAGGGCCTGGCTGCGGACGCCAGCCCGCTCGTGGTCCCGACCGGCAAGCTCGTCCGGCTGAAGCTGAGCTCGGTCGACGTGATCCACAGCTTCTGGGTGCCCGACCTGACGGGCAAGACGGACCTGGTCCCCGGCTACGACAACTACACCTGGTTCAGGATCTCGCAGCCGGGCGAGTGGCGCGGCGAGTGCGCCGAGCTGTGCGGGGCCGGCCACTACACCATGCAGCTGCGGGTCAAGGCCGTCACGCCGGACGAGTACGACGACTGGCTGGCCCAGCAGAAGGCGAAGGCGGCGAGCCCGTCGCCCGGCGCCAGCGCGCCCGCCTCCCCGTCGTCGAGCCCGTCCGCCAGCCCGTCGGCCGGCGCCTCTCCGAGCCCCTCACCGAGCGGCTCCGCCGCCCCCAGCCCGAGCCCGTCGGGGAGCGCGCGGCCCAGCGCGTCCCCGAGCACGTGAGCCCAGAGTAGAGAGAGAAAGCCATGGCAACCACGCTTGCGCCGCCTCGGCCGAAGAGCTACGACGACAGCTTCTTCAAGCCGATCAGCCTGTGGCTGACCACGACCGACCACAAGCTGATCGGCATCATGTACATGGTCACGGGGGTGCTCTCGTTCGTGATCGCGGGCATCTTCGCGCTGGTCATCCGGCTGCAGCTCACGACGCCCAACGCCAAGGTGGTCGACGCCGAGACCTACAACCAGCTGATCTCGGCGCACGGCACCACCATGATCTTCTTCTTCGTGACGGTCTTCATGACCGGCATCGCCAACTACATGGTCCCGATCATGGTGGGCGCCAGGGACATGGCCTTCCCCCGGGTCAACCTGCTCGGCTTCTGGATGATCCCCGTCTCCATCCTGATCTACTACACCGGATTCTTCACGGGCGGGGCGCTCAACGCCGGCTGGACCGCCTACTCGCCGCTGACCGAGCGGGCCTACAACCCCGGGCTGGGCGTGGACCTGTGGGCCCTGAGCCTGATCATCTGGTGCATCAGCGGCATCATGGCCTCCACCAACTTCCTGACCACGATCATCGCGCTGCGGGCGCCGGGCATGCGCCTCACCCGCCTGCCGCTGTTCGTGTGGGCGCAGGTCTCGACGTCGATCCTGCTGCTGGTCGTCGGCGCCCCGCTGGCCGCGGCGCTGATCCTGCTCGAGTTCGACCGCCAGTTCGGCACCAACTTCTTCACGACGCAGGGACGGCCCGTTCTCTACCAGCACCTGTTCTGGTTCTTCGGGCACCCCGAGGTCTACATCATGATCCTGCCCGGCTTCGGGATGATCTCGGAGATCATCCCGGTGTTCGCGCGCAAGCCGATCTTCGGCTACAGCACGATGGTCGCGGCGCTGTTCGGGATCGTGTTCCTGTCGATGGCGGTGTGGGCCCACCACATGTTCACCGTCGGCCTGAACATCTACGTCGAGACCTTCTTCATGATCATGACGATGCTCATCGCCGTGCCGACGGGCATCAAGTTCTTCAACTGGATCGCCACAGCCTGGAGAGGGTCGATCGACTTCACCCTGCCCATGAAGTTCGCGTTCGGCTTCATGGCGACGTTCCTCATCGGCGGCATCACGGGCATCTACCTCAGCTCGGTGCCCGTGGACACCCAGCTCCACCAGTCCTACTACGTCGTCGCCCACCTGCACTACGTCCTCTTCGGGGGCAGCGTCATGACGATCTTCGCCGGCATCTACTACTGGTTCCCGAAGATCACCGGGCGCAAGCTCAACGAGACGCTCGGCGAGTGGCACTTCTGGACGGTGTTCATCGGCTTCAACGCCACGTTCCTGGTCATGCACACGCTGGGGCTCGAGGGCATGCCGCGCCGCATCGCCACCTACCCGGGAGGATTCGGCGAGGAGGGCTGGGGCGCGACCAACGTCTTCATCACGGTCGCATCGTTCCTGGTCGCCCTCTCGGTCCTGGTCTTCCTGATCAACCTGGTCACGAGCTGGCGGAGCGGCGAGGTGGCGGGCGACGACCCGTGGCAGGGCAACACGCTGGAGTGGGCGACCTCCTCGCCGCCCCCGCCCTACAACTTCGAGAGGGTGCCCCCCGTCCGCTCGTTCATGCCTCTGCGCGACCTCCGGGAGCAGCGGGAGGCCGCTGAAGCCCGCCTGGAGCCGGAGCCCGCGCCCACGTCCTGATGACGGCCGGGGCGGTCCCGGCCCGGCCTACCTGGTGCTCGGCGGCGGCGGCGCCTGCGGCGGTTGGCCGCCACCGCCGAGCATCCGGTCGATCGCCCCGCCGAGCCGCTCGCCCAGCGTCGGCGAGTCCCGGACCGTGACGCTGCCCATCACGGTCGTGCCCGTGATCCGCACCACCGGCGCGCCGGTCGTCGGCGGCCCGGCGTTGAGCTTCACCGTCTGGCTCCCCATGAAGCTGGAGCCCTCCAGCTCCACCTCGACGCCCTGCGGCACGATGACCTCCAGCGAGCCCATCACGACGGTGGCGTCGATGGTCGTCACCGGGCCGGAGATCAGCGCTCCCCGCAGGTCGAGCCTGCAGCTGCCCAGGATGGCGACGGCCCCCGACCGCTCGCCCGCCCTCCAGAAGCCGGTGCGCTCCAGCGAGCTGAGCACGGCGACCGACGCGCGGATCGGCTCGCGGGCCGGGCGGACGCTCGGCAGGTCGGCGGTGACGGCCGCCAGGTCGGCCCGCGTCCGCGCCGCCAGGGCCCGGTCGACGCGGATGGAGAACTCGTCGAGGGTCAGCCGCCCGTCGACCGAGGCGTCGCGAAGCACGGAGCAGACGTGCTCGCGCTCGGCGTCCGAGGCCAGGACGGCCGGCAGGGGCTCGTCCGTCATTGCGCCCATTCTATGGTCGGACCGGGGCGGCCTCGGCCTGGCCAGACGGTCTGGCCTAGAGGTCCTCGCCCTCGACGCGGCGGTTCCTTGCCTCGCCTTTGAGCACCCACCAGCCGAGGCCGCCGACGCCGAGTAAAGCCACCAGGAAGGCGAAGCCCAGGTATGCGCTCGCCGGGATCCACTCACCGAACAGGAAGCTCACGCCGACAATTATCGGCATTCAGGCCTGGCTGGTCCCGGGCAGCGAGCGGGCCTTCTGCCGTTTACTACCAGCATCAATCTCAACCTGATCGACCTCGTCATCATCGTCGCCCTGCTGATCGGGCTGGCCAACGGGTACCGCCGCGGCTTCTGGCTCTCCCTGTTCCAGTACGCCGGTCTGGTCGTGGGCGTCGTGGCCGGCGCGGCCCTGGCCCAGGCCTTCCTCGACTTCCTCCACCTGACAGGCAACGTGCGGCCCATCGCGGCCGTCCTGTTCCTGATCATCTGCGGCAGCCTCGGCTCGACCGTCGGCTACTGGATCGGCGAGCCGATCCGGCGCAGCGTCCGCGGGAGCGGCGGGACCGGCGCCTTCGAGGCGGTCTGCGGCAGCGCCTTCTCGCTGTTCTCGGTCCTGTCGGTCGCCTGGTTCCTGGGCCTGACGTTCTCGCAGGGCCCGAGCCCCGAGGTGGGGCGGCTCATCCAGCAGTCGGCCATCCTGCGCACCGTCGACAACGTGTTCCCGCGCCCGCCCGGGTTCCTCTCCGGCGTCCGGACGATCCTGGCGGGGGTGCCGTTCCCGCAGACGTTCGCGGGCCTCGAGCCCACCCTCCCCCCGCCGCTCCAGCCCCCCGCCTCTGTGAACACCCCGGGGGTCCAGGCGGCCACCGCGGCCGTCTATCGCGTGGAGGGCCGCGGCTGCGGCGGCGTCGTCAGCGGCAGCGCCTATCCGATCGGGCGGGGCTACCTGGTGACCAACGCGCACGTGGTCTCGGGCACGACGAACACCACGCTGTCCCAGGACGCGACCCGCGTCGGCGGCATCCGCGCCACGGTGGTGCTGTTCGACCCGCAGCGCGACGTGGCCATCCTGTACGCGCCCCAGGTGACGACGGGGGCTGTGCCGGAGGGGGCCGGCTCGCGGGGCACGTCGGCCGCCGTCATCGGCTACCCGGGCGGCGGCGCGGAGACGGTGACCCCGGCGGTGCTGGACCAGAGCATCCAGGCCTCGGGCCGCGACATCTACAACGACACGCTGGTCAACCGCAGCATCTGGGTCATGACCGCCACCGTGCGGCCCGGCAACTCCGGCGGCCCAGTGGTGGACCTGCAGGGCCGCGTCCTGGGCCTCGTCTTCGCGGCGTCCAGTACCACGCAGGACCAGGCCTACGCGCTGACCAACGAGGAGATCCAGCCGGACGTGCAGGCCGGCATCGGCCGAACCCTGCGCATCGACACGTCGACGTACCGCTGCGCGGTATGACTCCCTCCCCCCTTGCGGGGGAGGGTCGGGGTGGGGGGTGGTCGCAGGCTGGCGCCACCGAACCAGCCCGTCGCGCCGACACGATTGGGCAGCCCTGCTGGGCGCTGGCGCCAGGACGGCCCCACCCCCCACCCTGCCCTCCCCCGCAAGGGGGGAGGGTTCCGATGGCTCGCTGGTCCGCTGGCGCAGGCGGAACCGGCTGGTTCCCTCCCCTACGGCCCCGGCCCGCCGTGGAGGCGGGCCAGCTGCTTGCCCTCGTCGGGCAGGCCCATCGTCTCGCGGACGTGGTGGAAGGCGTGGGGCCCCAGCGTGCGGGCCAGCCGCAGGAACGCCCGGGACGCCTCGTGGCCCGGCCACCCGTCCGGCAGCAGCTCCGCCGGCAGGCCCGGGTCCAGGAACGGTAAACGGCGCCACTGCGTCAGCGTGAAGACGTAGTCCACGAACGCCTGGCGTCCCTCCCCGTCGCCGGGCGGCGTCCGCCACCTGGCCAGGATGGCCTGGTGGCCGGACAGGAAGTCCGCGTACATCCGGGACAGCTCCTGCAGGTCCCAGGCGCGGCGGGCCAGCGCGTGCTGGCTGTCCAGCCCCTCGTAGCGGGCCGAGAAGAAGTCGACGTATCGCTCCAGCGAGAAGTGGGCCACGACGGCCTTCGCGTCCGGCAGCAGCCGTCGCGGCGCCAGCCAGACGCCCGGGGCCAGGTTGCCGAACCCCAGCCAGACCAGCCGGGAGCGGAGCTGGTGCCGCAGCTGGCGGTCGGTCTCCGGGATCGAGAAGGTGACGAGCACCCAGCCGTCGGCTGAGCGCGCCGGGCGCTGGGCCTCGAAGATCCGGCGGTCGCCGAGCTCTAGCGCGCGCCGCAGTGTGGCGCTCAGCGCGTAGCCCTGTGCCCCGTCCGGGCCCTGGCGGCGCTCCAGGAGACCGTCCTTGGTCATCCGCGAGGCCGTGCTGCGCACGATGTCGGCGTCCACGCCGAGCTCGCCCATCAGGGCGACGAGGTCGGCGATCGCGATCCAGCCGCCCAGCGGCCGGACGAAGGGACCGTAGACGTCGAGGAAGAGCGCTCGGGGCTTGGGTGGCGTGAAGGGAGGCGTGCTCACGGAAGCGGGTTGGTCAGTTTGGTGACGGTCGTCAATAATTTCTCACATCGAAACTGCATGCGGCCGGCTCGGCCGGTGAGGATCGGAATCGGCCTGCCGGCTGCCATCCCGGGGGCGACTGGCGCGCTGGTCCAGGCGTGGGCCCGGCGCGCCGAGGCGTACGGCTTCGACAGCCTCGCCGTCATCGACCGGGTCGTGTACCCGTCGTTCGAGCCGCTCGTCGCCCTCGCCGCCGCCGCGGCCGTGACGGAGCGCACCGCCCTGGTCACCACCGTCCTGGTCGGGCCCCTGCGGAGCACCGCCCTGCTGGCCAGGCAGGTCGCGTCCGTCCAGCGGCTCTCCGGCAACCGGCTGGTGCTCGGCCTCGGCACCGGCGCCCGCGCCGACGACTACGAGGCGGCCGGCGTGCCTCACTCCGGCCGCGGGTCGCGGCTGGACAGTCAGCTCGAGGAGCTGGTCGACCTGGTCGAGCTGGGCCGCTTCGGCCCGGCCGCGCCCATGCCGCCCACGCTCGTCGGCGGGCTGAGCACGGCGGCGCTGGCCCGGATGGCCAGGCACGCAGACGGCTACGTCCACGGTGGCGGCCCCCCCGGCGCCTTCGCGAAGATGGTGGCCCAGGCCCTCTCCGCCTGGGCCGACGCCGACAGGCCAGGAGCGCCCCAGCTCTGGGGCCAGGCCTACTTCGCCTTCGGCGCCGGGGCCGGCGCGGGACGCGACTACCTGCGCGACTACTACGCCTTCACCGGGGCCCTGGCCGAGCGGATCGGGGACGGGCTGGTGCGGACCAGGCGCCAGCTGCTGGAGCTGGCCGGGGCCTACCGCGAGGCGGGCTGCGATCACCTGTGCCTGCTCCCCACCGTCGCCTCGCTGGACCAGCTGGAGCAGGTGGCGGAGGCCCGCGAGGAGGTCATGCTCACGTGAGGATCCTGGTCGTCGGGGGCGGCCCCGGCGGGCTCTATGCCGCGCTGCTGCTCAAGAAGGCCGACCCCGAGCGGTCCGTCCGCGTGCTGGAGCGGAACCAGCCCGGCGTCACGTACGGATGGGGCGTCGTCTTCTCGGACCAGGCCCTGGAGCGGCTGCAGGCGGCGGATCTGGAGAGCCACAGGGCCATTGTGGGCGGGTTCGCCCGGTGGGAGGCGATCGAGATCCGGCTGGACGGCGCCCCCCGCCTGCGGGCGCACGGACACGCCTTTGCCGGACTCTGGCGGCACCGGCTGCTCGCGATCCTGCAGCGCCGCTGCGCCGAGGTCGGCGTGGAACTGGTCTTCGGCGCAGCGGCCGAGGACCCGGCGACGCTCACCGGCTACGACCTGGTGGTCGCCGCCGACGGCGCCCACAGCCGGCTCCGAGCCGCCCTCGCGCAGCATGTGCGCCCCAGCTACGACATGCGCTCCGCGAAGTACGTCTGGTACGGCACCGCGCTGCGTCCGGACGCCTTCACGTACTGCGTCCGCCGGACGGAGGCCGGCCTCGTCCAGGCCACCGTCTACCCCTACCTGGACGACCACAGCACGCTCATCGTCGAGTGCTCGGGTGAGACCTGGCGCGGGCTCGGCTTCCACCGGATGTCGGAGTCGGAGTCGCTGCGCGCCTGCGAGGAGCTGTTCGCGAACCTGCTCGCCGGCAACAGGCTGGAATCCAACGACTCGCGGTGGGGCAACTTCGTCACCGTCTGCAACGAGCGCTGGCACCACGACAACACGGTGCTGCTCGGCGACGCCGCCCACACCGCCCACTTCTCGATCGGGTCGGGCACGAAGCTCGCCATGGAGGACGCCATCGCGCTGGCCGACGCGCTCGACCGCCCGCCCTCCCTGGAGTCGGCTCTGAGCTGGTACGAGCAGGTACGGCGGCCCGCGATCGAGTCCTACCAGGCGGCTGCCGGCGAGAGCCTGCGCTGGTTCGAGCGGCTGGATCGGTACGCCGACCTGGAGGCCCCGCAGTTCCTGTTCAACTACCTGACCCGCAGCGGCCGCATCACATACGACTCGGTGCGCCTGCGCGACGGCGACTTCGCGGAGCGCGTCGACACGTGGTTCGCCAGCCGCGCCGGCAGCCTCGACGGCGACGTCCGGCTGGCGCCGCCGCCGCTGTTCAACCCGCTGACGGTCCGCAGCGTGACCCTCCCCAACCGGGCCATCGTCCTCGACGTCGGGGGCGGGGCCGCCGGCGACGGCCTGCCCGGCCGGGGCCACGTCCGCGACCTGGTCGGGCTGGCCCGCTCGGGCGCGGGCCTGGTGCTGACAGAGATCGTCGCCGTCTGCCCCGAGGGCCGCATCACCCCCGCCGACGCGGGCCTGTACGACGAGCCTCACGGCGAGGCCTGGAGGGCGGTGGTCGACCAGGTGCGCCCCGCCTCCAGCGCGCGCCTGGGCCTCCGCCTGGGCCATGCCGGCGCCAGGGGCGCGACCCGGCCGCGGCGGGAGGGCGTGGACCGGCCGCTGCGTGAGGACGGCTGGGGGCTGGTCGCCGCCAGCCCGCTCGCCTACACGCGCTCGGGGCAGCTCCCGCGCGAGGCGTCCCGCTCCGACCTGGACGCGATCTGCGCCGCCTTCGTCCGGGCCGCGGAGCTGGCCGCCGGCGCCGGGTTCGACCTGCTGGAGCTCCACTTCGGCCAGGGCTACCTCCTGGCGGGCTTCATCTCGCCGCTCACCAACCACCGTCGCGACGAGTACGGCCGCGGGCTGCAGGGGCGGCTGCGCTTCCCGCTGGAGGTGCTGACCGCGGTGCGCGCGGTCTGGCCTGGCGATCGCCCGCTGGCCGTGGCGTTCTCCGCCAGCGACTGGGCGCCCGGCGGGCTGGCGGAGTCGGAGGCGGTCGAGGTGGCCAGGTGCCTGCGCGACGCCGGGGCGGACCTGATCGACGTGGTCGCCGGCCAGACGCTGAGCGGCTCGCGGCCGCCCACGTACTCGGGTCAGTACCTCGCCGGCCTGAGCGAGCTCCTCCGCTGGGCCGTGGGCGTCTGCACGATCACCCGCGGCGGGCTGCGGGACAGCGATGATATGAACACGATCCTGGCGGCCGGCCGGGCCGACCTGTGTGTGATGGAGCCGCGGCCATCGGGACGGTCGTGGAGGAAGGCGGGATGAGCGGCGACCGGGCGACCTTCGGAAACGTGGACGATCGGTTCCTGCCGCCCGAGCGGCAGCGTCCGCTGCTGACCTTCGGGGCTCCCTGGATCCAGTACGCCAACTACCGGCCGTCGCTCAACGCGGCGGTCGAGATCCTGGACGCCACGGTGGCCAGGGTCGGCGGGAACCGGGTGGCCATCCACGACGCCGACCGGGAGGAGGACTGGACCTACGCCCGTCTCCAGTCGGAGGTGAACCGGCTGGCCAACGGGCTGGCGGCGCAGGGCGTGCGGCCGGGCGACCGCGTGCTGATCCGGATGCCGGACGTGCCCCAGGCAGCCGTGGCCCAGCTCGCCGCGTGGAAGGTCGGGGCGATCGCCGTGCCCACGTCGGTGCTGGAGCGCGCCCGCGAGCTGCAGTTCCTGCTCAACGACACGGAGGCGGCCGCCGCCGTGGTGCACTCCGACCACGTGGGGGAGCTGGCGAAGGCCAGGGCGGTGGCTCCGCACCTCCGCGTCGTGGTCGAGGTCCCCGGCGCCCCCGGCGGCGACCACGTCGCCTACGAGCGCCTGCTGGAGACCGGGCCGGAGGCCCTCACGGCCCATCCGAGCAGCCCGTTCGACGCGGCCAGCATCTTTTACACCGGCGGCACGACGGGCCACCCCAAGGGCTGCCTGCACACGCACGCCGCCGAGGTGGCGCTGGCCGACCTGAACCTGCTGGCCAGGGCCGCCACCCCCGACGACGTCTTCTTCACCCACGC
The DNA here is from genome assembly GCA_046727275.1 of Candidatus Dormiibacterota bacterium. Lineage (GTDB taxonomy): Bacteria > Chloroflexota > Dormibacteria > Dormibacterales > Dormibacteraceae > CF-161. The sequence continues at coordinate 19,724 of JBKPCH010000078.1, forward strand.
CCCGATCGGGCACGCGGCGGGCAACGGCGAGAAGATCAACTTCCCGTTCCGGGCGGGCGCGTCCGCCGTCTACGCCGTCCGGCCGGCGCCCCGCCGGGTGTGGGAGCTCGCCGAGCGCTGGCGGGCGACCATCTTCCTCGGCGCCGCCACGATGTTCCGGATGATGCTGCGCGAGGTGGCGGAGCCGCGGGCCGAGTATCCGGGGCTGGGGCTGCGCTTCGCGCTCAGCTCGGCCGAGGTGCTGGACGAGCGGACCTTCGAGACCTGGCGGCGGCTGGTCGGCCTGGAGATCGACAACGTGGTCGGGATGGTGCCCTTCCGGCACATCTTCCTGCACCCGCGCTGGATGGGCGCCCGGGTGGCGTCCGGGACGGCGGTGGGACGGCCCTTACCGGGCTACGAGATCCGGCTCGTGGACGAGTCGGGGCGGACGCTGCCGCCGGGCGAGACGGGACGGGCGGCGGTGCGCGGGCCGAGCGGGATCGTCTACTGGATCAACCAGCACCCGCGGATCAGGGAGCGGGCCGAGCAGGACGTGGTCAACGGCTGGAGCCTGTGCGACGACGCCTACCGGCGCGACGAGGACGGCGTCCTCTGGTTCGAGGCGCGGCTGGACGACATGATCGTGACCGGCGGGCTGCAGGTGGCGGCGCCGGAGGTGGAGCTGGTGCTCAAGGAGCACGCGGCCGTCGCCGACGTCGCCGTGGTGGCGGCTCCGGACGAGCTGCGCGGCCAGGTGGTCAGGGCCTACGTCGTGCTGAAGGCCGGCGAGGTGGCCGGCGAGGCCATGGCCGGCCGCCTGCAGGAGCACGCCAAGGCCGCGATGGCGCCGTACAAGTACCCCCGTCAGGTCGAGTTCCTGGAGGCGCTGCCCCGGGACGAGTACGGCAAGATCCAGCGCCGGCAGCTGCGCGACCAGGCCTGGGCCGAGGCCCGGGCGACGTAGCCGGGCGGGCGCTACGCGGCCGGGCCGCCCCCGTTCAGGGCCAGCGCGGTCGAGCCCTCGATGCGGCGCTGGAGCAGGTTCAGCTCGGCCGGATTGGCGGTCAGCCGCGAGGCCCGGCGGTCCTCCTCGGCGGCCTCGCTCATGCGGCCGAGGGCGCGCAGCACCTGGGCCCGGGCCGCGTGGAACAGGTGGTAGGAGCCGAGGCGCCCGGCCATCGGGTCCAGCGCGGCCAGGGCCACCACTGGACCGTCGCGGTACTGCAGCGCGATGGCCCGGTTGAGGGCCGCCACGGGCGAGTCCGTCACCGCCAGCAGCTGGTCGTAGAGGCCCACGATCAGGCTCCAGTCGGTGTCCTCCCAGCGGCGGGCGGTGGCGTGGCAGGCGGCGATGGCGGCCTGCGCCTGGTAGGAGCCCGGCTGGCCCATCCTGAGCGCCCCGTTGAGGAGGGCCAGGGCGTCGTCGATCGCCTCGCGGTCCCAAAGCGACCGGTCCTGGTCCTTCAGGAGGACCAGGTCGCCGCCGGCGTCGAAGCGGGCCAGCCTGCGGGCCTGGTGGAGCCGGATCAGGGCCAGCAGCCCGATCACCTCCGGCTCGTCCGGCAGGAGCTGCACGAGCAGCCCGGCGAGCCACTCCGCGTCCCCGGCGAGCTCCGCCCGCTGGGAGGTGGCCGGCCCGGCCGAGAGGTAGCCCTCGTTGAACATCACGTAGACCGAGGTGAGGACCTCGGCGAGCCGGTCCTTCACGTCGTCGCCCGAGGGGATGGCGAACGGGATCGCGGTCTCCACGATCTTGCGCTTGGCGCGCACGATCCGCTGGGTCATCGTCCCCTCGCCGGTGAGGAACGCCTTCGCCAGCTGCGGGGTCGTCAGCCCGAGCACCGAGCGCAGCGTCAGCGCCACCTGGGCCTCGCGGGACAGCGTCGGGTGGCAGCACATGAAGATGAGCACGAGGCGGTCGTCGATGACGTGGTGGTCCGGCCCCAGCGCGGTCTCCTCCATCCTCCCCAGCAGCTCCACCCGGTCGCGCCGGCGCGCCTCCCGGCGCAGCCGGTCGGCGGCCTTGCGGCGCGCCGTCACGCGCAGCCAGGCGCCCGGCTGCCTCGGCACGCCCGACTCGGGCCAGTGGCGGAGGGCCTCCAGGATCGCGTCCTGGACCGCCTCCTCGGCGAGGTCGAAGTCGCCGAGCTGGCGGGTGAGGCTGGCGACCAGCAGTCCCGCCTCGCTGCGGACGTAGCGCGCCAGCGCCTCCGAGGCGTCAGCCATACGGGTCCTCGACGGCGGGCCAGACCTCGATCCGGATCCCGGGCCGGTGCGGCCAGGTGGCGGCGATCTCCAGGGCCTCGGCCTCGGAATCGACGTCCAGCAGCACGAACCCGCCCACCATCTCCTTGGCCTCCACGTAGGGTCCGTCGGTCACGATCGGCACCTCGCCGCGCCACGACACCGAGGACACCGTCTCCGGCGGCCCCAGCTGGACGCTCCCGAGGATCTTGCCCCGGGCCCTCAGGTCGGCCCACCACCGGACGACCGAGTCGAACTCGCGCTCGATCTCGCTCAGCGGCTTCCACTCCTCGGCGGACCTGACGATCACCATCGCGTACTTCATGGGTCCTCCACCTCGGCCGGGCTGCCGGGAGAGAGCAGCGGCCGGATCTCGACGTAGCCCCCGGCCGGCCAGGAACAGGCCATCGTGAGCGCCTCGTCCATGTCGGCGACCCGGATGATCCCGTAGCCTCCGACGGCGTCCGTCTCGGGGGTGAAGGGCCCGTCGTGGAAGACCGGCCTGCCCTCGACGAAGCGGATGGTGGTGGCGGTCAGGGGTGCCATCAGGCGTGCCCCCGTCAGTATCCGGCCCCAGCGGCGGTTGTGCCGCCACCAGGTGTCCAGCTGCTCCCTGGCCCGGTCCGCCTCGTCCGGGGGCAGGGTCTCGAGGGTGATCGGGTCGCCCCCGAACGTCAGGACGTACATCATCTCGCGCGCTTCTCCTTCATGGCTCTGGTCAGATGACGCTCGGGCCAGGCCGAAAGAGACGGCGTCGGGAACCCGACGACGTAGGGGCGGCGCACGCCTCGCCCCTCGCCGGGTTAGAACGATTCGGCCTCCTCGATCAGCATGACGGGGATGCCGTCGACGACCGGATAGCGGAGGCGATCCGTCTCGCAGATGAGGGCCTTGCCGTCCTCGCTCAGCTCCACCTTGCGCTTGCACTTGGGACAGGCGAGCACCTCGAGCAGGTCAGCGGAGATCATGCGCACAGGGTAGCAGCGAGTCCTGGGGAGAATGCCAGACCAGTTTCGAGGGCTTGGTTTCTCGGAGGCTGCCGCTCGGGGCGGGCGAGGAGGGACAAGCCCTCCTCGCACCTCCACCGAGCATGGCTGCGGGGGTGAGGTCAGTATTTAGGGCCCGGGAACCCGCCCTTGGAGTTGCCCCCAAGTCCCTCTCATCCTCTCTTAGCCAGGATTCCCGGGCCTGCCGCCAGTTTCCCGGCGGACAGTGTGATTTTATGACGGCCGTCAGGAAGATGCAACCGCAGGCCGTGATAAATCCGTAGAAAGGGCCCGAAACTGCTTGGAAACACAAAGCCCCGCGTTGGTGGCTGCTGACCCCTGGACGTGGGCGCGGACGTGCCCGATCGGCGGTGACACCGAGACCCGCTCGCGGACGATCGCCTACCCAGAACCTGCGTCTCCCATGATCCGCTATCTGCACGTGGACGGGCACAGGTTTTTCTACCAGTGCCGTGCGGGGGCCCTGGCCGTCGCCGCCGGGCGGCGGCTCAGCCCCGGCTGGCCGAGGCCTCCATGTCCGCCCTGAGGTCGGCGGTGAACCAGCGCAGGAACACGACCACCGTGCCGATGAAGTAGCTGGACTTGCCGAACAGCATCAGCACCGCGCCGGCGGTCGTCTGGTCGGTGACCGGGTCCAGGCCGGGCACGATGCGGGGCGCGTGCGTGTAGAACTCGTAGAACGGCGTCCTCGAGAACTGCAGCGCCAGGGCCACCCCGTCCTGAGGGAACGTGCCGATGAAGAGGTAGAGCAGCTTGCCGAGTGGCGAGAGGCGCCAGTGGGCGTGCGCGGCCGTGGCGTCGACCACCGGCCACCAGAAGAGGGCCCCGGCTCCGATGAAGGCCAGGTGCTCGACCACGTGCAGCGACTCCGAGTACAGCGTGGCGTCGTACAGGGCGGGCACGTGCCAGCCGATCATGACCGCGGCCGCCAGGACCTGGGCCGGCACCGGCTCGGTCACCGCCCGCAGGCCCGGCACCCGCAGCAGGACGCCGGCCATCTCGCGGTTCAGGCCCAGCAGCAGCAGGGGCGGCGCCACCACGCCGAGCAGGACGTGCTGGAACATGTGCACGCTGTCGAGGTAGTGGTCGCTGACGACGTCGATCGGCGTTTCCAGCGCCAGCCAGATCGCCAGCAGCCCCGAGCCGAAGGCGAGCGTCCGCGCGCGTGCGAGGCCACGGTCCCGGGCCAGCCAGGCGTGACCCAGCCAGAGCGCCAGGAGGCCGGCGTACACCGTCGGGTCGAACGGCCAGGCCATCGCGGATCAGAGCCTACGCCCGCAAAGCGGGCGAGCGCCGCGGCGCGGGCGGCGGGTCGGCGGCGGGTCGGCGG
>JBKPCH010000079.1:0-9180 GCA_046727275.1 Candidatus Dormiibacterota bacterium
GCCCCGGCCCCCGGGCTGGCCGCCTCCGCCGGCGGGCCGCCGGCGGCCCACGGCGAGGCCGACCTGGACGCGCTCGCGCACGAGCTGTACGACCGGCTGCGCTCGCGGCTCCGTATGGAGCTGCTGGTGGACCGGGAGCGGGCCGGGCTCGTGACGGACCTCAAGTGAGGAGGTGGGGATGGACGAGCCGGCGCTGAGCGTCCGCTTCACGGTCAGCATCGACGGCTACGGCAGCCTGGGGAGCTGGACCAAGTGCGAGGGGCTGTCGGTCGAGTACGAGGTCTTCGAGTACCAGGAGGGCGGCTGGAACGACTACGTCCACCGGCTGCCCGGCCGGCGCAAGTACGCCAACGTGAAGCTGACGCGGCCGCTGGACAAGAGCTCGCAAAAGGTCGCGAAGTGGGTCGCCGGCCTGTCCACAAAGGTGGAGCGCCAGAAGGCCGAGATCGCCGTCCTGGACGGCAACAGCGAGGTCGTCTGCCGCTGGAACCTGCACGGCGTCTGCCCGGTGAAGTGGACGGGGCCGGCGCTGGACGCGGGCGGCAACCAGGTCGCCAGCGAGACGCTGGAGCTGGCCCACAACGGCTTCCTGGAAGCGGGCTAGGAGGGAGGCAGGATGGCGAAGGCGAGCCTCGTCCCGGAGGACGGCTCCGACGACCTGAAGTTCCGCTTCAACCCCAAGGAGTACTCGATCAGCAAGTCCGCGACCTGGAACCGGCCGACCAACAAGGGCGCCAAGCACGCCACCACGCCCGAGTTCGGCGGCGTCCAGCCCCAGACGGTGCAGATGGAGCTCTTCTTCGACGACTGGGAGGGCACCGGCAACCTGGTCGCGGACATCGAGCGCCTGCTGAGCTGGCTGAAGCCGACCGACAAGTCGATCGGCAACAAGAAGCCGCAACCGCGCGCGCTGAAGTTCCAGTGGGGCGGCCGGCAGCCGCTGGCCCAGTTCAAGGGCTTCCTGAAGTCCGTCAACGCCAAGTACACGATGTTCAAGCCGGACGGGACGCCGGTGCGGGCCACGGCCCAGATCACGCTGGAGGAGATCCCCGGCGACCCCAAGAAGACCAACCCGACCTCCGGCGCCATCGCCGGGCGGCGGGTCCACGTCGTCACGGCCGGCGACAGCCTCCACTCGGTCGCCTACCGCGAGTACGACGACCCCACCCTCTGGCGGGGCCTGGCCGAGTTCAACCGGATCGACGACCCGCTGCGGCTGGCGCCCGGCACCCGCCTCAAGATCCCCACGGCCGACGAGGCGGCGGCGCTCAGCTAGGCCATGCCCGAGGACCAGCGGATCGGCGTCAAGCCGAGGATCGAGGTGGACGGCAGCCCCCTCGCCCAGGAGGTCGAGGTGCTCCTGGAGCAGGTCGTCGTGGACGACCACCTGCACCTGCCCGACATGTTCGTGCTCAGCTTCCGCGACGCCGGCGGCCAGGTGCTGCAGCAGGCGCGCGTCCGCATCGGCTCGAAGGTGCGCATCTCCGCGCCCGGCACTGCGTCCGGCGGCTCGGAGCTGCTGATCGAGGGCGAGGTCACCGGGCTCGAGGCCGAGTACGACGCCGCCGGCAGCCGGGCTGTCGTCCGCGGCTACGACGCCTCCCACCGCCTGCACCGCGGCCGCGTCACCCAGACGTACCGCAACGTCAAGGACTCGGACATCGCCCGCACCGTGGCGCAGCGGGCGGGCCTGCAGGCCGGGACGGTCGACGACTCGCACACGACCCACGAGCACGTCTCGCAGGTCAATCTCTCCGACTGGGACTTCCTGCGGGCGCGGGCGGGCGAGATCGGCTTCGAGGTCGCGGTGAGCGAGGGCAAGCTGCACTTCCGCCGGCCGCGGCGCTCGCAGGACGCGCCCGGCCAGGGCGACCTCCGGTCCAGCGACCCGCTGCAGCTGGTGTTCGGGCGCGACCTGCTGGAGTTCCGGCCGCGGGTCAGCTCGGCCGAGCAGGTCAAGGAGGTCAAGGTCCGCGGCTGGGACCCGAAGGCCAAGCAGCCCGTGATCGGCTCGGCCCCCGCCGCCACCACGAGCGTCCAGCTGCCGTCGACGCCGGCCGACCTGGCGGCCCGCTTCGGCAGCCCCACCTACGTCGCGGTGGACCGCCCGCTGGGCACGCAGCGCGAGGTGGACGCCACGGCGGCGGCGCTGGCCGAGCAGATCGGCAGCGCGATCGCCGAGGCCGAGGGCGTGGCCAGGGGCAACCCGAAGCTGCGCGCCGGGACGCCGGTCAGCGTCGGCGTGGTCGCGGACCCGTTCGTCGGCCGCTACACGCTGACCCACAGCCGGCACGTCTTCGACGCCCGCGGCTACCGGACTCGCATCGAGGTCAGCGGCCGCCAGGACCGCTCGCTGCTGGGCCTGGTCGCCAACGCCGCCAACGGGCAGAGCGCGGTCTCCGCCGGCGGCCCGCCGATCTACGGCGTGGTCGTGGCGCTCGTCACCAACAACGACGACCCGGACAAGCTGGGCCGGGTCCGGCTGAAGTTCCCCTGGCTGTCCGACGGCTACGAGTCGGACTGGGCCCGGATGGTCCAGGCCGGCGCCGGGCCCGACAGCGGCGCCTCGTTCCTGCCGGAGGTCAACGACGAGGTCCTGGTCGCCTTCGAGCTCGGTGACGTGCGCCGGCCCATCGTGGTTGGCGGCCTGCACAACGGCCGCGACAAGCCGCGGCTGGGCGACGGCCTGCTGGACAACGGCCGGGTCAAGCGCCGCGGCTTCGTCTCCCGGAGGGGCCACCGGGCCGTCTTCCTCGACGACGCGAGCAAGTCCGGCATCGCCCTCGTCACCAGCGACGGCAAGATCCGGATCTCGCTGAACGAGTCGAAGAACGAGATCCACCTGTACTGCGAGGGCAAGGTGCGGATCGAGGCGAAGCAGGACCTGTCGGTGAAGTCCGACCAGGGCGTGACGATCGAGGCCGGCACGCAGCTCCAGCTGAAGGGCGGCAAGGGCGGCGCCACGCTGGAGAGCGACGGCCAGGTGGCCGTCACCGGCAAGGTGATCAAGCTCAACTGATGGGCGCGCCAGCGATCGTCGCCGGGGACAGGATCACCGGGCAGTGCCCGAGCCACTTCATCCCCAACCCCGCCACGGGCGCGCCCCAGCCGGCGCCGCCGATGCCGTTCTCGGCGCCGCTCACGATGGGCACCGTCGCCACGGTGCTGATCGGGGGCAAGCCGGCAGCGGTGGCCGGCTCCAGCGGGCTCAACGTGCCGCCCCACGTCGGGCTGCACCCGAGCGACCCGTTCCTGGCGCCCCCGCAGCAGGTCGGCCGGGTCACCAGCGGCAGCGGCACCGTGATGATCGGGGGCAAGCCGGCGGCGACCTCGCAGTCCACCTGCACCTGCTGCGCCACGCCGGGCAGCCTGGTGCCCACCGTCACGACGGTCCAGATCGGATGACAAGGATGACAAGAACGGACGCGCGAGGGGTAGGAATGGGCTTCGCCCGAGCGAATGAGTCCGTCTTCCTGCCACTGACCGACGTCGCCCGCAGACCCGAAGGGATGCGCCGGAGGCGCCCCCAACGTCCAGGACAAGAGGGGGGTTTTGGAAGGGGGGACGAAGTCCCCCCTTGCCCGTCATGAGCGAGGAGTTCATCGGGGCCGGCTGGTCGTTCCCGCTCCGGACCGACCCCACCGGCCGGATTGCGCTCGTCTCCCACGACCGGGAGGTGGAGGAGAGCATCCGCCTCATCCTGGGCACGGCCTTCGGCGAGCGGCCGATGCGGCCCGACTACGGCTGCGCGATCCACGACTACGTGTTCGGCGGCGCCGACCCCGACCTGGCGGCGCGGATCGCGGAGGCCGTCCGGGCGGCGCTCGTGCGCTGGGAGCCGCGGATCGACCTGCTGGACGTCCAGGTCGGCTTCGACGAGGACGAGCCGGCCCTCGTCTACATCGACGTCAGGTACTCGGTCGGCGACACCAACGACCCCCGCAACCTGGTCTTCCCCTTCTACACGATCCCGCCGGAGGAGTGACGATGGCGCTGCCGGTCCCCAACCTGGACGATCGCCGCTTCCAGGAGCTGGTCAACGAGTCGAAGCGGCGTGTCCAGCAGTGGTGCCCCGAGTGGACCGACCACAACGTGCACGACCCCGGCGTGACGCTGATCGAGGTGTTCGCCTGGCTGACGGACCAGCTGGTCTACCGGGTCAACCGCGTGCCCGACAAGGTCTACGTCAAGTTCCTGGAGCTGATCGGCGTGCGCCTGTTCCCGCCCACGGCGGCGCGGGCCCCGGTCACCTTCTGGCTGGCGGCGCCCCAGCCGGAGACGGTGCGCATGCCGGCCGGCACCCAGGTCGCCACGGTCCGCACGGAGACCGAGGACGCGATCGTCTTCGGCACCGCCGGCGACCTCGACCTGGTGCCCTGCGAGTTCCAGGCTGCCGCGTCGGTGGCGGAGGGCCAGCCGGCGCGCCTGCGCGGCGAGGACCGCGAGCGCGACGAGGGGTTCGCCTGCTTCAGCCCCGAGCCGCGGCCCGGCGACGCCCTGCTGATCGGCCTGACCGAGGCGGTGCCCTCGTGCGCCGTCACGCTCCGGCTGGGCTGCCGCATCGAGGGCGTCGGCGTCGACCCGACCAACCCGCCGCTGCTGTGGGAGGCCTGGGACGGCGGGCAGTGGACGGCCTGCGAGGTGGACCGCGACGAGACCGGCGGCCTGAACCAGGACGGCGACGTGGTCCTCCACGTGCCCCGCAGCCACACCGCGTCGGTGCTGGAGCTGCAGCGGGCGGGCTGGCTGCGCGCGCGGGTCCTCCAGACCGCGCCGGACCAGCCCGCGTACAGCGCATCGCCCATCATCACAGGCCTGGAGGCGTTCACGATCGGGGGCACGGTGGACGCCGTCAACGCGGAGTCGGTCTTCGGCGAGGTGGTCGGCGCCTCCGAGGGCGTCCCCGGGCAGCGGTTCCAGGTGCAGCGCCGGCCGGTCGTGCCCGGCGACCCGCTGGTGCTGGAGGTCAGCGAGGGCGCCGGATGGCAGGAGTGGACGCGCGTCGCCCACTTCGGCGACAGCGGGCCCGACGACCCCCACTTCGCGTTCGACCCCGTCGTCGGGGAGCTGCAGCTGGGGCCGGCCGTGCGCCAGCCCGACGGCGGCCTCCAGAGCTACGGCCGGACGCCGGCCAAGGGCGCCCAGCTGCGCCTCCGCGTGTACCTCACGGGCGGCGGCCACCGGGGCAACGTGGCCAGGGGCGCGCTCTCGGTGCTCAAGTCCTCCATCCCATATGTCGCGCGCGTGGAGAACCGGCGGCCGGCCACCGGCGGGGTGGACGGCGAGGACATCGAGAACGCCAAGGTGCGCGGCCCCCTGGCGCTGCGGACGCGCGGCCGCGCGGTGACCGCCGAGGACTACGAGCAGCTCGCCCGCGAGGCGGCGCCGGAGGTGGCCAGGGTGCGCTGCCTGGCCGCCGGCGACGGCGCCGAGGCGGGCGCGGTCCGCGTCCTGGTCGTGCCCGCCGTGGGGTCCGCGGGCGGCCGCCTGCGCTTCGAGCAGCTCGCGCCGGACGAGGCGACGCTGCGCCAGATCACCGCCCGGCTGGACGAGTGCCGGCTGGTCGGCGCCCGGGTGCTGGTCCAGCCGGCGCTGTACCGCGGGGTCACGGTCGTGGCCAGGCTGCGCGCCCGGGCCGGCGCCACGGCGGCCAGGCTGCAGGAGGAGGCGCTGGACGCGCTGTACGCCTACCTCAACCCGGTCACCGGGGGCCCGGAGGGCTCGGGCTGGCCGTTCGGCCGGGCGGTCCACGTCGGCGAGGTCTACGGCGTGCTGCAGGGCCTGCGCTGGACGGAGGCGGTGGAGGACGTCCGGCTGTTCGGCGCCGACCCGGTGACCGGCCAGCGGGGCGGCGGCGTGCAGCGGCTGGACCTGGAGCCGCACGCGCTCGTCTTCTCGTACGAGCACCAGGTGCTGGTGGACGCCTGATGGGCCGAGGTCCGATTGACGGGCTGCTCAGCCCTCATCCGCTGGGGGAGCGGCTGCCGGCGCTGTACCAGGAGGACGACCTGGCGCTCCGGCTGGTGGCCGCCCTGGACCAGGTCCTGGCGCCGCTCCTGAGCACCCTGGACAACCTGGAGGCGTATCTGGACCCGGAGCTGGCGCCCGGGGACTTCCTGCTGTGGCTGGCCGGCTGGCTCGGTGTGGCGGTGGACGAGTCCTGGCCGGCCGGCCAGGTCCGGGCGCTGGTCCGCGAGGCCAGCGACCTCCACCGGACCCGGGGCACCGCGGCCGGCCTGCGCGACTACGTCCGGCTGCTGACCGGCGCCTATGTGGAGGTCGACGAGACGGGCGGGACGGCGTACGCCACGACGCCGGACGCCGAGCCGCCTGGCTCGCCAGGCTTCGTGATGGTGGTGCGGCTGCGCCCCGACCCGGCGCTGCCGCCCCCGGACCCGGCCCGGCTCCACGAACTTGTGGCGGCCGCCAAGCCGGCCCACGTCAGCCACCGGATCGAGATCCTGTAGGGCCCGCGGCGCGCCGGCGCCGCCGGCGGCGTTGTACCGGGTGATGAACGAGATCGCCGGCGACCGGCTGCTCGGACTCGCCAGGGGCGGGGACGACCGCGCCTTCGAGTCGCTCGTGCAGCCGCTGCTGGAGCCCTCCTTCCGGCTCGCCTGCGGCATCCTGCTGGACCGGGCCGCCGCCGAGGACGCCGTGCAGGAGGCCACGCTCAAGGCCTGGCGCGCGCTGCCCCGCCTGCGCCCCGACACGCCCTCCCTGAGACCCTGGTTCCTCACCATCGTCGCCAACCAGTGCCGGAGCATGCGGCGCAGCCGCTGGTCGACGGTCGTGCGCGGCCTGGACGCGTTCCGCGCCGAGTCGGCCAGCGCGGAGGCGCTGGCGACGACCCAGGTCGACATCGGGGCCGCCCTGCGCCGGCTCGGCCCGCGGAGCCGGGCGGCGGTCGTCCTCCGCTACTACCTCGACCTCTCCTACGAGGAGATGGCCGAGGTGATGGGCGGCACGGCGCAGGCGGCGAAGTCCCGCCTCCACCGGGCGGTGCGGGCGATGCGGGTCCACGTCGAGATCCGGGAGGACGAGCGATGAACGAGCGCGACTTCGGGACCGCGCTGCGCCGGTACCTGGACGGCTTCGGCCCGTACGACGCCGGCCCGGTGCTGGGGGCGCTGGCGGAGCCGCCCCGGCGCCGCCGCTGGGGCCGCTCGCTGCTCGCCTCCGCGGCCGCCTGCCTGGCCGTCGCGGCAGTGGTCGGCATCATGCTGGCGCCCCGCTGGATGGCCGCCCTGCGCGGGCCGGCCACGCCGGGAATCCGGCCGCCGGCCACCGCTCCCGCCTCCGCCGCGCGCCCGACCGCCACGCCGGCGGCGCCGGCGGCCCTGCTCGTCGAGGACCTCCCGAACAGCGGCTGGGCGCGGCTGGACTGGACGGGCCGGAAGCTCGGCTCCTTCCAGCCCGGGGCGCACGGCATCCTGACGGAGCCGTCGCCGGACGGGTCGCTGCTGCTGGTCGTAGCGCAGGGCGGCGGCCTGTCCTTCCTGTCCGGGGTCACCGGGCAGACGGTCGGGACGGTGACGCTGACCGGCTCCAGCGTCGGGATCATGCCGGTCTGGGCGGACGACGGCCGGCACGTCTGCGCCGTGCGGGCGACGTCTGCCGGCCAGGTGCTCGCGGTGGTCGACGTGGACCCGGCCACCGGCCGGGTCCGGCAGCGGACAGTCCCCATCCCGGGCCCGCCCGGCGCGCGTCCACCGTCGGTCGACGCCTGCAGCACCCGGGCGGACCGCGCCGTGCTGTCCTCCTTCGTTGCCAGCGGGCCAACGTCGCAGTCCGGCAGCGTCGTGGTGATCCGGCCGTCGGACGGCGGCCAGGTGCTCCGCCTCGACTATCCGGCGCCGGCCCCATTCGTCAACGTCCGCGTGTCCGAGGACACCCGCTACCTCGTGGGCAGCCCCGCCGGCGGCGCCACCCGGCCCCGCAGCACGGTCGTGGACCTGACCACGGGGCAGCAGGTGGCCCAGCTTGACGGCGTCGGGATGCAGTTCTCGAGCGACGACCGCTTCCTGGCGGTCAGCAGCTTCACGTCGGAGGTGGCCGTGAGCGGCGGCACCGGCAGCCTGGTCGAGTGGCGCACCGGGCGGACGGCCTGGCAGGGCCAGGGCCAGCTCGCCGTCCTCGGCTACGACCCGGGCGGCCCGTCGATCGCGGTGCAGCTCTCCAGCCAGGACGCCCGGCCGCCGGACCACGACCGCTACCTGATCGTCCGCCCGGACGGCGGCGCCGTCACGATCAAGCAGAACGGGTCGCTCACCCCGACCGGCTGAGCGGCCCGTCCGGAGCGACCAGGGGACCCGGTCCAGGCGTTACCCGGTCGTGCTGCTTTCCGCCCCGTGGGAATACCAACCCACCCCCAAGCGGTTAGGACAGGTGAAGACGGGCGAGCAAAGCACGGGCCGAGCGTATAAGATGATTCGGCAGCCTCGCGAAGGCCCCCGTATCCAGATGGGGCCGTACCGCGTTAGAAGGGGTGTGCCGAGCCTGAGTCGCGCCCGCGGCCGGGAGATCGGACATACCCGCCCGGCATTTTGCCGAACATGGTATGATCATGGTTCGTGCTGCGCCAGCTCGCTGAGTACCCCTGCTTCAGCGTGCCCGTTTGTCTAGGAGGCTGCCCCTTTGATGATCTCTGAGATGAAGGCTCCTGCGCGCCGCTCCTACGGCCGCATCCAGAATCTCGTCGAGCTGAAGGACCTCATCGCCACCCAGCTCGACTCATTCGCTTGGTTCCGGACCGAGGGGCTCCGGGAGCTCTTCGATGAGATTAACCCTATCACCGACTACACGGGGAAGAACTTCGAGCTCAAGTTCCTCGACTACGAGTTCGGGCCCCCCAAGTTCTCCGTGGAGGAGTGCCGCAACCGCGACATGACCTACTCGGCCCCCCTCCGCATCCGCACCCGCCTCACGATCAAGGAGACGGGGGAGATCAAGGAGTCCGAAGTCTACATGGGCGACTTCGCCCTGATGACCGACGAGGGCACGTTCATCGTGAACGGCACCGAGCGGGTGGTCGTGTCGCAGCTCGTCCGCTCCCCCGGCGTGTACTTCACCGCCGCCGAGGACCCGGCCACCGGCCGCCGGCTGTTCGGGGCCAAGCTGATCCCGAACAGGGGCGCCTGGCTGGAGATCGAGACCTCGGCCAAGGACCTGGTGACCGTC
>JBKPCH010000080.1:0-7574 GCA_046727275.1 Candidatus Dormiibacterota bacterium
GGCCGGCGGCCGGCCCGTCGTGACCAGCTCCGCCGACGTGGCCGCGGCGCTCCAGCTGCCGGCGGAGGCCCGGGCCTGGGCGCTGGCCCCGGTGCAGGTCGACGGCAGGCCGTACGGGCTGCTGGCCGTGGCCGCCAGCGACCCGGCGCTGTTCCGCCGCGACGCGCTACGGCTGCTCGAAGGGGTCACCAGGTTCGCCGGCCAGGCGCTCAGCGCGTCTCTCCGGCACGCCGAGGTCGACTCCCTGCGCCAGCGGCTCCAGCACAGCATGGACCTGGCGCTCGACGTGGGCCGCTCGCTGTCGGCCGACCAGGTGATAGCCAGCATCCTGGTCCGGGTCACCGACACGGTGGGCGCGGACCAGGCGACGCTGGCGCGGGTGGACGGCGCGGACCTGGTCGTCGAGGCGGTCTACCGGGGGGCGCCGGACGGCGTCCCGACCCGGGTCGGACGGCACTACCCGCGTGAGACGGTCGCGGGCGTCCCCGATCTCGACTCGGCGCTGGCGATGGGGCAGCCCGTGATCGGCGGCGAGCCCCGGGCTCGCGTAGGCGGCGAGGACCTGGCGGCGGCGCTGCCCGACTCGCCGCACGTGCTCACCTTCCCGTTCGTGTTCGGTGGCCGCACGGCCTGGTTCCTGGTGCTGGGCCGGACCGACCGCACGTTCGGAACGGACGACCTGGCGCAGCTGGAGCCGATGGCCGACGTGGCGATGCTGGCCCTGCGCAACGCCCACCTCTACGAGGAGGCCGAGGCGGCCAGGCGCGAGGCGGGGGTGTCCTCCGGCCGCCTGCGGGCCGCGATCCAGGCGGCCGAGGAGATCGGCACCGGCGAGCTGCCCGAGGTGATGGACCGCGTGCTCGGCAGGGCGATGGCCGTCGTGCAGGCCGACCAGGGGGGCATCTTCAGGCTCGACGGCGAGGCGCTGGTGCTCGAGCACGTCCAGGAGTCGGGAGACGCGGAGGTGGCCCCGGCGCCGCCCCCGACGCCGCGCGACAGCCGGCTGGCGGCGGACGCGATCGGCGCGCGCCGGCCCCTGCGAGGCGTCCTGCCCGGCGGGGCCGGTCACGTCATCCAGTGCCCGCTCGTGCTGGAGCGCGAGGTCGTCGGCCTGCTGGAGCTGACCCGCCGCCGGGACGACCCCTTCGAGGAGGCGGACCTGCTCGCCCTGCAGCCGTTCGCCACGCTGGCCGCGCTCCTCCTGCGCAACGCGCGGCTGCTGGCAGAGGCGCGGCAGGTGGGACGGGCCAAGAGCGCGTTCCTCAACCTGGCCGCGCACGAGCTGCGGACCCCGCTGGCCGTCATCAAGGGCTACCTGTCGCTGCTCGACGACGGCACCTACGCCGTGCCGGAGGAGACGCGGGCCGAGGCGGTGGGCACCCTGCTGGCGAAGGCGCAGGAGCTGGACTCGCTGGTCGAGGCGCTGCTGACGACGGCCCGCCTTGAGGTCGGCTCCCTGCCCCGGGCGGCGGGCGAGCTGGACGTGTGCCAGGCGGTCCAGGACGCTGCCGCCAGGCTCCGGCCCCGGGCCCGCCTGGAGGGGGCTCGCATCGAGGTCCGGCTGCCCGAGGAGGACGTGCGCACCCGCGCGGACCGGGCGCACGTCGCGCGCATCCTCGACAACCTGCTCAACAACGCGCTCACGTACAGCCCCCGGGCCGCCCGGATCACGATGGAGGTGCGGGCCGGCGACCCGATACAGGTCGTCGTGCGCGACCGCGGGCAGGGCATCCCGCCCGAGCACCACGAGCGGGTGTTCGAGCGGTTCCACCGGGTGGAGGGCTCGACGTCGCGGTACAGTCCCGGCCTCGGCCTCGGCCTCGCCATCAGCCGCGAGCTGGCCCAGATGAACGGGGGGACGCTCGTCCTGGAGGAGAGCAAGCCGGACGTGGGCAGCGTGTTCGTCCTGCGCCTGCCCCTGGTGACGACCCCGGCCGCCGCGTCGGCCTGACCCGCTCGGAGGCTCAGGCCCTGCCGCGTTCCTCCCCTTCCTCTTCGGCGCGGGCCGGGTACTCGTAGGGGCGGGTCCAGTCGGGGACGCCCTCGGAGAGCTGGCCGGGGGTGGTCTGGCTCTTGATCAGGTACTCCAGCGCGCCGAGCTGGAGGCCGCGGGAGACCAGCTCCTCCTCGCTGTAGTTGCTCACGATCACGACAGGCATGTTCCGGGTCCGGGGAGAGCTCCGCAGCCGCTCCAGGAAGGCCAGCCCGTCCATCCTGGGCAGGCGAATGTCCAGGAAGACCAGGTCCGGCGGGCGCTCGGCGATCACGGCGAGCGCCACCTCGCCGTCCCCCGCCACCTCGACGGTGTAGCCGTCCCGCTCCAGCTTGACCCGGTACATCTGGGCGAGCGCAACGTCGTCCTCCACGAGAAGGACCCGTACCTCGTCAGATGGCTCCATCGTCGTCCTCCTCCAAGACTGCTCTGGCTGCGGCCCATGGCCGGCACACGCGAATTCTGGCAGCCGATCACGGGGCAGCGCCGAATGGGAGGAAGAGAAGGGACCGGCGGCCGGTACACTCTACAGACGCATGACCGGAACTCGACCACCGCTGCTGCTCACCCGCCGACGCGTGATCGACTTCCTTCGCTGCGCCAGCTGCGGCTGTCTCTAGGCGCTAGCGCGCGGCGCTGGCCGCGCTCTCCCGGGCCGTCCCGGTCGACCCGCGCCTGACCCACCCCCGTCGAAGTCGAGCCGCGCCCGTCGTGGCTCCGGTTCCCTGGAGGTACCCATCCGCTCGTGACCCTGCCGCCGTTCGTCGCCTGCCGACCGTCGCGACACTCCCAGAGGAGGAAAAGCGCATGTGCCTGACCTGCGGCTGCAACGGCGAGCCCACCAGGGTCGAGCGGATCAAGGAGTCGAGCCACGCCCTGCGCGGGACGATCGCCGAGGACCTGGGCCTCGACACGCCCACCTTCGACGACGCCAACGCCCAGCTCCTCAAGTTCCATGGGATCTACCAGCAGGACGACCGGGACAGGCGCAAGGAGGCCCGCAAGCGGGGCCTGGACCGGCACTGGCAGATGATGATCCGGACGCGCATCCCGGGCGGCCGGGTCAGCCCCGAGGGCTACCTAGCCCACGACGACATCGCCGACCGCTGGGGCAACGGCACCCTGCGCGTCACCACCCGGCAGGACTTCCAGCTGCACGGTGTGCTGAAGGGCGACCTCCGGGCCAGCGTGCACGCGATCAACGAGGCGCTGATGACGACGCTCGGCGGCTGCGGCGACCAGGTCCGCAACGTCATGTGCTGCCCGGCGCCGCTCCAGGACCGGCTGCGCCGGGAGCTGCAGGAGGCGCTGCCCTCGCTCGTGACCGGGCTGACGCCGACCACGGGCGCCTACTACGAGCTCTGGATCGAGAACGAGCTGGTCCGGACCTCGCAGGAGGCGGAGCCGGAGCCGGACCCGCTGTACGGCACCCACTACCTGCCCCGGAAGTTCAAGGTCGGCCTGGCGGTCGAGGGCGACAACTGCATCGACGTCTACTCCGACGACCTGGGCCTGGTCGCGATGCGCGGGCCGGACGGCGGCCTCGACGGCTTCACCATCCTGGTCGGCGGCGGGCTGGGCCGCACCCACAACAAGCCGGAGACCTACCCGGCCGTCGGCCGGCCGCTGGCCCACGTCCCCACCGGCCGCCTCGTGGAGGCGGCCCGGGCCGTGGTCGCCGTCCAGCGCGACTACGGAAGCCGGAGCGACCGGCGCCACGCCCGGCTCAAGTACCTGCTGGCGGACCTCGGCCTGCCCTGGTTCCGCGAGCAGGTGCAGTCCCGGGTCGGCTTCGAGCTGGCCGACCCCCGCCCGCTCCGCTGGAAGCCGCTCGACGACCACCTGGGCTGGCACGAGCAGGGCGACGGCAGGCTGTTCTACGGCCTCTACGTCGAGAACGGCCGCATCCAGGACGCCGGCGGCGTCCGCCTCAGGACCGCGCTGCGGCGCCTGGTCGAGGAGCAGCGGCCGGTGCTCTGGCTGACCGCCCAGCAGAACGTGATCGTGGCCGGCGTGGAGCCCGGCCGCCGGGAGGAGCTGGAGGCGCTCCTGCGCGAGCACGGGGTGCCGCTGACGGAGGAGATCTCGCAGACGGTGCGCAACGCCATGGCCTGCCCCGCCATCCCGACCTGCGGGCTGGCGGTCGCCGAGGCCGAGCGCGCCCTGCCCTCGCTGATCAGGCAGATCGAGGCCATCGCCGACCGGCTGGGGCTGGCCGGCGAGCGGATCAGCTACCGCATGACGGGCTGCCCCAACGGCTGCGCCCGGCCGTACCTGGGCGACGTGGGCTTCGTGGGCACCACGCTGGGCAAGTACGACGTCCACCTGGCCGGCGACTTCCTGGGCACGCGGCTGAACGAGGCGTTCGCGCGCAACGTCCCCATCGGCGAGATCCCGGGCCTCCTGGAGGGCCCGCTCGCCGCCTACGCCGGCGAACGGGAGGCCGGCGAGGGCTTCGGCGACTGGTGCCACCGGCAGGGCCTCGAGCGGCTGCGGGCGCGCTTCCTCGCCGTGGAGGCGACGGCTTGATCGCCGCGGCCGACCTCCAGGCGGCGGCCCCGTCGCTGGAGGACCTGGAGCCGGAGGAGGTGCTCGCCTGGGCGTACCGGACCTTCGACCGGGTGGCCATAGTGGCCAGCTTCCAGGCCGAGGCGGTGGTCCTGATCGACATGGCCTGCCGGGTCGTCGAGCGGCCCGAGGTCGTCACGCTGGACACGGGCCGGCTGCCGGAGGAGACCCACGCGCTGATGGACCGGGTGAGGGCCCGCTACCCGATCGACCTGCACGTCCAGCTTCCGGACCCGCTGGAGGTGGGCCGGATGGTCGAGGCCCACGGCCAGAACCTCTTCCGCCGCTCGGTCGACCTGCGCGAGCGCTGCTGCGAGGTCCGCAAGGTGCGGCCGCTGGCCCGGGCGCTGGAGGGCTTCGACGCGTGGGTCACCGGCCTGCGCCGCGACCAGTCGGCCAGCCGCCGGCGCACGCCGGTAGTGCAGGCCGACCGGGCCCACGGCGGCATGGCCAAGATCGCGCCGCTGGCGGGCTGGACCCGTGAGCGCGTCTGGGCCTACACCGAGGAGCACGACCTGGAGCGGCACGAGCTGTACACGCGCGGCTACCTGTCGATCGGCTGCGCGCCCTGCACCCGAGCGGTCGGCCCCGGCGAGGACGAGCGGGCCGGGCGCTGGTGGTGGGAGACCTCGACGACGAAGGAGTGCGGTCTGCACGTGACCGCCGACGGACGCCTCGTGCGGGCGGATGGGGGTACGGAATGAGCGATTCGGAAACTAGATGGTTGGTGTCGCCAAGTCGGAACCAACCATCTGTGGGCTTCGCGGTGTGGCTGACCGGCCTCAGCGGGGCCGGGAAGTCCACTATCGCGGAGCTGCTCGGCTGCGAGCTGGCCGTGCGGGGCCGGCACGCCGAGATCCTGGACGGCGACGAGGTGCGCACCCACCTGTCGAAGGGCCTCGGCTTCTCGAAGGAGGACCGGGACACCAACATCCGCCGCATCGGGTACGTGGCCCGCCTGGTCGCGCGCAGCGGCGGCGTCGCCATCGCCGCGGCCATCTCGCCCTACCGCGAGGTCCGGGACGAGGTGCGCGCGCAGACGCCCAACTTCGTCGAGGTCTACGTCCGCTGCTCGCTGGACGAGCTGGTCCGCCGCGACGTCAAGGGCCTGTACCGGAAGGCGATCGCCGGCGAGATCGCGAACTTCACCGGGGTCAGCGATCCCTACGAGGAGCCGCTGCGGCCCGAGGTGCTGGTCGACAGCGAGCGGCAGACCCCGGTCGAGTCGGTGAACGCCATCCTGCACCACCTCGAGTCGCGGGGCCTGGTCCGCGCACCCTTCCGGGACGGCCTGCTGGCCGGCGCGGAGCGGGACGAGGCCGTGCGCGAGGCGCGGGCGCTGCCCCGGCTGGACGTGGATGCGCGGGCCGCGGCCGACGTGCTGATGCTGGGCAGCGGCGCGCTGACGCCCCTGCGCGGCTTCCTGGGCGAGCGGGACCACCGCTCCGTGGTCGAGACCGGCCGGCTGGCCGGCGGCGCGCCGCTGGGCGTGCCCGTCACGCTGCGCGTGAGCGGCACGGAGGCCGCCCGGCTGGCCCGCGAGGAGCGCGTGGCGCTCCTGCACGACGGCCGTCCGGTCGGCGTGCTGCGCGTCGCGGAGACGTTCGCCGCCCCGGCGGCGCCGGAGGCGCGAGGCGTGTACGGCACGGAGGACGAGGCCCATCCCGGCGTGGCCGCCCTGCTCCGGTCCGGCGACCACGCCGTCGCCGGCGACGTGACCGCGTTCCTGCCCGAGGACCTGGGCCCCCACGACCTGACGCCCCGCCAGGTGCGCGAGGTCAAGGCCGCCCGCGGCTGGCGCACGATGGTCGGCTTCCAGACGCGGAACCCGGTCCACCGGGCCCACGAGTACCTGCAGAAGGTCGCCCTGGAGATGGTCGACGGCCTGCTCCTCCATCCCCTGGTCGGGGAGACCAAGAGCGACGACATCCCGGCCGCCACTCGGATGGTCTGCTACGAAGAGCTGCTCGGCCGCTACTACCCGGCCGAGCGCACCCTGCTGGCCACAAACCCGGCCTGGATGCGCTACGCCGGGCCCCGCGAGGCGATCTTCCACGCGGTCGTGCGCCGCAACTACGGCTGCACGCACTTCATCGTCGGCCGCGACCACGCGGGCGTGGGCAGCTACTACGACACGTACGCCGCTCACCGGGTCTTCGACGGCTTCACCGCGGAGGAGCTGGGCATCCAGGTGCTGCGCTTCGAGCACACCTTCTGGTGCCGCGCCTGCGGGAACATGGCCTCCAGCCGGACGTGCCCGCACCAGCGCGAGCAGCACCTGACGCTCAGCGGCACCCGGGTGCGGGAGCTGCTGCGCGAGGGCAGCCCGCTGCCGGCGGAGTTCACCAGGCCGGAGGTGGCCGAGGTCCTGCGGGCCGCGGTCGCCGGCCGGGCGGTGCCGGCGGGATAGCATCGGGATGACCGCCTACTACCCCGTCTCGCTCGACCTGAACGGGCGTCCCTGCGTGGTCCTGGGCGGGGGGCCGCTGGCGGTGGAGAAGGCGCTCGGCCTGGTGCGCGCCGGGGCCAGCCTGACGGTGGTGGCGGCCGAGCCGGAGGCCGAGCTGCGCCGGGCAGCTGCGGACGGCCGGCTGGCGCTGGTCGAGCGGGACTACCGGCCCGGCGACCTGGCGCACGCCTGGCTGGCGATCGACGCGAGCGGCCGCGACGACGTCAATGCCGCCAGCCGGCGGGAGGCTGAGGAGCGCCGCGTCCTGCTCAACGTCGTCGACCGCGCCCAGCTCTGCGACTGGATCGCGCCGGCGATCGTGCGGCGGGGGCCGCTCCAGGTGTCCGTGTCGACGTCGGGCGAGAGCCCCTTCCTGGCCTCCGCGCTGCGCCGCCGGCTGGAGCAGGACCTGGGCGAGGAGTGGGAGCCGTTCACGCGCCTCGTCGGCGACGTCCGGCGCCGCCTCCGCGAGCGGGGCGTGCCGCTGCCCGAGCAGGAGGTGGTCTACGCGGCCCTGCTCCGCTCGGACGTACGCCGGCTGCTGCGCCACGGCGACGGCGAGGC
>JBKPCH010000081.1:0-15531 GCA_046727275.1 Candidatus Dormiibacterota bacterium
GCCCTCCGGCCACGACCGCGTCGAGCACGAGCAGCCGCTCGCCCCCGCCGGTCAGGTCGAGCAGGCCCACGCCGAGCGTGCCGCCCTCGACGACGCGGACGGACGCCGGCAGCCGGCCACGCTCCGTCAGGCGCCGGAGCGCGGCCAGGCCAAGGCCGTCGTCGCGCCGGAGTGGGCTGCCGAGGCCCATCACAACCACCGGCGGCTCCGCCCTGGCCGTCATCCGCCCGCCGGCTCCGACTCGAGGCGCACGCCGAGCACGCCCGGCACCGACCGGGCCAGCCGCAGCGTGGACGGGGCTCTCATGCGCCC
Source organism: Candidatus Dormiibacterota bacterium (assembly GCA_046727275.1). Classification (GTDB taxonomy): domain Bacteria; phylum Chloroflexota; class Dormibacteria; order Dormibacterales; family Dormibacteraceae; genus CF-161. The sequence continues at coordinate 313 of JBKPCH010000081.1, forward strand.
ACGCTAGATCCGTGTCGGCCACAGAACAGCGGCCGAAGGTCCCGTGGCGGCAGGGCCCACCGGACGCGGCGGGAGCGGCCCTCCGGCACCGTGGCGGCGGCCGCGGTGGCGGTCAGTGATGACCGGCCTGTCGGGTCCCATTTCAGCCGGGACTCCGCCAGGCTCAGAGGGGCCGCTCGGCCCCTCCCCGACGCCCGACACGGGGCGCACGCTCAGGGCATGTGGACATCCGGTCCGCGTCCTCCGGCCCTGGGCAGGCCGGGACCACGGGCGCCAGAGTTCACGACGGAGGCAGCCGACATGCTGAGTCTGGTGCACGACCGCCGCGCGGGGCGAGCCTAGCGTGTGCCTCAGCCGGGCGGGACGCGTCCTCCGGCGCAGGGGGATGATGGCCGAGGTCGACACCGGCGGCGTGACGCGCTGGTACAGCGCGATCGCCCGGCCCGAGGTGCGGCCGGGAGACCGGGTGCTCGCCCACGCCAACCTGGTGGTCTCGGTGCTGTCCCCGTCGGAGGCCGACGAGATGGACGAGGCGTACGCCCAGCTGGCGGCGCTGCTGGCAGGTGGAGATCCGGATGAGAGCTGACGCCCGCCTCGGCTACGCCGCCGCCGTGCTCGCTGCCGCGGTCAGCGGCCTCGCTGTGTTCTACAACGGCGTCGGCGTCCGGCTCTTCCCCGACGCCACCCTGTACACGACGCTCAAGAACGCCGTCGTGGGCGTGCTGGTGCTCGCACCGCTCGCGCTGGTGCCCGGCGTGCGCCGCGAGCTGGGCCGCCTGGACAGCCGCCGCTGGGCGCTGCTGGGAGCGCTGGCGCTGGTCGGGGGCAGCGTACCGTACGTCCTCTTCTTCGAGGGCCTGCGCCAGACCACCCCGGCCACGGGGGCCGTGCTCAACCACCTGCAGTTCGTCGTGGTCGCCCTGCTGGCCGTCCCACTCCTGCGCGAGCGCGTCACGCCGGCCATGTGGCTCGGGCTCGCCGTCCTGCTGGTGGGCGCGGTGCTGGGGACGGACGTGGGCGCCCTCCGATGGAACCGGGGCGCCGCCCTGGTCCTGGCCTCCACGGTGCTGTTCGGCGGCGGCTTCGTCCTGGCCAGGTACCTTCTCCGGGATCTTTCCACGTCGACGGTGATGGCCGCCAAGATGACTGCGGGCGCGGCGCTGCTCCTCGCGTACAGCGGCGCGACCGGCCGCCTGGGGATCGTCGCCCACCTGAGCGGCCTGCAGTGGCGCTTCGTCCTCGTCAGCGGCCTCATCCTGCTGGCCTTCACGGCCGCCACGCTGGTGGCCATCAAGCACGCGCAGGTAACCACAGTGATCGCGATCGGGATGGCGGCCCCGGCGGTCACGCTGCTGCTGCAGGAGGCCGCCGGCCACGCCGTGCGGCTGGCACCGGCCGATGTGGCCGGGATGGCGCTGACGCTGCTGGCCGTGGCGGTCGTGCTTGTCGCCGGCGCCCGGGCGAAGGCCGCGGCGCTCCCGCCGCGCCAGGCCGTGCCGGCATGAGCGCCAGCGGCGCGCTCCGCTTCGGGCGGTACGCCTTCCCGCCCAACCGGCTCGGGTACTGCGGGCCCACCGACCACGCGGCGCTGCTGGAGTACGTGGCGAGCGGCCGTCCCGATCGGGGTCTGGTCGAGCTCGAGCGCCGGTTCGACGGTGCCTATCCCTACCTGGCGCTGATCGCCCTGGCCAACGGCATCCCCGACCCCTTCGACGAGCGAGTGGTCGAGGCATACTGGGTCGGCAGCCCGCTGCTGGCCGGCGTCGGCGCAGCGCCGTTCCACGAGTCCCTGCGGAGCCGCTTCCGCGGACGCATGGACGGTCGCTCCTTCGACTGGCTGACCGCCAAGCTGCGCCTGGGCGCCGTGCCCCACCACGACTTCCACGTGTTCGACGTCTACACACGCGCCGGGCTGATGAACGACCCCGGCGCGCCGGTCATGCTGGAGACGATGGACGCCTGCCGCATCAGCTGGGGCGCGGTCGTCGACGTCGAGCGCGATCAGCTCCTGATCCGGCGGCGCCCACTCCTCCTGGCCGGCGGTCGGCTGGCGCTGGGCGAGCCCAGGATGGAGCGCGTGACCCGGCAGCTCGACGGCCGGGGCTTCGTGGACGAGGCCAGGCCGGGCGACCACGTATCGGTGCACTGGACCTGGGCCTGCGAGGTGCTGGAGCCGGGAGCCCTCGCCGGCCTCCGCGCGGTCACGGACCGCTGCCTGGCGCTGGCCAACCTGACGATCTGACGTCCCGGGCCAGCCGGACTCAGTAGCTGATCAGCGTGCGACGGCGCATCCAGGCCGTCATCCTTAAGACCGTCTGAGCACGGGCCGTTGGTCCCGCCGCCGGCCCCACGGTCCTGGTACCCGGCTCCACGGGCCGAACGGCCCTGGGGGACCTGGCCGCACGACCCTGGCCGGCGGACCGTCGGCGCGCGAGGTTACCCGTCAGCAACCCACCGAGGAGGAAACCGAGTGGACAACCCGGCCTACTACGTACATCTCGGGTTCATCGAGATCTCGCTGCCCAACCTGGCCCTGATCGCGTCGATGATCGTGCTCTTCGTGCTCGCGATCCTCGTCCCGTTCCCGCGCGAGGGTGGCCGGAGAGGAGGCGGATCATGAGCGACGACGTGGCGCCGGAGGTCCAGAGCCCGAGCTGGACCCGCGCCCTCCAGCAGCGCCTCGCCCGGGGCCTGCCCATCGAGCGACTGCTGCCCGACCGGCAGCCGGTCTACGTCGGGTCGTGGGTCTACGTGTTCGGCGTCGTCACGATCGCTGCCCTCGTCTGGGTCATCGTCAGCGGCGTCGTCCTGGGCTTCTTCGGCCCCCAGTGGTGGCACACGACGTCCGAGGGGCGCTTCTTCAACAGCCTGCACTTCTGGAGCGTCCAGCTCTTCTTCGTGTTCATGGTGCTGCACCTGTGGGGCCAGTTCTTCATGGCGAGCTGGCGTCAGGGCCGCGCCCCGACCTGGATTGTCGGCGCGGTGATCTTCCTGGTCAGCATCGTGGCCGCGTTCACCGGCTACCTGGCCCAGCAGAACCTGGACTCGCAGTGGATCGCCGCCAACGCCAAGGACGCCGTCAACGCCAGCGGCGTGGGCGGCTTCTTCAACGTCTTCAACTTCGGCCAGCAGTACGGGCTGCACGTGATGCTCGTCCCGATCGCCGTGACGATCCTCGTCGTGATCCACGTCGTGCAGGTCCGGATGCGGGGCGTGGTGGCGCCGATCGACGCCCCCGGGGAGGAGTCGGAATGAGCACCCCGAGCGGGACCGCGCGGCCCGCGCGCACCGCGCCCTACGACCTGGTCAAGGAGCTGGCGATCGCGCTGGCCGGCACGCTGGTGCTGGCCGTGGTCCTGGCGGCGGTGCTCTCGTCCCCCAACGTGCCGTCTGTGACGATCCAGAGCTGGGCGCAGAAGCAGCCGGTCGACCTGGTGACCACCGCCACGGGCGAGCTGGCCGGCACCACGGTCAGCTCCGGATACGGCGCGCCCTACAACGACGGCTCCGGCGCCGTGCAGAGCCTGGGCTTCTTCTCGCCGCAGGCCTGGGCGGGCGTGCGCCTGCCGGCCGACTCGGCCCAGGACTTCGTGCTGAAGCCGCTGCAGTCGGCCTCGACCGGCAACCCGCTGCTGGCGGCCGCGCTGGCCCGGTACAACGGCGCCGACGACAGCCAGCGCCAGGCCTGGCTGGACGCGTACTCGAAGGCGCTGAAGGACGCCAAGGAGGACAACGGCCAGGTGGTCGTCGCCGACGGCGACTACGGGCCCCTGCCGGTCATGATGGCCAGCCTGCTCCAGATGGCGCGAGCCGGCTCGCTGGACGGATACCTGCTGAGCAGCGGCGGCTTCTACCAGACCGACTACACGAAGCCGCTGCTCTTCATGGGCGACGGCACCTACCTGGCGTCGCTGGCCGAGGACCAGCACCTGCTGGGCAGCCAGTGGGGAATGATGAACGAGACCGGCAACTACCCCGGGCAGTCCTGGCTGTGGCTGTACACGTTCTGGTACCAGATCCCGCCCTACAACGGGAACAGCAACGCCGACCTGATGGTGGTCCTCACCATGCTCGTGCTGAGCGCGGCGCTGGTGGTGGTGCCGTTCATCCCCGGCATCCGCGACATCCCGCGCTGGGTCCCGGTGCACCGGCTGATCTGGCGCGGCTACTACCGAGGCGAACCCGAGGCGGCGGAAGCGGGGCGCGCAGGCGAGGCGCCAGGCACGAGCCTGCCCTCGGGCAAGTAGCGCTTCTCCCCACCCTCCCCGCGCGGGGAGGGTGGGGGCCCCCCGCCGTGCTGGAGGCGACGGTCGGCGGCGGTCATCGTGATCGACCGGCGTACCCGGACGTCCCAGCAGGGCTGATCGTCCATGACCGGGCGGGCCAGTCGGCCCTGCCCGGCTCGTGTGGCCGGGGCGGACCATGGTTCCGGAGGTGATGAGGATGTACCCGATCGGAACGGACTGGAGATCCGCCCTCATTGCGATCGCGCTGGCCGCTGTGTCGCTCGCCGCCCTCGCTGTGGTGGCCCGCCTGTCCTCGAAGCTGCAGAGTCCGGCTCCGCGCTGAGCGCCCGGCAGGCCGGAGCAGAGGAGCGCCGATCGATGAGAGTGCGCAAGCGCGTACGCATGCCGGCCCGGGTGTCGAGCTTGATGAAGCGGGGCGCGCCTGCGGTGAGTCCCGGCCGCAGCCTGACCGACGTGGCCAACCAGATGCGCCGCAGCCAGGTCAGCGCCCTGGCCGTCATGGAGGACGCCCGGCTGACCGGGATCATCACCGAGCGGGACCTGGTGCGGGCGGTGGCCGCCGACCTCGATCCGAGGGTCACGACGGCCGCCGAATGCATGACGCAGGGTCCACGCACCATCGCCGCTGACGAGGCCGCCTCGACGGCGGTAGAGCGCATGATCGACCTCGGGGTTCGCCATCTTCCTGTGGTCGATGACAGCGGCGTGGTTGGCGTGATCTCTGCGCGGGACCTGCTGCACCTCGCCCGTCCACTGCCGCCGGAGCTGCTTGCCTGCGAGCCCTGGTGAGCTCGAGGGCGAGGGCCGGCCGGGGCCATCGGCCCGGCGCTGGGCCGGACCGTCCACATGGTGCCCTCGACCCCCACCCGGCGGGTCAGCTGGCCCTGTCGCTCGGGCCTCGACCGGCGCAGCCTCAGCCCGGAGGTATCGCAATGTCCGCAACCAGTACGCGCCGGCCGAGCTCCCGGCCCAGGCGTGAAGGCGCCGAGCCTGCAATCGACGAGCTGGAGCTGAAGACGAGGGTCCGCGAGATCCTCAACCGCCACCCCGCCGTCGGGCTGGCCGTGGGAGTGGTTCGGAACGGACGCCTCGAGTTCTTCGAGCCGCATGGGCTGGCGGACATCGCGTCGAACACCGCCATCGGCGACGACACGGTCTTCAGGATCGCGTCGATCACCAAGACCTTCACGGCGATAGCCGTGATGCAGTTGTGGGAGCAGGGGCTCGTCGACCTCGACACCCCCGCCAACGAGTACCTGCGCGCCTTCCACCTGGTCCCGGCGAAGGCCGGCTGGCGGCCCGCGACCGTGCGCCACCTGCTGACCCACACGGCCGGCCTCCCGGAGATGGTCCACGTCTCGCGCGCGCTCAGGTACATGTTCGGGGAGAGCTTCGACCTGGGAGAGCCAGTACCTCCTCTGAGCGAGTACTACCGGGGCGGCATCCGTCTCGTGAGCGAGCCGGGGGCGACGTTCAGGTACACCGACCACAGCTTCTCCACGCTGGGTCAGATCGTCGAGGACGTGAGCGGGGAGCCCATCGACCGCTACCTGCGCGAGCACGTCTTCGCGCCGCTGGGCATGTCCGAAACCGACCTTCTCCGATCGGCGCGCGTGCGGTCGCACCTGGCGACGGGATACGTGCTCGGCCGCAGGGGCCCCAGAGCCGTGACCGATCGCCAGTGGCTGACGGCGGCCGCCTCCATGATCTACTCCACCCCGGGTGACATGGCGCGCTACCTGGCGGCTCTCCTCGGCGGCGGCGCCAACGAGCACGGCCGGATGCTCGAGCCGGCGACGCTGGCGCTGATGTTCGCACCCCACTATCAGACCCATCCACTCATCCCGGGCATCGGGCTGGCCTTCGACCGGTACGACGTCGGTGGGCACCAGGTCGTCGGCCACGAGGGCGTACTGCCCGGCTTCAACTCGCAGATCCTCCTCGCTCCGGACGAGGGTGTGGGCGTGATGGCCTTCACGAACGGAGCCAGAGGCGCGATGTTCTGGCTGCCGGCCGAATGCAGCCGGCTGATCGGCCAGCTGATCGGCGCCCCGGATGACGTCGTCCGGACCGATGTCCCGCAGCATCCCGAGACCTGGGGCGAGATCTGCGGCTGGTACAAGCCTGACGCGCGACTGCTCGACACGCGGCTGCGGGCCTTTCTGGGCCTCGGAGTCGAGGTCTCGGTCCGCGGCGGCCTGCTGACGATTCGAGGCCTCAACCCGCTGCCTGCGCTGTACAGAGGCTTCGTCCTGCACCCTGACGACGACGAGGATCCCTACGTGTTCCGAGTCGACGCCTCGGAGTTCGGGATACCCGCCGCGAGAGTCGTGTTCAGCCGCGACTCGAGTGGAACGATGACGCTGAACCCCGACCTGATGCCCCTCTCGCTGCGGAAGCAGCCGGCGGTCACCAATCCACGGTTGTGGGCCACCGGGGGCCTTGCCGTTGCCGTCGCCGGCGTCGCTCTTCAATGGATTCGTTCATCGCGAGCCCGGCGCGCCGGTTGACAAGGACCTGATGACGCGCGGTTCGCTCGCTGCGACCGGCGGCGCCGGGGCGATGCCGGCCATCCCCAGCCAGGGCTGCTCGGCCCGGGCGGACGTCATCGCCCCTCGTCGATTGGCTCGACCCGGAAACGCCGTCTCGCGCGTCGGCTTGCCGGGGGCCATGGGCACCCAGGCTCCCAACTCCAGGCGGTGTCCGGCGGGCTAAAGGCCCGGCCGATCCGGGCCCTGGTGCCCTGTCCCGGCTCGCAGCGGCTCGTCAATCTGAGATCAGAGGTGATGAACATGACGGATGGCACCGAACTGCGAGAGCGGGCGATCAAGCGGCTGAAGGACAGGAGGGACCTCCAGGCACATGTGCTGGCGTACGTTCTGGTAAACGCTGCCCTGATCGGCATCTGGTTCGCGGCCGGCCCGACCTGGCTCTTCTGGCCGGCGTTCTCGCTCCTTGGGTGGGGCATCGGGCTGGTCTTCCACGCGTGGAACTACTTCTACGGAACGCGGATCACAGAGGAGGAGATCAGCCGAGAGATGCAGCATCTGGGTGGCAGCGGCGGCGCGAGCTGACGGTTGCGAACGCGCCCTTGGCCCGCCGCATTACCCCCTCGGCGTCGCGCGTTCGCCAGCAGGATGCGGGCCCGGCGGCCACGGCGGCCGCCTACCCGCTCCCCCTCGGCGGCGGTGCGAATCGATGCAGGAGGTGTCGAAATGACCGAGAATCGTGTCCGTATCGCCGTCGTCGTCGTGGACCTGTTCGAGGCGGTGAGCGCGATTGTCGGAGCGCTGGGTCTCGTCATCGGGTTCATGAACATCCCGCTCAGTACCCTGAACGGGACGCCCTTCACGGACTTCACCGTGCCGGCCCTGCTCCTTGGCTTCGTGGTCGGCGGCAGCGCCCTCGTGGCCGCCGTGATCACTGCCTTCGCGTTTGGGCCCCGGCGGTTCGACGCGCTGGCATCCGCAGCTGCCGGCTGCATCACGGTCGGCTGGTTGACCATCGAGATTGCGATGATTGGCCTGGGTAGCTGGGCGCAAGTGGTCTGGTTGTTGGTTGGGCTGCTGATGATCGGCCTGGCCGGACTCCTGTGGCGGGCTGAGTCCCGCCCGGCAGGTGTGAGCGCAAGCCATCAGCCGGTCTGACGAGAGTCGTTGGAGGGCGAGCATCACTCGCCGGTCCCGAGCTGCCGGGGCGACCCACAGGTTGCCCCGGCGGCCGGCCGCCACTACGACCGCGCGACCTCGCCGCCCTGCGGGCGGTCACGGGTCGGATGCCGCCGGCGCAGGGCTACGCACTCTTCCGCGCCGTGCACGGCCCAAAGGAGCTGCTGGTGTCCTCATCGCCTGCGCGCGGATGCGCCGGCGTCGGCACCACCACCACCGGGCAGGGGCGTGGTGCGTCAGGTAGTGGCTGACGCTACCCTGGACCAGCTCGGCGGCCTCGGTCAGCCCGCGGGCCCCGTCACGAGCAGGTTGGCCCTCCGTCTTGGCGGTCAGCTCGCCGAACCCTCTGACCCGTCGACGCCGACGACGATCCGCTCGACCGGCAACTCGTGGGCGCTCATGACGCACGCTCCTCTGCGACCGCGGCCGCTCGCTCGGCGAGCAGCACGGGCCGCTGCGTCCGGCGCACAAGGCCGTGCGCCACGCTGCCCAGCAGCAGGCCGCCCAGGTCCGTCGGCCGGCGCGAGCCCAGCACGATGAGGTCCCCGTCCCACCGCTCGGCCGCTGCGGCGAGGGCGGCCGCCACCGAGGCGCCGCCGCGCAGGACCCTGGTGTGGACCCACCTGACGCCGCCGTTCAGCCGCTGCGCCGCATCCCGGACAAGGGCCTCGGCCTCGCTCTCCGTCTCCGTGTACCAGGCGTCCTCGCTGTCGAACGCCATCTCCAGCGCGTGCACCACCAGGACGTCGGCGTCGTGCTCCGCGGCCAGCGTCCGCGCGGCCGCGAGGGCCCCCTCGGACTCCGGCAGCGTCCGCACCGCGACCAGCACGCGCCGCAGCGGCTGCACCTGCAGCTCGTCCGACTGGACGCCTGCGCCGTGCACGAGCAGCACGGGACAGACCAGCAGGGCCGCCACCTGGTGGCCCACGCTGCCCAGGAACAGCCCGGCCAGGTCGCCGAGGCCCCGCGAGCCGAGCGCGACCAGCTCGGCCCCGAACTCGCGCGCCGCCTCCGCGATCAGCCGGGCCGGGGGCCGCGTGTGCGTCGGCAGGACCTCTCCGCGAGCCGCCACGCCGGCGGCCTCGAGGCGCCTGACGACGTCCTTCACGCGGCGTGACGCGGCCGCCGGCGTCTCCGCCGTCTCCGGCTGCGTCACGACGAGGACCTGGCCGAGGGATCGCCGGGCCAGTCCCGCCACCGCCGGCAGCGCGTGATCGGCCAGCCCTCGCCGGTCGATCGCTACGAGGATCCGTCTGTACATCGCCACCTCCAGTCCGATGGTGGCTCGGTCCGGGCGGACCGCCCAGAGTCCTTCGTCACGCCCCGACTGGGCTGATCGCCGACCTCGACGAGCCCGTCGACCGGTCCCGCCGTACCGGGTCCATCGGCACTGGCACAGGGCAGCACCCGGGACCATCGTGCGGGCAGGAGGATGACGATGAGGGACCGTGAGCTCTCCACCGCCGAGATGACGTCAGCGGCCGGCGTCTGGCCGCTCGTGCTGGACGCTGAGCTCTGTCATCCCGCCCCGCCTGCGGGCGGCAGCGGGCGGCTGGCCAGGCTGAACCGTCTGATGCCGCGCGCCGGCCGCTTCGAGGCGGTCAGCGCCGAACTGCACTGCTCGGGACAGTACGTGCGGGTGGCGGTCACGGTGTGCGCCGCCGACGAGATGAACGCGCTCCAGCTCGCGGCGGACCGCCTCCGCGCCGCAGCCAGGAGCGCCGGCCTGGGACCGCTCGTGCTGGTCGGCGCGCGGCCCGGCGGCCTGCCGGACGGAGCGAACGTCACCCGGGACCGGTGCCGGCCCCGCGACCCTGACGCCTGGGCCGGCTCGGCCCGGCCGGCAGGAGGCGGCCCGATGCTGGAGTCGGGGTAGACGAGATGTACCGCAGGATCCTGTTCGCGGTCGATGACGACGAGGCGCTGCCGGCGGCCCTCGCCTCGGTGGCCGGCCTGGCGCGCCGGGTCCGGGCCGGCGCCGGCCGGCGCAGGGGTGAAGCCATGACGAGGGACACGCCGGTGCACAGGATCGTGGTCGGCCTGGACGGCTCGGACGGCTCCAGGGACGCGCTGCGGTGGACGATCGCTCTTGCGACCGCAACCGGCGCGTACGTCGTCGCCGTCCACGCCTTCGAGCCGGCACGCGCGGCGCCGCTCGCGACGGGCCTGGGGTTGCTCCCGAGCGCGGGTATCTGGGCGGAATCGGAGCAGCGGACATTCGAGGACGACTGGTGCGCGCCGCTCCGGGAGGCCGGGATCGCGTACCGCACCGTGTGCCGTGCCGGGCCGGCGGACCTGGTCCTGGTGGAGGTCGCGAACGAGACGGCCGCCGACCTCCTGGTGACAGGCTGCCGGGGACGGGGCGCCCTGGTCGGCCTGCTGGCGGGCAGCGTCAGCCAGCGGCTGGTCCACCGGGCCAGCTGCCCGGTCGTGATCGTGCCTCGTACGAGGGTGCGGACGGAGCAGCGGCGGGCGGCCGTGGCCCGCGCCTGAGCCGCATACGGGCGGAGCGAACGCCTGGCCTGCAGCCCGAGCCGGGACCCGGGGACCCGACGTGAGCGGGGCGTACGGCCCTGTGCCGGCCGCCGCGCCCGGCGCAGGCTGAACTCATGGGATGAGGCCGAGAAGCCGGCTCATCGAGTCAGAGGAAAAGGTGATGAGACGCGTGCTGGTCGCCCTGAAGGAGGAACGGGAGGCATCGCACCTGGCCGCGGTCACCGCGGCGATGGCCCAGCCAGGGGACGAGATCCACGTGGTGCACGTCATCGAGAGCGCCTGGCGGGAGGACGCCTCCGGCGCCGCGGCGCTGGTGGACGGCGCGGCGGAACGGCTGCGGGCCAGGGGCCTGGTGGCGACGGGAGAGGCGATCCCGCTGCTGGGCGGGAGCGTGGCCGGCCGGCTGGCCGATCGGGCCGGGGCGGGCGGCGCCGGCCTGGTCGTGATGGGCTCGCGGGGCCTGGGACACGTCGGCGGCCTGTTCGGCCGCAGCGTGAGCCACGCCCTGATGGCCTCGACGCACCTGCCGGTCCTGGTCATGCCGGACGCCGCCCGGCCGCCGCTGCACGGGTTCCGGCGCGTGCTGGTGGCCCTGCGCGAGAAGGGCGAGGCCCCGGCCGTCGCCGGCGCGATCAGCCTGCTGCGAGGACCGACAGACGTACTCGCAGTCCACGTCCCGAGGCGCGTGGCGATCCACGTGGGGCACTGGTCCGGCGAGACGTACGCCGAGCTGCCCGAGACGTCGGACGTCGTCCTGCAGGCGGCGCGGCGCAGCCTGCGTGAGGTCGGGATCACGGCCCGGACGCACAGGATGGACCACGCCCCGGACGTCGCCAGAGCGATCACCGAGGTCGCCGCGGAGTGGGACGCCGACGTCCTGGTGCTGGGCTCGCGCCGGCTGCGCGACTGGGAGGCGGTCCTGGCCGGCAGCACCTGCCATGACGTCATCCGGCTCGGCCACCGTCCGGTCCTCGTCGCCGGCCGGGTCGGGAGGTAGCCGGGGGCGCTTCGCCCGAGGCAGAGCCGAAGGGCCCGCCGCAGCCGGGACCTTCGGCCCCGCTCAGCGACCGGCCAGGGTGAGACGATCGTGGCCCAGATGGGAGCGGAGCGATGACACAGCCGGCGGGCCCCGAGGGCCGGCCCCTGCGCGTGATGCTGGTGGATGACCACGAGGTCGTGCGGAGCGGCCTGCGCGCGCTGCTGGAGGCGGGCGGCGACATCCGCATCGTGGCCGAGGCGGGCACCGTGCGGATGGCGGTGACCGCGGCGGCGCGCGTGCGGCCAGACGTGATCGTCATGGACGTGCGCCTGGCCGATGGCAGCGGCATCGAGGCCACCCGGGAGATCCGGCCGCGCGGCCCGACACCCGGGTCCTGATGCTGACCTCGTTCGCCGACGACGAGGCGCTGTTCGCCTCCATCATGGCCGGGGTCCGCGACGCGCTGGCCCGGTGGTTCGGCGCCCCGGCACCGGCGTGACCCGGGCCTCCAGCGATGGTTGTCCCGCATCGGGCGGGACCCCCGGCCCTTGGCTTCGCGGACTCCGGCTCCCCAATACTGGTCGCGTTACGCGATGGACGCCGCGGGCGTGCTGAGAGCCGGTGGCCGGGGCCGGGGCGTGCTGGGGCGGCTCCTCCCCCGCTGGGCGCGGCCGGCGCGGCTGGCGGTGGTCCTGGGCGGCGGCGCCAGCCTGGGCGCCTTCGAGGTCGGCGTCATCGACGTTCTGGCCCGCCAGGGCATCGTCCCCGACCTGCTGGTCGGCACCAGCATTGGCGCCGTGAACGCCGCGTTCTGGGCGCTGCACCCGTCGCCCGACGTGGGCGCGCGCCTGCTCGAGTTCTGGCTCGACTGCGACCGGTCGACCATGATTCCCGACGGCCCGGTCCCCATCGTCAGCCGGCTCGTGCAGCGCAAGCACCACCTGACGACGCAGAGCGGGGTGGCGAAGGCGGTGGGCCGCGGCGTGCCGGCCGGGGTCGCGATCGAGGACGCCGCCATCCCGCTGGCGATCGTGGCGGCCGACGCCGACCGCGGTTCCAGGGTCGTGCTGCGCAGCGGGCCGGTCCTGCCCGCCGTGCTCGCCTCGACCGCCATCCCGGTGCTCTTCCCGCCGGTCGCCATCGGCGACCGGCGGCTGGTGGACGGGGGGGTGGTCGCCAACTGCGACGTGGAGACCGCGGTGGAGGCGGGGATGACCGACGTGCTGGCCGTCGACGTGATTGGCGACGGCGCGGTCGACCGGGAGCCGCAGCTCTGGGACGTGGCCGTGAACGCCATCGGCCTGATGCTGCGCCGGCAGACCGAGCTCGCGATCGAGGCCTGCGGCCGGCGGGCGAGGATCGCGCTCCTGCGGCCGCGGCTCGCCGCCCGCCCCGGCCCCAGCGACTTCGGCATGACGGCGCGGCTGCACCGGTGGGGTCAGGAGGCCGGCTCGGCGTTCGTGGCCGCGCGGCTCCGGGGCCGCCGGCTCCGGCCCGGGCTCTTCGAGTACGAGACGAGGCTCGACGCCGAGGCGGCGGTGGCCTGAGCCGCAGACCTTTGCTGGGCACGCGAACAGATGTACGCTAGCGTCATGGCCGCCGAGGACTACAGGGGCGCGTTCGTGGCCACCAACGTGGAGCCGCCATTCGACGGCCAGATCCTTTCTTGGCAGGCGGTGGGCGTGGCCTTGACTGCACCCGCCCCGCCAGCTCGAACGCCAGGCCCGACGCGGCGGCTGTCGCGTCGGCATTCCAGTTCGACGCGGAAGGCGGTTCGTGCGGCCAGGTCCCGCTCCAGGATCGCGGTCAAGGCGCGACCAGCGTCGTGCGGTCGGCGGAGGTGACACCACGCGCCCGCGCCATGTCGCGTCCGAACCCGCGAAGGCCCTCGTCGGTGTAGGTCAGGGGCAACAGGCGGAGCAGGGCGGAGATCGCCAAGCGGACGCGGTTGCCGCCCAGGTATGGGCCGAAGCATCGTCGGCCAGACTCGGGCACGGTTCCAAGGAGGCAGGGACCGCTCGTGCAGGTTTCGCTCGAGCCAGACCGCCTCGTGCTCCGAGTCACAGACCACCGCATCGATGCGGTCGATGCGCGGCACCATTCGCAGCAAGTGACGGCGATCGCCGTGGCAGGTAGGCTCGGCCGTGGGCCAGGCGCCGCAGCAGGCGGATTGTCCCCCACCTACCCGGGAACCGTCTCGGGCCGGCAGATTGTTCGGACGTCTGCTCGGCTGTCTGCCCGCCCGGGCGGCCGATTGACCCACCCCTGGGCGGGTGCTACGGTCAGCGTGTCTTCGGTGGAGCGGCACCGGCTGCAGAGAGAAGAGGTGAAGCGATGGGCAAGGTGCACCGACGATCGTGGCCTGAACGGCTGCGTGGTCCGCTTGGCCTCGCGGCGGCCCTGGTGCTCGCCGTGGTCCCGTACCCCCGCACCGTGGCGGCGGCAAGTGCTCCCATGACCCCCGAGCAGCTGATGGTGGCCCAGGTCCCCCTGGACCGCGCCGCGGACCGACTGACGGCCGTGGCCGGAGCCGAATCCGGCCTGGGCGAGATCGTGGTCTCAGCCGAGACATCCAGCCTCACGGTGCACTGGAAGGGCCAGGTGCCCTCCCAGGTGACCGCCGAGATCGCCGCCATCCGGGCCTCGGGCATCTATGTGACTCTGCAACCGGCCCTGCACACGCCGGCGGAGTTGGAGGCCGCAGCCCGGCGGATCATGTCGGCCCGGGACCGCTACGCGAGCCTCGGCATCGACGCGGTCGTGCTGCGCACCGACGGCAGCGGACTCGACGTGGCGGCCGCTGCCGGGAGCGGCGCGCCAGTCGCCGGTGCCGCCGCGGCGGCTCACTCCGCCTCGGTAGCGCAGATCGCGGCCGACGTCGGCGTCGCCGTGCGGCTGGTGCCGGCGATGCATCCCCGGCCCACGTCGCGGCTGCTCGACTACGTGCCCCACTGGGCGGGGGCGCGGATCACGAGCGACGGGGTCCACTACTGCACCAGCGGCTTCCCCATCGTCCGCAACTCGGATGGCCGGACGTTCATCCTGACCGCCGGGCACTGCTCTGGTACGCCCTGGTGGTCCTGGTACGGGTGGCAGAGCGGCAACAACAACCTGAAGTTCGGCGACACCTGGACGGTCACGAAGTCGTTGGACGTACAGTACATCCGCTCCTTTACCGGTGGCCTGACATACGACGGCGGGGTCGCTGTCGGCACCGAATTTACTAAGCAGGTGGTCGGCTCCGCTGGCAACCGCTCCGGGGACTGGGTCTGCCAGTCCGGGTCCGCCACCGGGATCAACTGCGCCATCCAGCTCCAGTACCAGACGGTGGTCGGCATCAACGGGACCAACGTCACCGAGTGGGAAGCCGGCGGCACTCCGTACCAGAACATCTGCCGCACCCGAGCTGCCGGCGGCGGCGACAGCGGCGGTCCCGTCTTCTCGCTGGGATCGCAATCAGGGACCGTGATCGCCAAGGGCCTCCAGTCGTACGGCTTCGGGATCGGCTACTCCTGCACGAACAACAACAACGAGACGATTGCGAGTTGTTACAACAGTATCGGCTTTGTCGACATCGGCCAGATCCTCAGCAACTACGGGGCTCGGATCCAGACCTGACCAGATCCCCTTCCCCAGGGCGAGAGAGAAGCAGGTGTCGCTCACCTCGAGGTCGATCAGTAGGCGGAGGAGTGCATACAGGAGAGCCAGGAGCACCGGGGCCGCGAGCGTAGGTCCGCCGGCGCTGCCAGGCAAGCCGCGGGCGGTCGCTTGCCCACGAGTCAGCGGCAGGCTCCAGCCAGTTGAGGAGGGCGGTTCGCGCGTCGATTAG
>JBKPCH010000082.1:0-3409 GCA_046727275.1 Candidatus Dormiibacterota bacterium
CGGCCGCACCAGCCGTAGCCGGCCACGACGAACGTCTTGCCGGCCAGCAGCACGTTCGTGGCCCGGATGATGCCGTCGATGGTGGACTGGCCGGTGCCGTAGCGGTTGTCGAACAGGTGCTTGGTGTCGGCCTCGTTGACCGCGATGATGGGGTAGCGCAGGACGCCGCTGTCCGCCATGGCCCGCAGCCGGATGACGCCGGTGGTCGTCTCCTCCGTGCCGCCCAGCACCTGGGCCAGCCCGTCCGTACGGTCGCGGTGGAGCATGGTGACCAGGTCGGCGCCGTCGTCCATCGTGAAGTTGGGGGCGTGGTCGAGCGCGGCCGAGATGTGGGCGTAGTAGGTGTCGTTGTCCTCGCCCTTGATCGCGTAGGTGCGGATCCCGTGCGTGTGGGCGAGGGCGGCCGCCACTGCATCGTTGGTGGAGAGCGGGTTGGACGCGCAGAGGGCGACGTCGGCGCCCCCGGCCTTCAGGGTCAGCATCAGGTTGCCGGTCTCCGAGGTCACGTGCAGGCAGGCGCTGACGCGCAGGCCGCTCAGGGGCCGCTCACGTGCGAACCGCTCGCGGATCGCGAGCAGCACCGGCATCTCCCGCGCGGCCCACTCGATCAGGTCGTCGCCCTCCGGGGCCAGCCCCGGGTTCCTGACGTCGCTCGTCCGTGCTCCTACGCTCACTTTCTCGATGCTCTCCTCAGGTTAATGCTCGGCTCGGCTAGAGAGTTAAGACCGCCCTGACGTCGCGGTCGGCCAGCATGTCCCGCCCCGCGAGGCCGGCCAGCTCGATGAGGAACTGGACCCCGACCACCGTCCCACCCAGCTGCTCCATCAGGTCCACCACCGCCCGGGCCGTCCCGCCCGTGGCGATGACGTCGTCCACGACCAGCACCCGCTGGCCGGGTCCCACCGCGTCCTCGTGGACGTGGAGGACGTCCTCCCGATACTCCAGCGTGTACTGCACGCTGCGGGTCCGCCAGGGCAGCTTGCCCTGCTTGCGGACCGGCACGAACCCGGCGTCGAGCCGGATGGCCATCGCGGCCCCGAACATGAACCCGCGGGCCTCCATGGCGGCCACGAGGTCGACGCCCCGGTCCTGCCACGGGTCGCTCATCTCCTTCACCGCCTCCGCGAGTGCGGCCGGATCGCGCAGCAGCGGCGTGATGTCGCGGAAGAGGATGCCGGGGATGGGGAAGTCCGGGACGTCGCGGATGAACGGGGCGAGGTTCATGCGAGGGCCGCCCTGAAGTATTCCAGAGTCCGGCGGAGGCCGTCCTCCATGGAAACCCGGGGCCGCCAGCCGAGCAGCTCCCGCGCCCGGGCGGTGTCGGGCCGGCGCTGCCGGGGGTCGTCCTCGGGCAGGGGCCGGAACTCCACCTCGCTGGAGGTGCCGGTCACCTTCCTGACGAGCTCCGCCAGCTCCAGCATGGTGACCTCGTCCTGGGTGCCCACGTTGAAGGGCATCGGGTCGGGGCCGTCCAGCACGGCGAGCACGCCGGCCACCAGGTCGTCGACGTAGCAGAGGCTGCGCGTCTGGCTGCCGTCGCCGTAGACGGTCAGCGGCTCGCCCCGCAGCGCCTGGGTGAAGTAGTTGGGGATCACCCGGCCGTCGTCGAGCCTCATCCGCGGGCCGAAGGTGTTAAAGATCCGAACGATACGTGTGTCGATACTGTGCGCGCGGTGGTACGCCATCGTGAACGCCTCGGCGCAGCGCTTGGCCTCGTCGTAGCAGCCGCGGGGGCCGATCGGGTTGACGTTGCCCCAGTAGGTCTCCGGCTGGGGGTGGACCATCGGGTCGCCGTAGACCTCGGACGTGGACGCGAGCAGGAAGCGCGCCCCCTTCGCCTTGGCCAGCCCCAGCAGGTTGTGCGTGCCCAGCGTGCCCACCTTGACGATCTGGATCGGGATGGCCGGGAAGTCCACCGGCGACGCCGGCGACGCGAAGTGCAGGACGTAGTCCACCTCCCCGCCCACCTGCAGCGCCGTGCTGACGTCGTGCTCCACCAGCCGGAACGCCCGGTTCGACAGCAGGTGGCGGACGTTGGCCCGCGAGCCGGTCACGAAGTTGTCGACGCCCAGCACCTCCCAGCCCCGCTCCAGGAGGCGGTCGCAGAGGTGCGAGCCGATGAAGCCGGCGGCGCCGGAGACCACTGCCCTCGTCACGTCGCTCAGTTCCGACCGATGCCCCGGTAGACGAAGCCGAGCCGGCGCATCTCCTCGGGGTCGTAGACGTTGCGGCCGTCGACGACGACGGGCCGGCGCATCAGGCGCTTCAGCCGCAGCAGGTCGAGCTGCTTGAACTCGTTCCACTCGGTCACCACGACCAGCGCGTCCGCGCCCCTGGCCACCGCCTGCGCGTTCCGTCGGTAGTCGATCTCGGGCATGATCGCCCTCGCCTTCTCCACGGCGGCGGGGTCGTAGGCCCGCACCGAGGCCCCCCGCTTGAGGAGGGCCCTGCCGATCTCGATGCTGGCGGCCTCGCGCATGTCGTCCGTGTTCGGCTTGAAGGCCAGGCCGAGCATCCCGATCACCTGGCCGCGCAGGCTGCCCAGGCACTCCCGCAGCTTCTCGACGACCAGCGTGCGCTGGTCCCGGTTGATGTCCATGACGGCGTGCAGCAGCTCCGGGTGGTACTCGTAGCGCTCGGCGATGGCGGCCAGCGCCTTCACGTCCTTGGGGAAGCAGGAGCCGCCGTACCCGATGCCGGCGTCCAGGAAGTGCGGCCCTATGCGGCGGTCGAGGCCCATCCCCTCGGCGACCCGCTTGACGTCGGCGTCGACCCGCTCGCAGATGCGCGCGATCTCGTTGATGAACGAGATCCGGGCCGCCAGGAAGGCGTTGGAGGCGTACTTGACCATCTCCGCGGTGTAGATGTTGTAGATCAGCACCGGCGCCTGGAGCGGCTCGTACAGCCTGGCCACCAGCTCGGCCGTCTCGCGGTTGTGGGCGCCGATCACCACCCTGTCCGGCGACATGAAGTCCTGGAGCGCCGAGCCCTCGCGGAGGAACTCGGGGTTGGACACCACCTCGACGGGGAAGTGCGGGTTGGACCGGCGGATCACGTCCGAGACCACGTCGCCCGTGCCGATCGGCACGGTGGACTTGTTGATGACGACGAGCGGCGCCGACAGGTGCTGGGCGATGGACTGCGCCGCCTGCTCGACGTAGCGGAGGTCCGCCTCGCCGTTGGCGCCCTCCGGCGTGCCGACGGCCAGGAACGCGAACTCGGCCCCCGGGATCGCCTCGCCGTAGGCGTCGGTGAAGAGCAGGCGGCCGGCGCGGAGGTTGCGCTCGATCATCTCGCGCAGGCCGGGCTCGAAGAAGTGCAGGCGGCCCCGGCGGAGGGCGCGGACCTTCTCCTGGTCGATCTCGACGACGCAGACGTCGTTGCCGAGGTCGGCGAGACAGGCGGCGGT
>JBKPCH010000083.1:0-10110 GCA_046727275.1 Candidatus Dormiibacterota bacterium
CTTCTCCAGCTCCTGGTGGAGGGAGTGGTAGACGACCTCGGACTCGTACTGGGCGGCGACGCCGGCCAGGAACTTGCGCTCCGCCTCCGGCACGCCCAGGCGGTCGAACGTCCGCTTGATGTCGTCGGGCACCTCGTCCCACGACTTGCCCTGCTTCTCGGTGGACTTCAGGTAGTAGAAGATGTTGTCGAAGTCGATCACCGACAGGTCGGCGCCCCACGTCGGCATCGCCTTCTTGTGGAAGATCCGGAGCGAGCGGAGCCGCATCTGGGTCATCCAGTCCGGCTCGCCCTTCATCCAGGAGATCTCCTTGACGACCTCCTCGGAGAGCCCGCGCTTGGCCTTGAAGACGTACTTCTCGGGGTCGAAGAAGCCGTACTTCTCGCGGTAGTCGTCGCCGACGTTGATCTGCGGGACCACTGCCATCGCCTAGCCCACCTCCCTGGAAGAATCGTCGATGCCGGCGGCGGCGGGCTCGTCGACCCACTCGGAGTAGCCCGTCAGCTCCAGCTGGTCGGCAACCTCCGGGCCACCCGAGCGGACGACCTGGCCCTGGACCAGGACGTGCACGAAGTCCGGCTCGATGAACTGGAGGATGCGCGTGTAGTGCGTGATGATCAGGACCCCGAGGTCGGGGCCGCGCAGCGAGTTGATCGACTCGCTGACGAACTTGATGGAGTCGATGTCGAGGCCGGAGTCGGTCTCGTCCAGGATGGCGATCTGCGGCTTGAGCACCGCCATCTGGAGGATCTCGGCCCGCTTCTTCTCTCCGCCCGAGAAGCCGTCGTTGATGTACCGGGAGAGGAAGGTGTCGTCCATCCGCAGGGTCTGCATCGGCTCCTTCAGGAGCGTGCGGAACTCGCGGGGTGAGATCGCCTTGGACTTGTCCTTGCCGTCGTAGCCCCGCTTGGCGTTCAGGGCCGTGCGCAGGAAGTTGGCCATGGTCACGCCCGGCACCACCGTCGGGTACTGGAACGCCAGGTAGATGCCCAGCCGCGCCCGCTCGTCGGGCTCGAGCTGCAGCAGGTCCTGGCCCTGGAACAGCACCCGGCCCCCGGTGACCTCGTAGCCGGGGTGGCCCATCAGGGTGTTGGACAGCGTGCTCTTGCCCGACCCGTTGGGCCCCATGACCGCGTGCACCTCGCCGCGGCTCAGCCCCAGCGAGACGCCCTTCAGGATCTCCCTGCCCTCGACGGCGACGTGAAGGTCCTCGATCTCGAATTCAGCCAATGTTCTTCGTCCTCTCAGCAGTGATGTCGTACGTGCAGTTCGGGTCGCCGCTGCCCAGCCACGTCGTGCGCTCCACGACGGCGCCCAGGAGGCGGCGGTAGATGTCCAGCTCCTGCTGGCAGGGGTGCCCGGTCCGGGCGGCGACGTCCTGGATCGGGCAGTTGCAGTGCCTCAGCTGGATGCCGCCGCCGGTGCCTTCGACCAGCTCGGTCATGTGGCCCTGCTCGGTGGTGAGCCGCGCCAGCTCGCGAACCCGCTCCTCGAAGCCCATCCCGGCCAGCCGCGCCCCGTATACCGCCTCCAGGCGGCGGGCCCGCTCGGCGAAGAAGCGCTCCGCCTCCGTGCTGCCCAGGAACTCCACGAGCTCCGTGGCGAGCTCCCGGTGGCCGCTCGGGAAGTGGGGGGCGGCGGCGGCCGTGAGCCGGTAGACGTGGCCGGGCCGGCCGGGACCCCGGTGCTCGTCGGTCGAGACCTCCACCAGCCCGCGGGCCTGCAGGGCCTCCAGGTGGCGGAGCGCCCCCTGCTTGCTCACGTGCAGGTGCTGGGCGATCTCGGCGAGCCCGGCGGAGCCCCTGGCCTTCAGCAGCGCCAGGACGTCATGCTTGCGGTTCATAGCCCGCAGCCGATTCTACCGATTTGTCAACGCGGATGTTGATAAACCGGGCCCCGGAGGCCGTCCCGTCCCGGTCCATCCAATACGGGCCCAGTCGGGCTACCCTACCAGTTCTGCGGCGCGGTGTTGCTCGGCCGGCGTTCTCGACGCCTGTCCCCACCGCCCTCGGGGCGGCGCGGCGGGTGCTGGTGGTCGGCTGCGCGGGCGCGGGCAAGACGACGGTCGCGCTGCGCCTGGCGCGGGCCCTGGAGCTGCCGGTCATCCACCTGGACACGGAGTACTGGCTGCCCGGCTGGCACCATACGCCGCCGGACGAGTGGCAGTCGCGAGTCGGCCAGCTGGCGGCCCGGGAGCGCTGGGTGATGGACGGCAACTACGGCGGCACGCTGGAGTGCCGGCTGGCCCGCGCCGACGCCGTCGTGTTCCTGGACCTGCCCCGGCTGACCTGCGTGCGCCGCGTGGTCCTGCGCTCACTCCGCTACCGGGGCCGGACGCGGCCGGACCTCCCGCCGGGCTGCCCGGAGCGCGTGGAGCTGCAGTTCCTGCGCTGGGTCTGGAACTACGGGCGGCGCTCCCGGGGCCGGGTCATCGGGCTGCTGGCGGCGTCCGGGCTGCCGGTGGTACACCTGCGGACCAGGCGTGAGGCGGAACGATGGTTGAACGGCTTCTGAGCCGTGGCTGACGAGGACCTGACGGTGCTGGGCGCCGGTGAGCTCGAGGCCCGGCTGGTCGACGTACGCGCGCGGATGCGGCCCGTCGAGCAGCGGCTGGCCGAGCTGCGGGCCGAGCGCGACGTGCTGCTGACGGAGGGCCGCCGCCGCGAGCGGCTCGCCCAGCGCGAGCGCCGGGCCGGCCTCCGCGACTCCATGCGGGCGGGCGAGCTGCCCACCCTGGCCCAGCTGATCGTGGACGTCGACTCGGGCTCCTTCGACGAGTACCGCTTCAACCTCAAGACCGGCGGCGAGGTGCGGCTGGGGTTCCCGGGCGCCAGGGCCGCCGTGGCGTTCACGGACGGCCGCCGGGTGGCCCAGGCCCGGGACCTGGCGCAGGCGGCGGAGCTCTACCGGGCGGGCTGGGAGCCCGGCAGCCCGGGCCGGCCCGGGGTCCGCGTCCACTTCCCGGGCACGCGGCAGGAGAAGCTGGTCGATCCGAACGAGGTCTACGCCGCACCGAGCGGAAGCCGTTCGACAAAAAGTTGAACGGCCGGCTGGGTCATTGCTTCCCAGCGAACCAGACAAAAACTTGATAGTCTACTCGCATGGGTAAAGTAGCCAGGAAGCGGGCAGAGCAGACGCTCGACAGCGCGGTCGGAGCCCTCGACCAGGCCCGCGGGGCCCTGGTGAAGCTCCTCGACGACATCGACCTCAGGGCCATGCAGAAGCGCGGCATGCGTTGGGCCGGCTCCGTCCGGACCGATCTCGACCGCCGGGCCAGACCGCGGCGGCAGACCTCGCCCTGGGCCATCGCCGGCATCGCCGGCCTGGTGGCGCTGGGCATGGCCGCGGTGGGGGCCGGCTACGTCGTCCTCGACCGCGAGCGGCGCCGGGCCGCCCAGAGCCGGCTCGGCGACGTGCGGCACCGCGCTCGCGAGCGGTACGCCGAGCTGGTCGGCCGCCGGACGCAGCTGGAGGCCGACCTGGGCGCCCGCGTCCAGCAGGCGATCGCCGAGGGCGGCGCCATGCCGGCCGGCCTCGACGTGGCGGTGGAGGGCCGGACCGTGTACCTGCGCGGCGCCGTCCCCGACCCGGCCTTCGTGGACGCGGCGGCGGAGCGGGTCCACGGCGTCAACGGCGTGGTGGCGGTGGTCAACCTGACCACGAGGGCCGCCGAGGACAAGCGCTCCCGAACCCCGCAGCGGGCGTAGCGCGCAGCAGCAGGCGCTGCTGGAGATAGAGCCCCCTCCCCCCTCGCGGGGGAGGGGATGCAAGAGGGGAGCAAGCTCCCCCCCTTCCGAAACCCCCCTCCTTGTCCGGGACGTTGGGGGCACCTTCGGCGCATCCCTTCGGGTCTGGGCGCGACGCCTGGAGGGCAGGGAAGACGGACCCACTCGCTCGGGCGAAGCCCATTCCTACGCGCCGCGTCTCCTCCGCCCTTCTGTTCTCGCGGGGGAGGGTTGGGGTGGGGGGGGGCCGTCCGGCAGGTGCTGGCGGGCCTGCCGGGCTACCTTCACGCACTCGGGCTGGGCTTCGCTCCCACGTTCGTGTAGGCTGCTGTCCCGGCCGCGGCGTACCCTTCGCGGCCCGTGCCGCGTTGGAACCCGGCAGAACTTTGGCCGTGAGCGACGGAGAACGCTGACATCAGCCAGATGAACCCACCCCGAATCCGTACCCGGTCGGGCCGCAAGCCCCGAGCCCGGTTCCACGCCAGCTGGTCCCCCGCCGGGCGGCAGCGGACGCGGCGGACCCTGATCCGCGCCGGCGCGGTCCTGGGCGTCCTCGTCGCGGTCATGGCGCTGGGCGCCAACGTCTACGCCGTCTCCTTCGTCAACAACCTGCCGTCTGTGCAGGGCATGGACTCCACCGACTTCCAGGGCGACACGATCATCAAGGACCGCACCGGGATGGTCCTGGCCGACATCGGCCAGGACGGCGACCGGCGGATCACGGTGCCGCTCGACCAGATCAACCCCAAGGTGCGCCAGGCGACGGTCTCGATCGAGGACCGGACGTTCTGGACCAACCAGGGCTTCGACACCGAGGCCATCCTGCGCACCGCGGCCACCAACGTCCGCGCCGGCGGCATCGCCGGCGGCGGCTCGACCATCACCCAGCAGCTCGCGAAGCAGCTCTTCCTGACGCCGAGGCAGACCATCGACCGCAAGGTCCAGGAGCTGGTGCTGGCGTACCAGCTGACCCAGACCTACTCGAAGCGGAAGATCCTCGAGCTGTACCTGAACCGCAGCTACTACGGCGAGCAGCAGTACGGGGTCCAGGCGGCGGCCCAGACCTACTTCCACCGCGACGTCGCCGGCGTCGACCTGGCCCAGGCCGCCATGCTGGCCGGCCTGCCCCAGGCCCCGGACGCCTACAGCCCGGTCCAGCACTTCGACGTGGCCAAGCGCCGGCAGAAGGAGGTCCTGGACGCGATGGTGCGCGACGGCGTGGTCACCCCCCAGGCAGCCGGGTCGGCCTACGCCGAGCACCTGGACGTCTTCGCGCCGGTCAACACGTACAAGGCGCCCCACTTCGTGAAGTACGTCGAGGACCAGCTCAAGCTGCTCGGGTTCAAGCCCGGCCAGCAGCAGCTGACGGTCACGACCACGCTGGACTACGGCAAGCAGCAGCTGGCCGAGCAGACGGTGCGCGAGAACCTGCAGGCCAACCTGTCCAAGGACACGGTCGGCCTGCTGAGCTCGGCCCTGGTCTCGATGGACCCGAAGACGGGCCAGATCCTCGCCTACGTCGGGGCCCCCGACGTCAACGCGCGGGGGGGCGGGTTCGACTTCGCCGGCGTGCAGCCGGTGAACCCGGGCTCCTCGGTCAAGCCCTTCACGTACGGCAAGGCGCTGCTGGACCGGAAGATCACGATGGACACGCCGATCGTGGACGGCCCCAGCCCGTACAACCTGAAGCAGCCCGGCGAGACCAAGCCCTACGTGGTGACCAACTTCGACCACCGCACCCACGGCGCGCCGCAGGCCAAGGTGGCGCTGGCCAACTCGCTCAACATCCCGGCGGTCAAGGTCGAGATGACGGTCGGCGTGCCGGGCGTGCTCGAGTTCTACCGCCAGATGGGCATGAAGCCGCGCAACGCCGCGGGCAGCCCCGACGGCAAGGAGGGCGACTACGGGGCCAGCCTCACGCTCGGCGGCTTCCCGATCACCCTGCTGGAGGAGGACGCGGCGCTCGCCACGTACGCCGACATGGGGCTCTACCACACCCCGGAGGCCATCCTCTCGGTCTCCGACGCGAGGGACAGGGTCGTCTGGCAGGTCAACCCCAACCAGGGCATGCGCCAGGCGGTCGATCCGGGGGTCGCCTACATCATCGCGTCGATCCTCTCGGACGACACCAACCGCAGGCTGATCTTCGGGATGGGGACGCCGCTGCACCTGCCCGACCGGCACGCCGCGGCCAAGACGGGCACCACCGAGAACTACCACGACGCGCTCACGATCGGCTTCACGCCGGACCTCGCCACGGTGGTGTGGGTGGGCGACATCGCCGGCAACGACGTACAGAAGGGCTACTACATCCACGGCAACCAGGCGGACGGCGTCTTCGTCGCGGCGCCGGCCTGGCACAGGTTCATGGAGGCGGCCCTGAAGGGCGTGCCCGACCGCTGGTACGACATGCCGAAGGACGTCGTGAAGCAGGGCGGCAGCTACTTCCTGGCCGACACGCCCAAGGTGGACCGCCTGGCCGGCGACAGCCCGGCCGCCACGCCGTCGCCGGGCGACGCGGCTGGCGTCCCGCCCGACCCGGGCACCGGGCCGCAGCCGGTGGGCCGTCCCTGCCCGCGGCTGCCGATCGTGCTCCCCGGATGCCAGCCGACGCCGTTCGCCGGGCCCGTACCGCCCGGCGGATAGGCGCCGGGCGGGCGCGGTGCGTATTCGAGGCCGCTGCGTAGAATCACTGGCCGATGACCGCAGCCGACGTTTCGGTAGTCACTGAGACGCTGCCGGGGAGCCAGGTGGGCCTCACCATCGAGGTGCCTCCCGAGCAGGTCGACCGGGCCTACGAGCGGGTGCTCAACCGGCTCGCCCAGCGCATTCGGATCGAGGGTTTCCGACCGGGCAAGGCGCCCCGGCCCATGGTCGAGGCCCGCGTCGGGCACTCGGCGATCCGCGACGAGGTCGCGGACGCGCTCGTGCCGCCGCTCGTGGCGCAGGCGCTGCAGGACCACTCGATCGACGCCATCGACCGGCCGCGGGTCGAGATCCAGGAGCTGGAGCGCGGCCGGACGGGCCGCTTCACCGCCCGCGTCAGCGTGATGCCCACGGTGGTGGCGCCTGACCTGGACACGCTCCACGTGGAGCGCCGGCAGACTGCGGTCGACGACGAGACCGTGGAGTCTCGCCTGCGGGAGCTGCAGGACCGCCTGGCGCAGGTCCAGCCGGTCGAGCGGGAGGTCCGCGAGGGCGACATCGTCGTCGCCGACCTCCGGCTGCTGGTGGACGGCCAGGAGGTCCCCTCCGAGGCGCGGACGGCCACCGAGGTCGAGGTCCGCGAGGGGGTGGTGATCCCCGAGCTGCTGGCGGCGCTGCCTGGCCGCCGCACCGGCGAGGTGGCCACCGCCGACGTGACGCTCCCCGACGACCACCCCAACCCGGAGCTGCACGGGCGCCAGGCGCGCCTGGAGGTGACGATCCAGGGCGTCAAGGAGAAGACGGTGCCCGAGCTCACGGACGAGATCGCGTCCGAGCTGAGCAGCGGCGAGCAGACCACCGCAGAGGGCCTCCGCGAGGCGGTGCAGCGCGACCTCGTGGAGCAGGCGCGGCGCCTGGACGAGCTCGCGTTCGAGCAGGCCGCGGTCGCGGCGGTCGTCGAGGCTGCCACGGTCGAGGTGCCGGTGGCGCTCGTGGACCGCGAGGTCGAGCACCAGCTGGAGGACCTGCAGCGCACTCTGCAGCGGCGCGGGCTCCGTCTCGACCGGTACCTTGAGTACGTGGGCAAGACGGCGGAGGAGTACCTGGCCGAGCAGCGGCCCGAGGCCGAGAGCCGGATCCGCGTCGACCTGGTGCTCGAGGAGCTGGGCAGGCGCCTGGCCATCTCCCCGTCGGACGAGGAGGTGCGCGAGTACATGCGCACCCAGGCCGAGCGGGACGACGAGGTGAAGAGCCAGCTCGACTCGCTCGAGCGCAGCCCGGCCGCACTTGATTTCTTCCGGCACCGGCTCACCCGGCTGAAGGTCCTGGAGGGCCTGGTGGCCAGGCTGGGCGGCGCCCCGGCCGCCGAGGCCGAGCAATCCCTGCATGTGAAGGCGGAGTAGAGGAATGGACGACGGGACCTACAATGGGCTGGTGCACGAGGACAGGCCCTCGGGCTATCTGGTTCCGATGGTCGTGGAGAGCACGAACCGCGGAGAGCGCGCGTTCGACATCTACTCCAGGCTGCTCAAGGACCGGATCATCTTCATCGGCACTCCGATAGACGACCAGGTTGCCAATCTGGTCATCGCGCAGCTCCTGTTCCTCCAGAGCGAGGACCCGGAGAAGGACATCGCGATCTACGTCAACAGTCCGGGCGGCCAGGTGACCGCCGGGCTGGCCATCTACGACACGATGCAGTACGTGCGGCCCGCTGTGTCCACGATCTGCATCGGGATGGCCTACTCGATGGGGGCGGTCCTCCTGGCGGGCGGCTCGGCCGGCCGCCGGTACGCGCTGCCCCACGCCAACATCCTCATCCACCAGCCGTGGGGCGGCATGCAGGGCCAGGCGTCCGATATCCAGATCCACGCCAAGGAGATCCTGCGGACTCGCGAGCTGCTGAACGGCATCCTGGCGCGTCACACCGGGCAGCCGATCGAGCGCGTGCAGCAGGACACCGAACGCGATTACTTCCTGACGCCCGAGCAGGCGAAGGCCTACGGGCTCATCGACGACATCATCGTGACGCCGGAGAAGGTGGCGGCCGCCGTAGCGGACGGCAAGCCGGCGGCGGCGAAGGCTTGACGCCATGATCTTTCGCCGCAAGGGCAACCCGAAGGTGGTCCGGCACCGACCGAGGTGCAACTTTTGCGGCAGGGAGCGTGGAGAGGGAGGGGTGCAGCTTGTGGCAGGTGCGGGTGTGTATATCTGCAGCGAATGCGTTCGGGTGGCCAGCGAGATCCTGCGAGGTCACAACCCGCCGGCGCCGGCGGGGACCTAGGAGGCTGAATTCGTGAGCGACCGCGAAGACCGCCGCCGATACACGCGCTGCTCGTTCTGCGGCAAGGGCCAGGACCAGGTGCGCAAGCTCGTCGCCGGTCCGGGGGTGTACATCTGCGACCTCTGCATCGACCTCTGTCAGGAGGTGCTGGAGGAGGACAGCCGGTCGGGCGGCTCCAAGAAGGCCAAGACCGGGTTCATCCCCAACCCCAAGACGATCGCCTCAGCGCTCGACCAGTACGTCATCGGCCAGGAGCACGCGAAGAAGGTCCTGAGCGTGCAGGTCTACAACCACTACAAGCGGGTCTCGGCCTCCAAGATGGTCGGCGACGTCGAGCTCACCAAGTCCAACGTGCTGCTCGTGGGCCCCACCGGGTGCGGCAAGACCTACCTGGCCCAGACGCTGGCCAAGATCCTGGACGTGCCGTTCGCGATCGCGGACGCCACGTCGCTCACCGAGGCAGGCTATGTCGGCGAGGACGTCGAGAACATCCTCCTCCGGCTGATCCAGGCGGCGGACTTCGACATCAGCCGCGCCGAGCGCGGGATCATCTACATCGACGAGATCGACAAGATCGCGCGCAAGTCGGACAACCCCTCGATCACCCGCGACGTGTCGGGCGAGGGCGTCCAGCAGGCGCTGCTGAAGATCCTCGAAGGCACGGTAGCCAACGTGCCGCCGCAGGGCGGGCGCAAGCACCCCCACCAGGACTTCATCCAGATCAACACGACGAACATCCTGTTCGTTTGTGGCGGTGCCTTCGACGGACTGGAGCGGATCATCGAGCAGCGGGTGGGCCGCAAGTCGATAGGCTTCGGCGCCCCCTCGACCCGGCTCGGCAAGCAGGAGAAGGCGGAGATCCTCTCCATGCTGCAGCCCGAGGATCTGCTCAAGTACGGGTTCATCCCGGAGTTCATCGGCCGCCTGCCGATCACTGTGACGCTGCATCCGCTCGATGAGGCGGACATCGTCCGGATCCTGACAGAGCCCAAGAACGCGCTGGTCAAGCAGTACCAGAAGTTCTTCAATCTCGACAACGTGGAGCTGGTGTTCGAGAACGGGTCGCTGGAGGCGATCGCCACCAAGGCGGTCGGCCGCGGCACCGGGGCGCGGGCGCTCAAGTCGATCATCGAGGAGGTGCTCCTCAACACGATGTTCGAGATCCCGTCCCGCCCGGACATCAAGCGCTGCATCATCCGGGCCGAAGCGATTCGCAATCACGGCGAGCCGGAGTTCGAGTACGCCGAGGAGGGCGAGGGCTCCGCGATCGTCGGCGAGTCGGCGTAGGCCTCGCGGCCCCGCCGCCGACTACCTGCTCGCCGGCGGCCTTGGAGGGTGCGCGGATAGGCACTGACGGATCTTTGGCGCCCATGCGCCCCATCTGGCGGCCCGGCTCCTGCGGTCCTCTTATCCCGAGTACTCCGTACGCGCTCCCTGCGGTCCTCGTCCCCGGAC
>JBKPCH010000084.1:0-11648 GCA_046727275.1 Candidatus Dormiibacterota bacterium
AGGCGCCGGAGACCGCCGGCCCGCTGCCGGGCGTGCGCGACCTGCCCGACCTGGTGTCCCGGCTCGCGGCGGCGGGGATGGCCGTCGAGCTGCGGGTCGAGGGCGACCTGGACCGTCTCTCGCCCTCGGCCGGCCTGGCGCTGTTCCGGATCGCCCAGGAGGCGCTGTCGAACGCCGGCCGCCACTGCCCGGGCGCCCGGGTCGAGGTCTGCCTCCGGGTCCGGGACGGCGAGGCGCGGCTCACGGTCCGGAACGGGTCGAGCGGCCAGGTGCGGGCGCCGCAGGCCGGCGCCGGCCACGGGCTGGCGGGCATGCGGGAGCGCGCCGCCCTGCTGGGCGGGACCCTGAGCGCCGGCCCCTCGGACTCCGGCTGGACGGTGGAGTGCGCGATCCCGGCGTGACGAGGGCGCTGATCGTGGACGACCAGCAGCTGGTCAGGGCCGGGCTGCGCAGGATACTGGCCGAGGGCGGCGTCGAGGTCGCCGGCGAGTGCGAGGACGGGGCGGCCGCCCTGCGGGCGGTCGAGGCGCTGCGGCCGGACGTCGTGCTGATGGACATGCGGATGCGGGGCATGGGCGGGGCGGAGGCGACGCGCCAGATCCGGGCGCTGCCCGGCGGCCCGCCGGTGCTGGTCCTGACCACGTACGACGACGACGAGACGCTGGAGGCGGGGCTGAGCGCGGGCGCCGCCGGCTTCCTGCTGAAGGACGCGCCCGGCGAGGAGATCATCCGCGCGACCAGGGTCGTGGCCGGCGGCGGCGCGTGGCTGGACCCGGCGGTGGCCGACCGGGTGCTGCGCGGGTACCGGGCGGCCGGCGGGGGCCGGGACGCCGGCGGGACGGGCCTGGAGGGGCTGACGCCGAGGGAGCTGGAGGTCCTGAAGCTGATCGCCCGGGGTCTCACCAACGACGAGATCGCGGGCACGCTGTTCGTCGGCGAGGCGACGGTCAAGACGCACGTCAACCGCGTGTTCGCCAAGCTCGGCCTGCGCGACCGCGCCCAGGCGATCGTCTTCGCCTACCGCCGCGGCCTCGCCTGAGCCGTCCTCTATCCTTCTCGTCCGGCGCCAGGCAGGCGTCCAGAAGGGGGGAGACATGGGGAGGGTGCAGCGCTCGACGCTGGTCGCGCTCGGGCTGATCGGGGTGCTCGCCGGCGCCGCGTGCGTCCCGGCGGCCGGCCGGCAGGCATCGTCCGATCCGGGGAGCGCAGGGCCGGCCGCTCCCGGGGGGCCGCCGGCGCCTCGGGAGACCGCGGTGCTCACGCAGAAGAACGACGCGGCCCGGCTCGGCTGGAGCTCGCACGAGACCGTGCTCGACACCTCCAGCGTCCAGGCCGGGCGCTTCGGCAAGCGGCTGAGCTACCCCGTCGACGGCCAGGTCTACGCGCAGCCGCTCTTCGTGCCCGGCCTGGCCGTCAGCGGCGCGCGCCACAACACGGTCATCGTCGCCACCGAGCGCGACAGCGTTTACGCGTTCGACGCCGACGCGCGCGGGGCCCCGCCGCCGCCCCTCTGGCACACGTCCTTCCTCACGGGAGGCGCCCGGCCGCTGTCGTCGCGCACGGACGTCTCCTGCGACGCCGTGCAGCCGGCGGTGGGCATCACCGGCACGCCGGTCGTCGACCCCGACACGATGACGCTGTACGTCGTGGCCGCGACCAGGGAGGGCTCGGGCGTGCTGTACCGCCTCCACGCGCTCGACCTGGCGACCGGCCGCGACCGGCTGCCGCCGGTCGTGCTGCAGGCCACCGTGCCCGGGAGCGGCATCGGCTCCAGCGGCGGCCGGCAGATGTTCGTCCCGGCCCGTGAGCAGCAGCGGATGGGCCTCCTCCTGCTCCGCGGGATCGTCTACGCGGCGTTCGCGTCCTACTGCGACCGGTCGCCGTCGGCCGGCTGGATCCTGGGCTATCGCGCCTCGGACCTCGGCCAGGCGGTCGTCTGGGACGACACGCCGGACGGCTACCTGGGCGGCCTGTGGGAGTCGGGCACCGGCCTGTCGGCCGACGACGCCGGCCACGTCTACGTCGTCTCCGGCAACGGCAGCTTCGACCTCGACGGCGGCGGTCGCAACGCCGGCAACAGCCTGCTGGAGCTGGAGCCGGCGAACGGGACGCTGGCCGTCGTGGACTACTTCTCGCCGTTCAACCAGGCGTGCCTCAACCACCACGACCAGGAGCTCGGCTCCAGCGGCCTGCTGCTCCTGCGCCAGCACGGCGAGGTTCTCTTCACGGGGAAGGAGGGGCGCGTCTACGTGACCGCCCTCGGCCACCTGGGCGGCTACCGGACCATCCCCGACGTCTGCAACCACCAGGCCCGGACCGACGTGGACCAGGTCGTCCAGGAGCTGCCCGAGAACAGCCTGGCCGGGGGCGTGTGGGGGTCCCCGTCGTACTGGAGCGGGGACGCCGGCGAGTTCGTCTACACGGCGGGCGTCGCCGGCCACCTGAAGGCCTGGCGGCTGGCCGGCGGCAGGGTCGTCACCCCGGCGGCCTCCGAGGCGCCGGAGAGCCTGGACTACCCGGGCGGCGTCCCGGTCGTCTCCAGCAACGGCGGCGCCGCCGGCAGCGGCGTCGTCTGGCTGCTGGACCAGGCCCACGGGCCGGCGCTGCGAGCGTTCGACGCGACCGCGCTGGCGCGGGAGCTGTACAGCAGCCAGACGAACCCGAGACGCGACGGCCTCGGCAGCTACGTCAAGTTCTCGGTCCCGACCGTCGCGGCCGGCCGGGTCTTCGCGGGCACGGCCTCGGCGCTGGTGGTGTACGGCCTCTTGAATTGAAAGAGGGCCCGGGGCACGCGCCCCCGAGCCCTCTCCCGTTCCTGATGGTCGCTCAGTGAGGCGTCCAGCACTTCAGCGTGCTGGCGTTGAAGATCGGCGTCGTGTCGACCGCCAGGCCCGCCGGAGCGTTGAAGATCACGTTGGTGCCGGCGTCCTGCGTCAGCGCGTTCTCGCAGTTGAGGAGGGCGCTCTTCTCGGGCTCGTGCAGCGAGTTCTTGTCGCCGCCGGCCCACATGTCGATCCGGTACTTGTGGCCGTTGTTCCAGTCAGCCTTGCACTCGGTGCACGTGTCCTCCATGATGAAGTACTTCTTCAGGAAGGGGTCGTACACGATGGTGCCCGGCTTCGCTTCCCGCACGTCGGTGGCGAACGTCACGGGGTCGGCGAAGGTGCCGGTGCCGCCGGCCGTCTTGTGGATCTGCGGGTTGGAGATGATCGCCGACGGCGGCGAGTTGTCCACGAAGCCGTACAGGGTCACGAACGCGTGGATGGTCTTCCCTCCTCCGCCGCCGCCGGTGGGAGTCGGGGTGGGCCGCGGGGTCGACGTCGGCACGGGCGTCGGGCTGCCGCCGCCGATCGTGATCCTGTCGATGTCCGGCGCCCAGGCCGTGGCGTTGGAGAAGGCGATCGTGTTGCCGCTGCCGGCGTTGAGCTGGACGGTGGTGGTCAGCGTCCCGACCACGTTCCAGCCCCCGGTGCCGGAGAATCTCAGCCTCGTGGACGAGCCGTTGACGCTCATCGACGCGGACCGGCCCGCGTCGCCGTCCAGGTAGGCGATCGCCAGGCTGTAGGTGCCGCCCGTGCTCACGGCCACGCCGTTGAACCGGAGCGTGCCGCCGTGGCCGATGAAGCCCACCTTGTGCCCGCCGGAGCAGGCGCAGCTGCCGATGCGCGCCCCGCCGGTCAGCGTGTTGGCCGTCGACTCGGCCTCGTACGACGTCGTGGTCCCCGCCGTCGCCGCGCTGACGGCGAGGCCGAGCGGCACGGCCGCGAGGCACAGCGCCCCGAGCAGCCGCAGGAACAGGGTCCGTCTATGCATCCAGCAACCCCCCCTCGAACTCGCGGCCCTTCCGCCGGCCGCGTATACGGGGTATGGTGTCGCGCCGCCAGTGACGATCGGCCGCGCTCTGGTTAAGAACGTTTACAATGGGCCGCGCGCCGGCACATTCGGCTACAGCACCATCCGGTCGGGCTCACTGCCCCGGCCGGCCGGCCCGGGCTCGAACACCCGGAACGGGCCGCCCGCGGCATCCGCCTCGCCGAGGAGGAGGCGGGTCAGCAGCCGGCCGCCCGCCGGGCTCGCCATGATCCCCCTGCCCTCGTAGGCGGTGTTCACGTGCAGGCCGGCCACCGCCGGGTGCGGGCCGATGATCGGCCGGCCGTCGTTGGGGGCGGCGGCGACGTACTGCCCGGTGTGCCAGACCGCGTCGTCGAAGCGCAGGTCGCGCCAGAACCGCGTCAGCCGCCGGCCATGGATGCGCACCTGCTCCAGGTAGGCCAGGTCGGCGGGCACGGGGTCCATCGCGGCGCCCGGCGCCTGGTCCCAGGCCAGCGCCTTCTCCCAGCCGATGAAGATGCCCTCCGGCCAGGGGCGCCAGTAGAGGCCCAGGTCCGCGTCCACCACCATCGGCCAGGAGGGATCGACCAGCCCGGGTGGCAGGTGCAGGATCAGGCCGTGCCGGCGGCGGTTCTCGGCCGGCAGGGGGGCGCCGGCGCCGGCGGCCAGGTCCCGAGTGAAGGGGCCGCCGGCCAGCACCACGGCGCCGGTGGACACCCGCCGTCCGGCCGCGGTGCGGACCCCCGTCACCCGCCCGCCCGAGGTCTCGACCGCCGCGACCGGCGCCGCCACGAAGGTGTCGAACGCGCCGCCCAGCACCAGGCCCCGGGCGACGGCGTCCGCGTCGACGAACCCGTCACCGGCCCGGAAGTGCGCGTGCTCGACCGCGTCGCCGGCGAAGCCGAAGCGCCGCCGGGCCTCGTCGCCGGTCAGGTACTCGACGTCGGCCAGGCCCCGGCCGCGCCAGCGCTCGACCCGCTCCCGCAGCAGCGCGGGCCGGTAGGCGGGGGCCGCCGAGCCCGACAGGAACAGGTAGCCCTGCTTGCGGAGCCCGATGTCGAAGCCCTCGAGGCCGGTCAGCTCGGCGAAGCGGTCGAACACCTCCACGCTCTCCCGGACCATCTCGACGTTCTCGGGCGCGTCCCACTCCAGCCGGAAGCCCTCGGCCGAGTGGGCCGAGGTCAGGCTCGCGACCGCGTCGCGCCGCTCGAGGACGATGACGCGGCCCACGCCCGCGCCGGCGGCGAAGAACGCCGTGAACAGGCCCACGAGCCCGCCGCCGACCACCGCCAGGTCGGCCGTGGCCGGCAGCTCCGCGTCTGTGAAGCGCACCTGTCCCATGGGGGCGAGTATGCCGCGTCAGGCCGGCGGCCAGGCTGGCGCAGCCGGACGGTCACCCGCTCGGCGGACCCGCCCTGCCTACGGCAGGTCCCGGAACACCGGGGGGCGGCCCTCGTTGAACGCGTTCACGCCCTCCAGCCGGTCAGGGTGGTCGACCATCCGCCGGTAGCACTCGAGCTCCACCTCGACGCCGGTCTCCAGCGGCAGGTCCAGGCCCAGCCGGACCGCCCGTCTCACCTGCTGCACGGCCGCCGGCGAGCTGGCGGCGATCCGTCCAGCCAGCTCCATCGCCGCGGCCAGCAGCTCCCCCGCCGGCCACACGCCGTTGACCAGGCCCCAGCGGTGCGCCTCCGCGGCGGAGATCAGCTCGCCCGTCATCAGGAGCTGGAGGGCCAGGCCCCGAGGCAGGCGGCGGGGCAGGAGCTGCGTGCCACCGGTCCCCGGAATGATCCCCAGCGTGACCTCGGGCAGGCCGAACCGCGCATGCTCCGCCGCGACGATGAGGTCCGCCGCCAGCGCGATCTCGCACCCGCCGCCGGCCGCCACGCCGTTCACGGCGGCGAGGAGCGGCTTCGGCAGCTCGCGCAGCGTGCGCGCCGTCCGCTCGAACACGCGGTGCTGGCGCGCCCACGCCTCCGGGGTCATGCCCCGGCGCTCCTTCAGGTCGGCGCCGGCGCAGAACGCCCGGTCGCCGGCGCCCGTGATCACGACGACGCGGACGCTGGAGCGCTCCGAGACCTCGCCGGCCACCTCGCCGAGCCGGACGCTCAGGGCGGTGTTCATCGCGTTCAGGACCGACGGCCGGTTCAGTGTCACCAGTGCGACGGGGCCGCGCTGCTCCAGCAGGACCGGGTCGGCGTCGGTCAGCGGCTCGAGTTCCTCGCAGGCCGCCGGCGGCGGGGGGCCAGCCGGGCCAGCCGCTTGATCTCCTCCCAGCCCTGCGAGAGGCGCTCGACCTCCTGCTTGAGAGCCTGGTTCTCCGCGCGCAGGGTGCGGTTCTCGCGCAGCAGCCTGCCGACCAGCTCGGAGGTCTCGGTGGCCAGCTCCTCGAGGCTTCCCGCCGGCGGCCGACGCCTGCGCCGAATCACCCGGCCAATGATAGTGAGTGGCACCCCCGTTCGCGTCAGGTGCGATTGCCTTCTATGAACACCTCGCCGTACTCGTTCGGCTCCAGGGTGAACACGGCCTGGTAGAGGACGCGCACGCCCAGCAGCACGACCGCGGCCAGGCCGACGCCGATGGCGATGGCGGCGGACGGTCCCAGCAGCGCCGCCAGCGCGCCCGCCTGGATGGCGCCGAGCGGGCCGACGGCCATCATCGCCTGGGCGTAGAACGCCATGACGCGGCCGCGCAGGCGATCGGGGGTCGCCTTCTGGATGCGCGTGCTGACGCCGGCCATGAACCACATCTGGGCCAGCCCGGCCAGGTACAGCAAGAGGAGGGACAGCGGCAGCCACGGGCTCAGGCTGAAGGCGAGCAGGAACACGGCCCAGGAGCAGCCGATCCAGAACTGGCGGCGCCCGGTCCCGGTCCCGGGCACGAAGGCCAGCGTCACGGCCCCGGTCAGGGCGCCCAGGCCCAGCGCGGCCATGAGGAAGCCGAAGCCGGCGGCGCCGCTGTGCAGGACCTGGTCCGAGACGAGCGGGACCAGCGTCAGCCGGTTCATCGCGAACAGCGAGAACGAGCCGGCCACCAGCAGCATGCCCAGGACCAGCGGGTCGCGGCGGACGTAGCGGAAGCCGTCGGCGATGCGCTCGGACATGTGGTCGTGCTCGTGCTCCGGCAGGAGGCTGGGCAGGCTCCTCATCAGCGCCAGCCCGGCGATGACCACGAGGTAGGAGATCCCGTTGAGCAGGAAGCACAGGGGCAGGCCGCCCAGCGCGATCACAGCACCGGCCAGCGCGGGCCCGAGCACGGCTGCGGTGTTCCAGATCGACGAGTTCAGCGCGATGGCGTTGGCCAGGTCCTCGCGGCCCACCATCTCGATGGCGAAGGCCTGGCGGGTGGGCACGTCGACGACCTGGATCACGCCCCAGAGCAGGGCGGCGGCGAGGACCACCGGGTAGGTGGCCGTGCCCGTCCAGCTGACCGCGAAGAGGAGCAGCGCGGGCGCCAGCGACGCCGCCTGGGTGACCTGGAGGATCCGCCGCTTCGGGAACCGGTCGGCGACGCGGCCGCCGAACGGCCCCGCGACCACCATCGGCAGGTACTGGACCGCCAGGGCCAGGCCCAGCAGCAGCCCGGAGTGGGTGAGCTGGAGCACGAGCCAGGGCAGCGCGATGCTCTGCAGCCAGGTGCCGACCATGGACGCGAGCTGTCCGCCGAAGAAGAGCCGGTAGTTGCGGTAGCGAAGCGCCCCCAGCACGCGCCGCCGCGGCGGCTCCGTGGAGGCCCTCGGCGCGGTCGCCGACACGGTGTCTGATGATCGCACGGGTGACCGTCATTGGCCGGTCATGAAGCGGCGTGCCCCCCGCCGGCCCGAACCCGCGGGCCCCCGGAGCACAATGGCGCTGTGGCCCGGATCCAGGAGCAGGTCTTCATCGCGGCGCCGCCCGAGCGGGTGTGGCAGACGGTCCACGAGGACCTGGCCGACCTCCCCCGGTGGATGGCGTACCTGCGCTCGGCGGAGGTCGTCGGCGCCCGGCCCGGGCCCGGCGCCCGCGTCCGCTACCACCTGGAGCTGCCACGCGGCTTCCAGGTCGAGGTCGTCCTCCAGTACACGACCTGGAGCCG
This sequence comes from Candidatus Dormiibacterota bacterium, assembly GCA_046727275.1. GTDB lineage: Bacteria > Chloroflexota > Dormibacteria > Dormibacterales > Dormibacteraceae > CF-161. Next base: position 7,906 of record JBKPCH010000084.1, read on the forward strand.
GCCCCGGCAGGCGGCCGGCCGCTTTGCGGACGGGCCGCTGCAGGGGACCTGGTCGTACACGCACGTGCCCGAGGACGCGGGCACGCTGCTCCGCTACGAGATGGATTACGAGCTGCGCGGCCTGCTCCGCTTCGCTGGCGGCCTGATGAAGGGCCAGTACGAGGCGGGCATCCGCCAGGGCCTGGCGGACCTCAAGAGCTACCTGGAGGCCTGATCGCGGAGTGGGAACGGAGCGCGAGCAGCGCGACGTCGACGAAGACGCGGACGGTGTGACCAGCCAGCTCGACGAGCTAGCGGCGACGATGGACACGAGCATGGACCCGGTTGTCGCGAAACTGCAGCGCCGCGCTCTGGCGCGGCATGCCGACAGGGCAGCGCTCTGACGCGGGAGCGCCGGCGTCGGTCAGCCGGCCCCGCCGGGGTCTGACTGCGGCGCCGGCGGGCCCGCCTGGAACGACAGCCGGCCCAGCCGCTTTGCGACGCCGGCGGCGACGTGGCTTGCGAAGAGGTGGTACGCCAGCGGGGAGAGCTCCTCGCGCATCTCGCCGGGGACCGGCAGCGTCCAGGCCGCGTGGCGCGCCACCTCGGCGTCGGCCTCGTGCGCCACGGCGACGACCCGCCGGCCCAGCGCGCTGGCCCGGGCGGCCAGGTCGGCGGCCCGCCGGTGGGAGCGGCCGGGAGGGGCGATCACGAAGAGCGGCATGTCGAACGGCCGGCAGAACCGCTCGACGTGCCACCACTCCTCCAGGTCCTGGCCCACGGCCAGGAAGCCGGCCGCCTCGACCAGCTTCGCGGCCCCGAACAGGGCCGTGCCGTAGCTCGGGCCGCTGCCCAGCACCATGGTCGCCGCGGCGCCCGCCACCACCTCCGCGACCTCGCCGCCGCGCTCCGCCAGCGCGTGCCCGGTCGCGTCCAGGACGCCGGCCAGCGCGGCCAGCTCGTGGCGGACCGCGTCCGCCCCGCCCAGCCGGATGGCGACCAGCAGCAGGCCGAGAAGGCTCGCCTGGTACGTGCGGATGCCCGGCGACCGCTCCCGGCCGGGCACCTCCACCACCACGGCCCGGTCCGCCGCCCTCGTCACCGGGCTGCCGGGCGTGCCCGTCAGGGCGAGGGTCAGCGCGCCGCGCTCGCCGGCCCGCTCGAGCGCCTGCACCACGCGCTGCGTGCCGCCCGAGGCCGAGGTGCCCACGACCAGCGTCCGCTCGGGGGGAGACTCGCGCAGCCAGTCCGCCCGGTAGTCCAGGAAGCGCTGGGCGCTCAGCGGCTCGCAGCTGACGCCGCCGATCGTCTCGAAGGCCATCTCCGCGGCGCACGACGCGTGGTAGGAGTCGCCGTCCCCGGTCAGGCAGACGGTGCCGACGGCCGCCCACTCGGCCGGGGCCAGCGCGCCCCGGACTTCCCGGTCGAACCCCGCCATCAGCTCGCGGAGGTCGGACCCCAGCCGTGCCGCCTCGCGGAGCATGACCTCCGGCCCGGACGGCTGGTGCTCGGCCAGCTCGCCCGTCACCTCCGCTCCAGCCCGCGCACGACGTCCACGTACGCCCTGACCCGCTCCACGTCGATCTCGCCGCCCCAGCCGCCCCGCTCCAGGCAGGTGCCGACGAACGCCCCGTCGGCCGCCGCCAGCAGCCGCCCGGCGTTCTCCTGGTTGGTGTACCCGGCGAGGACGATGGGGAGGCCCGGGACGGCCGCCCGGACCGAGGCGATCATCTCCAGCGTCCGCCGCTCGTCGGGGTCGCCCAGCGAGACCGCGTCGGCGCCGGCGGTCCGAGCGCTGCGCGCCACCTCGGCGGTCGGCCTGGAGCCGCCGAGCCACTTGAAGTGCATCGAGTCCACCTCGGCGATGACCCGCACGTCCCGGGCGTCGATCCGCCGGCGGTACTCCATCACGTCCAGTGGGTTGGCTCTGACGAGGCCGTGGGCCGTCAGCGTCATGCCCACCAGGGCGCCGGCCCGGATGTAGCTGCCGCCGGCCACCCTGGCCACGGCCAGCGACGCCTTCAGCGCGTTCCGCATGATCTGAACCCCGACCTGGAAGCCCTCGCCGGTCGCCTGCACGATGTCGCGGACGATCAGGCTGACCGCGGCGGTCCGGGCCGGGTCGGCCTCGTCTGCCACGCGGTAGACGCGGTCGACGGTCTGCACCAGGCAGCCGTCGGCGCCTCCCTCGTGGAGTGCCCGCGCCGAGCGGACCGCGACCTCCAGGATCCGGCCGAAGCTGCCGTCCTCGTAGAACGGGGTGCCGGGCAGCGGCTGCAGGTGGATCATCCCGAGCACGACCTTGCGCCTGCCCAGGGTGTCGAAGGTCGTCGCCGTCAGTCTCCCCCCACGCCAGCAGCTTGCCACACGCCGTCCGATGGGACCTGCTGACACGTCCGCAGCACCGCGCCGCGCCGCCGCCGGTTCGTTAGTTCTTGGGCAGCAGCTCCAGCTGCTCCGCGCGGTCGTCGAGCGCGCGCTGCAGCTGGGCGACGAGGCCCTGGAAGATGCGCTGGTCCGACTCGTCCTCCAGCCGCACCCCGCGCAGGTGCCTCAGCACCTGGCGCATCGCGTGGATGCCGTTGACCTCCTCCGTCTGCAGCCGCTTGCCCGCCAGGCGGAGCGCCGCGGCGTGCCGCTCCATGCCGTGCTCCTTCAGCATGGCGAGGAGGCGGGCCGTGGCCGCCAGCGCCTTGACGGTGGTGGGGTGGAGCTCGGCCGGCGCCGGTGCCCTCCGGGCCTGCGCCTGCCGGGCCGGGCGCCGGCCTCCCGCCGTCCGTCCCCCGCGCCGGTGCGCCAGGCCTAGGGCCTTGGGCAGGGCGGGGCCGACCATGATGGCCACGCCAGCCACAACCAGCAGGCCGGCGACCAGTCCGATCACCACTTCCAGCACTTCTCCTCCCTATTATGGGAGCGCCCTGGCAGGCTGTCCCAACCAGTCTCGGCTGCTGGCGGCAGGGCAGAGTGGGTGGCAGGTCCTCTGCTGCGCGTGCACGAGATGGAGTGTGCCTGTCGATCACTCGTAGTACGTGCCGCCCAGCTCGATCCAGCCGGGCACCGGGCAGCCCCGGGACGTCTTCGCATGGGTGCAGTGGACGCCGTCGCGGCCAGGCGCGTCCACGTAGAGCTGGCCCCGGATCGTGACGGCGCTGCCCGCGTGGGCCGGCACCCGCTGGGCCAGGTCCACGTTGTGGTCGACCTCCACCCGGTCGCCCAGGCTGGTGACCACCGTCAGGTGCTCGTGGGCGCCCGCGTCCTGCGGCTCGGCCAGCACCCTCCCGGTGAACGTGACCTCGGCGCCGGTCTGGCCCTCGGCGATGTCGCGGTGCAGCGCCGCGTCGTCGGCCGCGGGACGGCCGCCGCAGGCGGCGAGGACCAGCAGGGCGACGGCCGCTACGAGAGCGCCAGCGCCTCGGCGAGCGGGATGATGCCCTGGAGCAGCGATCTGCCGAGTATGACCCCCGCGGCCCCGGCAGCGGCCACCGCCCGCAGGTCGGCCAGCGACGCGATGCCGCCGGAGTAGGTGACCGGGTGCCGGCTGGCTCCGACCACGTCGCGCAGCAGCGCCACGTCGGGCCCGCCCAGCGTGCCATCCCGGTCCACGCTGGTGACGACGACGCCGGCCAGGCCCGCCTCCGCCCACCGCGCCAGGACGCCGGCGACGGTCAGATCCTCGACCGAGGACCAGCCGGCGACCGCGGGCCGGCCGTCGCGGACGTCCAGCGCCGCCAGCACCCGCCCGGGGTGGGCGGCCGCCACCTGCC
>JBKPCH010000085.1:0-27807 GCA_046727275.1 Candidatus Dormiibacterota bacterium
GCCCCGAGCACCGCTCGCGTCGCCGCCAGCAGGTCCGGCACGCTGCCCGGGGGCACGACGCTGCCGGCGGCCGGCGGGATGTCCAGGCCGGCGATGCCGCCGACCCGGGTGACCACGACCGGGCAGCCGCAGGCGACCGCCTCGAACAGGGTCAGCGGCAGGCCCTCGAAGTGGCTGGGGAGGACCAGCACGTCCGCCGCGGCCAGCCAGCGGGCGACCGTCGCCGGGGGCTGCCAGCCGGCCAGGAGCACGCGCCGGCCCAGGCCCCGCGCGGCGATCGCCGACTCCAGCTCGCCGCGCAGCGCGCCCTCGCCCACGACCAGGAACCGCCAGGCCGGCTCGGTCCGAGCGCTGGCGGCGGCGACGTCCAGCAGGTCGTGGAGCCCCTTCTCGGGACTCAGCCTGGCCACCGTGACGAGGAGGCGGACGTCGCCGTCCCAGTCCTCGCCGGCGAGGGACCGCCCGAGGTCCCCCCGGATGGCCCGGCGGGCGTCTGGCGCCACCGGGGCGAAGGCCTCGGGGTCGACGAACGTGGGCACGACCGCCACGCGCCCGGCTGGGTAGCGGTAGCGCTCGACCAGCATGGCGCGCGCCGCCGACGTGAGGACCGTGTGCGCGCTCGCCAGCCGCCCGAGCAGCCGGGTGGTCGCGACCCAGTACGGGCGGAGCAGCGCCGGCTCGATCTGCATGTGATGGGAGACCACCAGCCGGCGGCCGGCCAGGCGGGCGAGGACGGCGCTCGCCACCTGGTACTTGCCGGCCGGGTGGCCCAGGTTGAGGTGCACGAGCCCGGCCCGGCCCAGCAGCCGGGCCAGGCGGGGCACGCCGGCCGCGCCCACGTCCACGCGGTGGACGCGGGTCCCGGACGCCTCCAGGGCCCGGCACCAGGCATCCAGCGTGCGGTCGGTCCTGCAGACGAGCTCGAAGCGGGCGCCGTGCTCGCGGGCGAGCCAGCCGGCGCCCGTCCGCACGATCTGGTCGATCCAGCGCTCCGCGCCCCCGACCTCGCGCGAGTGGCAGACGACGGTCACCGGCCGCGCCCGGGGGCTCATCGGCCGGAGGCTGGTCCGGGCCGGACCCGCGCGACCAGCCGGCCCGCGGCGGCGGTGGCGACCTCGTGGGCCACCTGGCGCTCGCGCCGGTCCCAGACGCCGAGGAGGACGCTGAGGGCCAGGTAGAGGGCGGCTCCGCCCGCCAGGCCGGCCGCCAGCTCGGCCGGGCCGCCGATCCGGGGGGCGAGCAGCAGCCCGTACGCCAGGACGGCCGCCCCGCACAGCAGCGGGCGCACGATCGCGGCCCCCAGGAACCGGGAGAGCCGGATGCCCAGGACGCGCCGCAGCACCACGTAGACGAACGCGGAGCCCTGCACCGCCCCGTTCAGGAGCAGCGCCCAGGCCGCGCCGATGGCGCCCAGCCGTGGCACCAGCAGGACGACCAGCGCCACGTTGATGACGGCGCTGGCCGCGGCGAAGGACGCGGTCCAGTGCGGGTGGCCGGTCGCGTCCGCCACGAGCGACGGCACGCCCAGCACCGTGGCCAGGCAGTAGGCGGCTGCCAGCACCACCATGATCGGGGCCGCGTGCGCCGCGAAGTCGGGCCCGATCCACCAGCGCAGGACCGGCGAGGCGAAGCCGGCGAGGAGCGCGGCCAGCGGCAGCACGAGCGCGAAGGAGAGCTTGGTCGCGGAGAGGAACAGGCGGTCGAGCCGCTCGCGGTCCTCCATCCCGTGCAGCTCGGCGGCGGCCGGGAAGAAGCCGTTGCTCATCGTGGACTGGATCACCGTGAACTTCTGCGTCACGCTGAGCGGCACGGAGTAGTACGTCAGCTGGGCGAGGCCGGCCAGCGCGCCGACCAGCAGGCGGTCGAGCTGGAACACGACCACCCCGGACGCCTGGCCCACGAAGCGCATCGAGGCGAAGCCGGCCAGCTCGCGCGCGGCGCGGCGGTCGAACCCGGGCAGGAACCGGGTGCCCGGCAGCAGCCGCCGGGCGGCGACGACGAAGACGGCGAGGCTGCCGGTGCTCACTGCGACCGTCACCGTGGCCACGGCCCCCAGGCCGCCGCCCAGGACCACGGCGGCGATCTGCCCGGCCGCGGTGCAGGTCGAGAGCACCAGGCTCCTGGTGGCGAAGAGGTCCACCCGCTGCAGGCCGAGCGGGACGGCGGCGAACAGGGCCAGGCCGACGTTCAGCGCGTACCCGGCCGCGGCCAGCCGGAAGACGTAGAGCGCCTCCGGGCGCAGGGCGGCCGGGACGTGCAGCGTGTCGGCGAGGAGGCCGGCGCCGGCCTCGAGCAGGACGCCACCGGTGAGGGCGAGCGCCAGGAAGAGGGTGAGCGCCGTCCGGAGGCTGCGCTCCAGTGCGGCCGGGTCACCCTGCCCGCGGTGGCGGGCGATCGAGCGCACCACGGCCGGCGTCAGGCCCAGGTCCAGGAACGTCAGGTAGCCCAGCACGAGGCTGACCGTGACGAACACGCCGTAGCGGACCTCGTGGAGCGCGTGGACCAGGATCGGCGTGGTCACCACGAGCAGCAGTCCCGACCAGGCCTGCGCGGCGAACGAGAGCGTCAGGTTGCCGGCCACGCGCCTGCCCGTGGAGAGCCGGGCCGGTCCCGAGGGCCGGGCGCTCACTTCGGATCGCCCAGCGTCGCCGCGCAGAGCGCCAGGTAGCGCTCCGTCACGTGCCCCCAGCCGTAGCAGGCGGCGGCCCTCTCGGCGGCGGCCTGGCCGAGCCGCCGGCGGAGGACGGGCTCCGACCACGCCCGGCGGAGCTGCTCCGCCAGCTCGTCGACCGTGGCCCACAGCAGGCCGGTGTCGCCCAGGACCTCCCGGTTGCTCTCCGTGTCCCGGGCCAGCACGCACCTGCCCGCCGCCATCTGCTCGACGAGGACCGGGTGCGTGCCGCCGACCGTCGCCGACAGCACGAAGACGGCCGCGTGGGCGGTGAGCTGCTGGTAGGCGGCGCCGAACTGGTAGCCCGTGAAGACGGTCCCCGGAGCGGCGCCGGCGCGCAGCCCCGCGATGTAGTCGCGCGCGTAGGGGGCGTCGCCGACCACGACCGGCGTGGCGCGGACCCCGGAGCGGCGCACGCCCTCCAGGTAGTCGTGCGCCCCGTTCTCGGGGACCAGCCGGCCCACGAAGAGGAGGTACGCGCCGGGCTCGAGACCGAAGCGGGCCGGCACGGTGGTGCCGCTGTCGGCCGGCGGGTCGGCGCCGTAGGCGACCAGCTCGGTCTCGCGGCCGTACCGGGTGCGGTAGTACCGCTGGACCGCCGACGCGTCGGCGACCAGGATGCTGCGCCCGCCCGCGGCCAGCCGCTCGGCGGTCTCCAGGTACCGGCTGGCGAACCTGCCCCACTTGCCGCGCTGCCAGTCGGCGCCGTCGACGTTGAACACGGCGCGCCGGCCCCGCGCCTCCAGCGCGCGGACGACGGGCGCGTTGCCGACGCCCATGCAGACGACGGCGCTGCCACGCTCGAGCGTCAGGGCGCTGGCCAGGGTGTGGCTCAGCGTGTCCAGGTGCTTCTGCCGGATGGCGGGGAGGTAGCGCAGCCGCATGCCGCGGTACGTGGCCGGGCGCTCGCGGTAGTGGCCCCGCCGGCAGTGCACGGTCACCTCGTGGCCCAGCGCCGCCATCCGCGCGCCCACCTGCTCCACGCACGTCTCGAAGCCGCTGTAGCTGGCGGGCACGCCCCGCGTCCCGATGAAGCTGATCCTCACGAGCCGCTCAGGTACCTGACCTCGAGCTGCTCGACGACGCGCTGCTGCGGCTGCTTCAGGGCCGAGTCGAAGTACTGCCTGGCGTCGCTCGGGGTCATCCCGCTGTGCAGGAACTGCTGGCCCGCGGGGGAGCTGAGGTCCGCCGACCAGTCCCGGGGCTTCCCCATCGACAGCGCCTGGTTGAACGCGTCCTGGCGGGGGACGCCGCGGTCCAGCAGCTGCCGGGCGCGGGAGAAGGCCGGCAGGGCCGGGGCGATGACGTCCGTGAGGTCCCGGCGGACGCCGCCGGACTGCAGCAGCGTCCCCGCGCGCCACCAGGCGTCCCCGCCCACCCTGACGTACGTGAACATGCCGCTGGTGGGGTCGATGACCTCCAGCTGGCCGTTCGCCGACGACCCGACCACGATGTACTGTCCGACCTGCTGGGCCCAGGTCTGGCCCGTCGACCCGAGCTGCGGGTCCTCGAAGACGAGGTGGATCGAGGTCCCGTCCGGGTTTAGGTGGTCCAGGCCGTTGAACGAGCCCTGGAACCGCAGCGGGGAGCGGAGTCCCAGGCGGGCGGTGACGTCGACCCCGGGCAGCATGTCGTACGTGTAGGGGCGCGCGTCCGATCCGTAGACGAGAGGCCGCTCCCGGCCGGCCGGCACCGAGGGGCCGAGCGCGACCTGGTACTGGACCGTCCACCGCCGGTCGAGGCGCAGGAGCCGGCTCTTGAAGCTGTCCGCGACCAGGTAGCCGTCGGCGAGCGGCAGCGTCGCGAACGGGATGTTGAAGGCGTCCAGCCCCGGGCCGTTCGCGCCGGCGTGGCCCACGACGTGCAGGCGCTCGTCCAGGACGGTGACCCGGCCGTTGTGGCCGTCGGTGACCAGGATGCGGCCCTCCGCCGCCGCCAGGCTGACCGGGTACAGGTAGCGTCCGATGGACGTCCCCTGCGAGCCGGCCGACTGGAGCACGGTGCCGGACGGGCCGAGCCGGCTGACGGTCCGGCTGGCGAGCGAGCTGGCGTAGATGGAGCCGCCGCTCTCGGTCACCCCGTGCGCCCCGGCGAGCGGGGTTCGCCACTGCAGGGCGCCGCCGGCGCCGAACTTCAGCACGGCGCCGTCCTGGTCGGCGACGACCACGGAGCCGTCCTGCTCGGCGACGACGTTGCGCGGCTGGACCATGCCGGGGTTGGTGATGCGCCGCACGAGGCTCAGCCCGGCCTCGGCGGGGCGGAGCACGAGGACGTCCCGGCCGCGGTCGTTGGCCACGTAGAGCAGGCCCGCGCGATAGGCCAGGCCGGTCGGCAGCCAGACGGGCACCTGCGGCCGGCCGAGCAGGACGGCGTCGAGGCCGGCGCTCGTCAGCGTCAGCAGGTACACGTTGGCGTGGTCGCAGAGCAGGTACCGTCCGCCGTCGTCCTGGACAACGGAGGTGGGGAGGCCGGTGGCGACCGGCGAGCGGTAGGTGTGGAACGTCGAGGCGACGTGGAGGTGGTCGAAGGCAGGCGGCGTGGCGGCCGCCGGGGGCCTGGAGACGCAGGCCGAGGCGACGAGGAGGCAGACGCTCAGGGCGCCCCGTCGCCATGGCCGACCGCTGTCCCTGACCACCCTATTCAGGTCGGGAATGATAGAGGGGCAGGCCCCTGCGATGCGACGAGGTGGCCAGCCGGCAAACCGGTTTCTCTCCCTCCCTCGGCGGGGAGAGAGCCTTTTGACGGTAGGCTGGACGGGAGGGGGCAAGCGCGCGATGGCCAGCAGCAGAGACGAGGGGGACCTGAGCCAGCTCGACCGGTTCCTGCGCCAGGCCGCGCAGGCTACAGCCGGATCAGCTCGGTCGACACGTCCGCCAGCTGGGCCTCGCCCGCCGACCGCTCCATGAAGCGGAGCACGTGCGCCAGCACCTCGTCGGCGTGGCTGCCCTCGGCGCTCACGCAGGCGACGCCGACCTCGGCGAGCTGCCAGCGGTCGCGGTCCCCGATCTCGGCCGCGGAGACCTGGAACTGCTGGCGCACGCGCCGCAGCAGCCCGCTGACGACCTGGCGCTTGGCCTTGAGGGAGCCGCTGTTGGGCAGGTGGAGCGTTAGTCTCAGGATGCCGATGACCATGGATCGCTGGCCCCCCATGATGCCGGAGATGGATCCCCCTCCCCCCTCGCGGGGGAGGGGATGCAAGGGGGGAGCAAGCTCCCCCCTTCCGAAACCCCCCTCCTTGTCCGGGACGTTGGGGGCGCCTCCGGCGCATCCCTTCGGGCCGGGGCGCGACGCCTGGAGGGCGGGGAAGACGGACTCAATCGCTCGGGCGAAGCCCATTCCTACGCGCCGCGGCTCCTCCGCCCTTCTGTTCTCGCGGGGGAGGGCTGGGGTGGGGGGGCCGTTGGTGCTGGCGCCCAATGGCTGAGCACCTGCTCGACGTGCGTGGCCTGCGCACGCACTTCCCGACGCGGGACGGGCTGGTCCGGGCCGTCGACGGCGTCGACCTCTACGTCGACCCCGGCGAGACGCTGGGCATCGTCGGCGAGTCCGGATCGGGCAAGTCGATGACCGTCCTCAGCGTGATGCGGCTCGTGCCCCGGCCCGGCCGCATCGCCGGGGGGGAGGTGCGCTTTCGAGGCCGGGACCTGCTGGCGCTCTCCGAGCGGGAGATGCAGGAGATCCGGGGGGCCGAGATCGCGATGGTCTTCCAGGACCCGATGACGTCGCTGAACCCGGTCTACCGGTCGGGCTGGCAGGTCGCCGAGCCCCTCCGGCTGCACCGGGGCCTGTCGCTGCCTGCCGCCCTCCGCGAGGCGGTCTCGATGCTGGGCAGGGTCGGCATCCCCGAGCCCGAGCGGCGGGCGGGCAGCTATCCGCACCAGCTGTCCGGCGGCATGCGCCAGCGGCTCATGATCGCCATGGGCCTCACCACCGAGCCGGCGGTCCTCATCGCCGACGAGCCCACGACCGCCCTCGACGTGACGATCCAGGCCCAGATCCTGGAGCTTCTGGCGCAGGTCAACCGGGAGCTGGGCACGGCCACCGTCCTGATCACGCACAACCTGGGCGTCATCGCCGGCAGCTGCGAGCGGGTGCTGGTCATGTACGCCGGCCGCGTCGTAGAGGAGGGTCGGACCCGCGACGTCTTCGCGCGCCCCCGGCACCCGTACACCTGGTCGCTGCTGCGCTCGATCCCCCGGCTGGACGCCGAGGAGCACGAGCCGCTGCGGCCCATCGACGGCCTGCCCCCCGACCTGGCCTCGCTGCCCTCGGGCTGCGCCTTCCACCCCCGGTGCCCCTTCCGGGTCGACCGCTGCGTCCGCGAGACACCGCCTCTCGCGGCCGCCGGCGGAACGCAGCGCGCCGCCTGCTGGGTGACGCAGGCCGGCGCCGACCTGGACGCCGCGGCGGGCGGCCGCGGAGGCGACGGAGGTGGCTGACACCTCCAGCCCGCCCCGCCTGGCCCGGGCGTGGACCGCCGCCGACCCGCTTGTCGAGCTGCGCGGGCTCCGAGTCCTGTATCCGGTCACGGCCGGCGTCATGCAGCGGACGGTCGGCCACGTCCGCGCGGTCGACGGCGTCGACCTGGAGATCCGACAGGGCGAGACGCTCGGGCTGGTCGGCGAGTCCGGCTGCGGCAAGTCGACGCTGGGCCGCGCGATCCTGCGCCTGGTCGAGCCGACTGCGGGCCAGGTCCTGTTCAGGGGAGAGGACCTGACCCGCCTCGGCGGGGCCGAGATGCGCCAGCGCCGCCGCGACATGGCGATGATCTTTCAGGACCCGTTCGCGTCGCTGGATCCGCGGCAGACGGTCGGCGAGATCGTGGGCGAGCCGCTGGACATCCACGGCCTGGTCCCGGACCGCCGGCGCCGCCAGGCCCGCGTCCGGGAGCTGCTGCACGTGGTCGGCCTCGACCCGGGCTTCGCCGGCCGCTACCCGCACGAGTTCTCCGGCGGCCAGCGGCAGCGCATCGGCATCGCGCGGGCGCTGGCGGTGGAGCCCGCGTTCATCGTCTGCGACGAGCCGGTCAGCGCCCTCGACGTGTCGATCCAGGCCCAGGTGGTGAACCTCCTGGAGCGCCTGCAGGAGCAGTTCAACCTGACCTACCTGTTCATCGCCCACGACCTGTCCGTCGTCAAGCACATCTCGGACCGCATCGCCGTCATGTACCTGGGACGGGTGGTGGAGCTGTCCGGGGCGAACGAGCTGTACCGCAGGCCGAAGCACCCGTACACGGTGTCGCTCCTCTCCGCCATCCCGATCCCGGACCCCCGGGTCGAGCAGGAGCGGAGCCGGGTGATCCTGAAGGGCGACGTGCCCTCCTCTGTCGACCCGCCCTCGGGATGCCGCTTCCGGACCCGGTGCTTCAAGGCGCAGGCCCGCTGCGCCGAGGTGGACCCGCCGCTGGACACCGTCAACCTCGACGGCCACCAGGCCGCCTGTCTCTTCCCCGTCGACTAGAGAAGCGAAGGAGCAGCGCCGATGAGCCTCGAACGCGCCCTGGACCTCGCCCGCGCCGGGCGGGGTGCCGCCGAGCAAGACCTGGTCGAAGAGCTGCGCATCCCCAGCGTCAGCACCGCGCCCGAGCACCGCGCCGACGTGCGCCGCAACTGCGACTGGCTGGACGAGCGCCTCCGGGGGCTCGGCTTCAGCACCTCGGTGACCGACGTGACCGAAGGCGGGCACCCGGTGCTGCAGGCGGACTGGCGGAGAGCGGAGGGCGCGCCCACGCTGACGGTCTACGGCCACTACGACGTGCAGCCGCCGGAGCCGCTGGAGGAGTGGCGAACGCCCCCCTTCGAGCCGGCCCTCGTGGACGGGATGGTCTACGCCAGGGGCTCCTCCGACAACAAGGGCAACCACCTGGCCGCCCTCAAGGCGGCCGAGTACGCGCTGGCCGCCGGCGGGCCGCCCGTGAACCTGCGCTTCCTGCTGGAGGGCGAGGAGGAGATCACCGGTCCCTCGCTGCCGGCCTACGTGCGGGCGAACGCCGGCCGGCTGGCCACCGACTTCGTGCTGGTGTGGGACGGCGGCTTCGCGCCCGACGGCCGGCCCGAGCTGGTGACCGGCCTGCGCGGCATCCTCTACGTCCAGCTCGACGCGGTGGGGCCGGCGGTGGACCTGCACTCGGGCGGCTTCGGCGGCAACGCGCCCAACCCGCTCAACACGCTGGCCCGGATCCTGGGCGAGCTGAAGGGGCGGGACGGCCGGGTCACGATCCCGGGCTTCTACGACGACGTCCGTGCCCCCGAGGCTGAGGAGATGGTCGACTGGGACCGCAGCGAGGCCTTCGGGGAGACCGTGCGCTCGCTGATGGGCGCCACCGTCCTGGAGGGCGAGGCCGGCTACAGCGCGGCCGAGCGGGCCTACGCCCGGCCGACGCTGGACGTGAACGGCTTCATCGGGGGCTTCACGGGCGAGGGCAAGAAGACAGTGATCCCCGCCCGGGGCAGCGCCAAGGTCTCGATGCGGCTGGTGCCCGACCAGGACCCGATCCGCATCCTGGACCTCCTCCGCGCCTGCGTCGCGGAGCTGACGACGCCCGGCGTCGCGGTAGACGTGACGCTGCTCGGCTCCGCCCCGCCCGTGCTGGCGGGCGCCCGGCACCCCGGCGCTGAGGCCCTGGCCTCGGCCTTCGAGGCGGCGTTCGGCCTGCAGGCGGCCCGACTCCGCACGGGCGGCTCGATCCCCGTCGCGGCCGACTTCCAGGAGGCGCTGGGCGCCCCGATGATGATCAGCGGCATCGCGCAGCCGGGCAACGGCGCCCACGCGCCGAACGAGCACCTGAGCCTGGAGCACTTCCACCTGGGCACCGAGGCCCTGGTCCGGCTGTTCTGGTCGCTGGGCTGAGAGCCCCGAACGGTACCCTATGGCGATGCTCGAACGGGTGCTGGAGCGGGCGCGGCGGGGCCGCGCCGAGGCGGAGGCCGAGCTGTTCGAACTGGTCTCCATCCCGAGCGTCTCCGCTGCGCCCGAGCACCAGGCCGACTGCCGGCGGGCGGCCGGCTGGCTGGCCGGCCGGCTGCGGGGCGTCGGCATGGACGTCGAGGTGGCCCAGGTCCGCCAGGACGGGCAGCCGGTCGTGGAGGCCGAGTGGCTGGGCCGGCCCGGCGCGCCCACGCTCACCGTCTACGGCCACTACGACGTGCAGCCGCCCGACCCGCTCGAGGAATGGCGGACGCCGCCGTTCGAGCCGACCGTCCGGGACGGCTACGTCTACGCCCGCGGCGCCGACGACAACAAGGCCCAGCACCTGGCCAGCGTCCAGGCGGCCGCCCACTGGTTCGCCTGCGGGGGCCCGCCGGTCAACCTGCGCTTCCTCCTGGAGGGCGAGGAGGAGCTCGCCGGCCGCAGCCTGCCCGAGTACGTCCGGGCCAACGCGGGCCGGCTGGCCACCGACCACCTCCTCATCGCGGACGGCAGCTTCTTCGCGCCCGGCGTGCCGTCGCTGGTGACCGGCCTGCGCGGGCTCCTCTACGTCGAGATCGAGGTGACCGGCCCCCGGGTGGACCTCCACTCCGGCGTCTTCGGCGGCGTGGCGCCCAACCCCTTCAACACCCTGGCCCACGTGCTGGCGGGCCTGAAGGACCGGGAGGGCGTGGTCCAGATCCCCGGCTTCTACGACGACGTCGAGCCGCCGGCCGAGGCCGAGCTGGCGGACTGGCGGGCGCTGCCGGTCAGCGACGACGAGCTGCGCACCGCCCTCGGCGTGCGGGCGCTGGAGGGCGAGTCCGGCTACTCCTCGCTGGAGCGGCGGTGGGCCCGGCCGACGCTGGACGTCCACGGCGTCATCGGCGGCTTCACCGGCCCGGGGCAGAAGACGGTCATCCCGGCCCGGGCGACGGCCAAGGTGTCCATGCGCCTGGTGCCCAGGCAGGACCCGGAGAAGGTCCTGGAGGGCCTGCGGCGGGCGGCGGTCGAGCTGGCGACGCCGGGCACGACGGTGCGGGTCACGGAGCTGAGCCGCGCGCCGGCCGTGCTGATGCCGGCCGACCATCCCGGCGTGGCGGCCCTGCGGAGGGCCTTCGCCGCCGGATTCGGCGCCGAGCCGGTCCTGGTCCGCGAGGGCGGCTCCGTGCCGGTGACGGTCGACTTCCAGCAGGCGCTCCGGACCCGCCTCCTCGTCACCGGCTTCGGCCTGCCGGACGACGGGCTGCACTCGCCCAACGAGCGCATGAGCCTGGACCAGTACCACCGGGGCATCGAGACCGTGATCCACCTGATGCATGAGCTCGCCGCCGACGGGCGCTGACCTGGCTCGCCTGGCCGCCGACCTGGTCGCCGCGGCCTGGCTGGAGGGCGACTTCGTGCTCCGGTCCGGCCGGCGGTCGCGCTACTACCTCGACAAGTACCTCTTCGAGACGCAGCCCGGCATCCTGCGCCGGGTCGGTCGCCACCTGGCGGAGCTGGTGCCGGCCACGACCCAGCGGCTGGCCGCCCCCGAGCTGGGCGCCGTGCTGCTGGGCGCCGCCGTCTCGCTGGAGCTCGACCTGCCGCTGGTGCTGGTCCGCAAGCAGGCCAAGGCGTACGGGACGGAGAGAGCCCTGGAGGGGGTGCTGGAGGCGGGCGACCGCGTCACGGTGATCGAGGACGTGCTGACCACGGGCGGCGCGGCCATCGACGCGGTCGAGAAGGTGCGGGCCGCCGGCGCGAGTGTCGTCGGCCTGGTCGCCGTGTTGGACCGCGAAGAGGGCGCGGCGGAGAACCTGGGCCGGCTGGGCGTGCCGTTCACGCCGCTCTTCCGGAGGTCGGACCTCCCTGTCCCCGGCGCCTGACCTCGTCGTCCGCGGCGGCACGGTCTGCACGCCGGGAGGCCTGCGCCGGGCCGACGTGCGGGTGGCCGGCGGCGTGGTCACGAGCCTGGAGACGGGCGGCGAGCGCGGGGAGCGGGAGGTGGACGCGGCCGGCCTGCTGGTCCTGCCGGGCGCCGTCGACGCCCACGTGCACAGCCGCGATCCCGGCTTCCCGGAGAAGGAGGACTTCGCCACGCTGACGGCGGCGGCCGCCGCGGGCGGCGTCACGACCGTCGTCGACATGCCGAACACCGTGCCCGCAGTCGAGAGCGCCGCGGTCCTGCTGGAGAAGGCCGAGCTGGCGTCGTCCCGGGCGCTGGTGGACTTCGGCCTGTGGGGTCTGCTGGGCGGGGCCACGACCACGGCCGACGTCGAGGCCATGCTGGACGCCGGGGCCGTGGGGCTCAAGGCGTTCCTCGGCTACGCGATCCGGCGCGACAGCCGGCAGGTCGTCCTGACGGCCGATCCCGGCGACCCGGGGCTGGAGCCGCCGCCCGGCTACGGGGCGATCGCCAGGCTGGCGCCGGACCTGGCCAGGCGCGGGGCGCCGCTGGCGGTCCACTGCGAGGACGCGGACGTGCTGCGGGCGTTCGCGCGGCCGGTCCGCACCTACGGGGACCTGCTCGCCTCCCGGCCCGCGCTGGCGGAGGCGGTGGCCATCGCAGCGCTCGGCGTGATCTCGCAGCGGACCGGCGTGGAGGTTCACGTGGTGCACCTCTCCAGCGCCCTGGGCCTGGCCGCAGCCAGGGACGCCGGCCGCGCGGGGGCGCGGCTGGCGCTGGAGACGTGTCCGCAGTACCTCTGGCTGAGCGACGAGGACGCGGAGCGGGTCGGCCGGCCGCTCAAGATGTATCCGCCGGTCCGCACGGCCGCCGACCGGGCGGCGCTGCGCGAGGCCCTTCGCTCCGGCTCGGTCGGGCGCGTCGGCACCGACCACGCCCCGCACACGGACGAGGAGAAGCTGGGCCGCTCGCTGGAGGAGGCGCTGGCGGGCAGCCCGGGCGTGGAGACGCTGTACCTGAGCTGCCTGGAGCTGGCCCGCGCCCAGGGCGACGTGGCGGCCGCGGCCCGCTGGGTGGCAGAGGGCCCCGCCCGGGCGCTGCGCCTCCACCCCCGCAAGGGGGTGATCGAGCCGGGCGCGGACGCGGACCTGGTGCTGGTCGACCCGGCCGCCGAGACGGAGGTGCGCGCCGCCCGGCTCCACTCGCGGCAGCGGCACGGCGTGTTCGAGGGCCGGCGCTTCGGCTTCGCGATCAGGGCCGTCTACGCGCGCGGCGAGCTGGTGGCGCGGGACGGCGAGCCGGTCGCCCGGCCGGGCCGGGGCCGGCTGGTCCGCCCGGAGCGGTAGCGCGGGGCCCGGCCGCCGGCGGCCGGGTTTGCCGTACCGGAGAGACGTCTCCGGCCTCGAATGGGGTCGCTGAGGTACGGCAAGGCGCCGGCCAGGCTGACGCGGCCGCGCTACCGCCGGACCGGCTGGAACACCGGGCTCGTGCGCAGCTCGTTCTCCAGGTTCGTCACCGGGCCGTGGCCGGGGTAGATCGCCGTGTTCAGCGGCAGCCGGGCCAGCCGGGTGCCGATCGACACGATCTGCTGGCGCAGGTCCGTCCCCGGCCGCTCCCTGCCCACACCGCCGGCCAGCAGCGTGTCGCCCGTGAACAGGTGGTTGGCGACGAGGAAGCACAGGCTGCCCGGCGAGTGGCCCGGCGTGTGCAGCACCTGCAGCACGAAGTCGCCGAACGGCAGCTCGTCGCCGTCCACCACGTACCGGTCCGCCGAGCGCAGGAACATCTTGGCGTCCGCCACGTGCATCGCCGTCGTGGTCCCCGTCGCGGCCTTGACCGCCTCCTTTCCGGCCAAGTGGCCCGGGTGACCGTGCGTGGCCACCACCCAGCGCACCTCCAGGCCCGCGAGCTGGCCGAGCAGCTTGTCGGCCGGCTCGACCGGGTCGATGACCACCGCCTCCCGCGTGCGGCCGCAGGACACGACGTAGGAGTTGACGTCGTGCTCGCCCTTCACCTTCACGATCCCGATCTTCGCCACGCGGCAATATTTACCCAAATGCGCGCCGCAGCCGTCGCCATGGCGGTCGTCCTGCTCCTGATCTGCGTGTGGTGGGCGGTGGGCTACGTCCGCCGGCGGGCCCGGGCCCGCCGGCACTGACGTCCACGCCCATCAGCTCTTTGACTGCTCCAGCGCCTGCTGGAACTCCTTGCGGATCTGGTCGCCGCCCCCGGACCGCCACTGGCTCACGACCTCGTCGTAGGCGCTCAGCGGCAGCCGGCCGGTGATGATGTCGTTCATGCGGTCGCTGACCATCTGGTCGAGCACCGCCCGCTTGTCCGCGTCCGTCGTCGAGTACAGGCCCAGGGTGGGGTCCTTGACCCCCAGCGGCACCAGAGCCTGCTCGTCGGTGTGGGCGGCGCGCACGTAGTCCGCGCCCCACGGGTAGGCGTTGTAGAGCACCGGCGGGGCGGCCGCTATGTACTTCCAGGGCGTGTACAGGTCGGCCGTGCCCCTGGCGTTGGCGCCCGGGTTGCCGCGGGAGTCGACCGTGTAGTCCACGTCCTTGACGCCGAAGTTGAGGAGCTGGTACTCCTCGCTCCCGAAGGGGGCGGCCAGGAAGTCGAGCACGCGCAGGATTTCCTTCACCCGGTCGGCGCCGGCCTTCTTCAGGACCGTGTAGGCGAAGACGCCGGTGCCCAGGTAGTAGCTGCCCCTGCCGCCGTCGTGCCCGAACGGGATGAGCGTGCGGACCCTGACCTCCGGCTTCGTCTGCGCCAGCGGGTTCCAGTAGTCGACGTAGGCCGCGAAGCCGTCTGCTACCGCCGCCACCGTCCCGTTGATGAACTGCGTCTTGGCGGCGGTCGTGCCGATCGAGGCCGAGCCCGGGTAGAAGACGCCGGCGTCCTGGAGCTGCTTGACGTACGCGACCATCGCCCGGTTCTCGTCGCTCTCGACGTCGCGCACCAGCTTGCCGCCGGGGTCCAGGCGCCAGCGGTTGGGGACCCGGAACAGCTGCGCGAAGAAGCGCAGCCCGAACTGGGGGGCGGTCAGGCCCCAGCGGTTCGACTGGGGCCGGGTCAGGTCCTTCATGAGCCGCAGGAAGTCGTCGGCGTTCTTCGGGTGGGCCGCGCCCGACTGGTCCAGCAGGTTCTGCTGGACGAACAGGTTGTAGTCCGGGACCGGCCGCGGGATGGCCACGCCGTAGAGGGAGCCGCCCACCACGGCGTTCTTCCAGGAGGCGGTGGAGATGTTGGCCAGGTTGGGGTAGGCCTTCACGGCGTCGCCAGCCAGGTGCGGCGTCAGGTCCTCGCACTTCGCCTTCAAGAACTCCAGCAGGTGGGGCGGGGTGATCGGGGTGCCGGGGATGATCAGCGTGTCCGGCAGGTCGCCGCCCGCGACCACCGTGGCCAGCTTGCTCTGGATGTCGGACCGGGCAGCGATGACCATCTTCAGGTTCGCGCCGAGCTGGCGGTTCACCTCCTGCCAGGCCGCGTTCTGCTCGACCGGCGGCGGCAGCGGCATGTAGATGATGGTCAGCGCGGTGATGTCCCCACCCCGGCCGGGCTGCTGCGCCACGGAGCGGGCGAGCTGCCGGGGATAGGCCAGGTAGCCGGGCTGCACGCCGGCGTCCGTCGGCGCCAGCTCGGGCCGGGGGCCCTTGAACGGCAGGTAGGTGGGCAGGATGGCCGACGCCGCGACGCCGCTCCCCCCGCCCGACGCCCGGGTGCAGGCCGTGAGCAGCGGCCAGCCCACCGTCCCGACCACGGCGGCGCCCGCGGCGGCGCCCAGGAACTCGCGCCGGGTGGCGCGCACGCACGACTCCCGCTGGTCCATGACCCTCTCCTCCAACTCCCCCAGACGTTGGCCGCCGGCGCGGCCAGGTGTCGGGGACGTTAAGAGGCGACGGGCGGGCTGTCAAGCAACTGGCGAGAGGGCCGGATGGCGCGAAGCGGCGCCTACCAGCCGTCCCAGTGCGTGATCGAGTCGAGCGGCACCCGCTCCGCGGGCTTGAAGCCCGCGCCCGTGTAGAAGGCGATCGGGGTCATCCCCGCCTGCGTGTACTTCTCGTAGGGGATGCCCAGCACCTCCGCCGCCTCGCGCTCGTAGGCCAGGTGCAGCGTCGTGTACGCCGTGCCCAGGCCGCGGGCGCGGGCGGCCAGGCAGAAGCTCCAGAACGCCGGGATGATCGAGCCCCACAGGCCCGCCTGCTCCAGCGTCGACGCCCCCTCTGCCAGCCGGCCGCGGACGCACGGGATCAGCAGCCACGGCGCCTCGTGCATGCGCTCCCGCAGGTACCGCGCCGAGCTGCTCACCTGCTCCTGGTGCGCCGCGCGCACGTCGCCCTCCGGGTACTGCGGCTTCGGCAGCGAGCTGTACGCGTCCCAGGACTGGCCGTACAGCTCCGCGACCGCCCGCTTCTTGCTCGCGTCCTCGACGAACACGAACTGCCACCCCTGCCGGTTGGAGCCGGTCGGCGCCTGCACGGCGACCTGCAGGCACTCCAGCAGCAGCTCGCGGGGGACGGGGCGGTCGAAGTCGAGGCGCTTGCGGACGGCGCGCGTGGTCGTCAGCAGCTCGTCCGGGCCCAGGGCCTGGACGCGCTCAGCCGCCATTGCGCTCCTGCTGGAGGCGGTCGCGAAGCGCGTCGTAGCGCTCGAACTTCTCCAGCGGGAGGGGCCGCTTGGCCCGCTCCGGGTACTTGGCCGCGTGGATCGCCTCCAGCAGCAGCTCGATCTCGTCGAAGCTGAGGCTCACCCGGCGGGACTGGCCGCGGTCGGTTACCTCGGTGATGGCGTCGGTCAGCGTGTCGACCGGCGGCGGCTCCTCCTCGACGATCCGCGGGCGCGTGGTGGGGCGGAACAGCTCGTCCGATCCGGTCAGCGAGGCGCGCTTGAACTTGCTCATGGGGACCTCACGCGTGGTTGCCGTTCAGGACCGCGTCGGCGAGCTGGCGGTAGGCCTGGGCGCCCGCGGAGGCGCTGGCGTACTGCAGGATGGACACCGCGGCCAGCGGTGACTCGGCAAAGCGGATCGAGTCGTTGATCGCGAAGTCGTAGACCAGGTCGCCGAAGGCCTGCCGGACCAGGTGCAGCACCTCCTGCGAGTGGAGGGTGCGCGCCTTGAAGATCGTGGGCAGGATGCCGGCCACCCGGAGCTTGGGGTTGAGCTTGACCCG
Organism: Candidatus Dormiibacterota bacterium; assembly: GCA_046727275.1. Lineage (GTDB taxonomy): Bacteria > Chloroflexota > Dormibacteria > Dormibacterales > Dormibacteraceae > CF-161. The sequence continues at coordinate 16,643 of JBKPCH010000085.1, forward strand.
GACGCGCTCCACGCTGCGCTGGAGCTGCTGCATGCCCTTCAGGCCGAAGTACTCGCACTGCAGCGGGATGATCACCTGGTCTGCCGCCACGAACGCGTTGATGGTGATCAGGCTGAGCGCCGGGGGGCAGTCGATGATGATGAAGTCGTACTGCCGGACCAGGGGCCGGAGCTTCTCCTTGAGAATCGTCTCGCGTCCGATCTCGTTGATGAGTTGCGTCTCGGCACCGGACAGCTCGATGTTCGCGGGCACGTAGTGGACCCCGATCAGCGGGTTGTCGAGCACGACCTCCTGGGCCTGCGCGTCCGGATCGACGAGCAGGTTGTACACGGTGTGCCCGAGCTCGTCGGGGACCTTGACGCCCATGTTGACAGTCAGGTGCGCCTGCGGGTCGAGGTCGACGAGCAGGACACGCTGCTCCCGCTCGGCCAGGGCTGCGCCGAGGTTCACGGCGGTGGTCGTCTTGCCCACCCCGCCCTTCTGGTTGGCGATCGCTATCGTATTCGCCACGCGAGTGGTCCGAGTCTAACCCATACGCGTGGCAGGGCAGGCGGGCGAAAAGAGCCGTTCGCGCACCCCTCCCCGGCCGGACGCGCGCTGCCCCAGGGCGCCGGTCAAGTAGTCGGCGAGAGATTCGGCGTCCAGGTGCCCCAGAAAAGTGGTCAGGCGCCGAGGACCGGAGCGAGCCCACTCGTCGTGGGTGAGCGAGGACCGCAGAAGCCTGGCCGCGAGATGGGGTGCCTGGGCGTCGAAGATCCGTCGTACTACTTGACCGGGGTCCTGGGCCCTCACTGCCGTATGCTGGTCCGGCCCACGGGCCCCGACCGGCCTCGGGGCTACGACCAACCGTCAGGGGGAATCGAGGGGACCGCGCCGGTCCCTTCAGCCAGATTGCATAGACTTCGCGCCCGGTGATCTTCGACATCCTGATCGTGCTCATCGTGGTCGGGGCCGCCTGGCTGGGCTTCCAGAAGGGCCTCATCCAGCCGCTCCTGGCCGAGATCCTGGGCCTGGGCACGCTCCTGGTGATCCTGCACAACCGGACCGGGTTCCTCACCCTGACCGAGACGATGTTCCACGCGAACGCGGTCCTGGCCTTCTTCATGGCCATCGTCATCGCTGTGATCATGGCCTTCGTCGGCGCCCGCCTGGGCGGCGCGATCCGGAAGATGCCCGTGGTCCAGGGCGTCGACGGCTTCGTGGGGCTGGGCCTCCAGACCCTGTTCGGCGTCGCCTTCTGCTACGTCCTGATCTCGGGCATCATCGTCATGGGCACGGCGTTCTCGCCGCTCACCAACCCCACGATCAACGCCGCACAGCTGGCGGCGCTGGAGCGCACCCTGAGCTCGAACACGTTCACCGCGAGCGCGGTCGACGACAGCGAGCTGCGGTCCTTCACCAGCCGGGCGGCCAAGGGCGGGGTCCGAGTCGCCGACCTGCCCGGCATCGGCCCGCTCCAGGGCCTGTACAGCGACATCCTCCGCCCCCAGCTCGCCGGCTCCCACCTGGCCCCGGCGATCATGAGCGCCGGCCGCCACATCCCCGGCCTCGGCAAGTACGGCCCCAGGGACCTCCCGAGGAGGAGATGAGCGCCGTCGCGGTGACGGCAGCGCCGCTCCGCCGGCTCCGGCACCTCGACTTCGTCGTTCTGGCCCTCTACTGGGTGGCGATCGGCTACCTGTGGCAGAGCCTGGGCACCCTGATCCTGCCCTCCATCGTCCAGGACCTGGTCGGGCCGACCGACAAGGGCAAGGCGCTGAGCCTGCTGGAGGGGATCGGCACGGTGATGGCCGTGGTCTGGCAGCCGATGATGGGCGCGGTCTCGGACCGCACCCGCAGCCGCTTCGGCCGCCGGCGGCCGTACATCTTCGGCGGCACCCTGGCCGACGTCGTCTTCCTGGCCGGCCTCGCCCTGTCGGGCAGCTACTGGCTGCTCGTGATCTTCTACTTCCTGCTCCAGACCTCCTCCAACACGGCCCAGGGGCCCTACCAGGGCCTGCAGCCGGACGTCGTGCCGGAGCACCAGCGCGGGACCGCCTCCGGCTACTACGGGATGGCGAACCTCGTCGGCGTGCTCTCCGGCACGGTGGTGGCCGGCCTCATCCTGCGCTACTGGGGCCCGCCGGCGGCCTTCGCGAGCATCGCGCTGATCCTGGCGGCGACGATGCTGGTCACCGTGCTGGTCGTGCCCGACCGGGTGCAGCCGTCGCTGTCCGGGTTCCGGACGCCCAGCGAGGTGGTGGTGTCCACCTTCTCGACCCCGCTGCGCCACCCCAACTTCATGTGGCTCATGGGCTCCCGGCTGCTGATCCTGATGGGCGTCGTCGGGATCCAGAGCTTCACCTTCTTCTTCCTCACCGACGCCTTCTTCGCCAGCGACCGGGCGGCGGCCACCACCTCGACGACCGCCCTCGTCGGCCTGGTCGTGCTGCTGGCGATGCTGGTCACGTGGCCGGCGGCCCGCCTCTCGGACCGCGTGGGCAGGAAGCCGCTGATCGTCATCGGCGGCCTGATCGCCTCCGCCGGCACGCTCATCCTCGTTTTCGCCGGCTACCAGTGGATGCCGCACGCCGTGCTGGCTCCGGTGGCGGGCGTGCTGGGCGTCCCCGAGCTGGTGGCGCAGACGCTGGCCGCCGGCATCCTGGTCGGCGCCGGCCTGGGCGCCTTCCTCTCGGTGGACTGGGCGTTCATCACCGACGTGATCCCGCTCGACCAGGCGGGCCTGTTCTTCGGCTTCTCGAACATCGCCACGGCCGGCTCAGGCGTCATCGCCCGCTTCCTGGCCGGCTTCCTGCTCGACCACTTCAACGCCGGCCCCCACCTGCTCATGCTCCCTGGCGGCTACCCGGTGATTTTCGGCATCTTTGGTGCGTGGTTGCTCATGGGGACCCTGCTCGTGCTGAAGGTCCAGGAGCGCCAGCTGTGATCGACGTCGGGGGCCTGCCCGCCTGGGGCGGCCTGCTCGCCGCCGGCGCGCGGAGCGAGGCCAGGGCCGTGGTGGCGGGGATCCCCTACGACGGCTCGGCGACGTATCGCCGGGGCGCCGCCCAGGCGCCCTCCGTCATCCGCAGCCTCAGTGCCATCATGCCCCCGCTGGACGAGCGAGGCCGCAGCCTGGCCGGCGTGACGCTGGACGACCTGGGCGACCTGGACCTGGGGCCCAGCGTCGAGCACGGCTGGCCAGCCGTGGCCGAGCGGCTCGCCGCGGTGCCGCCGCAGGTGTTCCTGACGGTGGTGGGCGGCGACCACTGCTCCGTCATCCCGGTGCTGGTCGCCGAGGCCAGGCGCCACCGCGACCTGGCCGTGCTGTGGGTGGATGCCCACCCCGACCTGTGCGACGTCTCGCGCGGCGGCCCCTGGACCGTCGGCTGCGCGCTGCGCCGGGCCATCGAGCTGGGCGACATCGACCCCCGCAGGGTCGTGCTGGTGGGCTGCCGCGACTGGGACCCGGAGGAGGCCGTGTACGCGAGGGCGCACCACATGGTGGTGGTCCCGGCCGCCGAACTGGCGGCGGAGCCGGCGGCCGCGACGGCCAGGGTCGTCAGCGCCGTCCAGGGCCGGCCCCTGCACGTCTCCTTCGACATCGACGTCCTGGACCCGGCGTACGCCCCGGGCACGGAGGTGCCGTCCGCGGGCGGCCTGAGCACGCGCCAGGCCCTGGACCTGCTGGCAGCCGCCCTGCGGCTGGCCCGGCCGGTGGGCCTGGACGTCTGCGAGGTGGCCCCGCCGCTGGACCTCAACGGCATCACCAGCCTGGCCGCGCTGAAGGTCCTGTTCGAGACCTGGGGCTCGCTGGCCGGCCGCTGAGGTCGGACTCTCCCTCCCCCTCGGCGGGGGTGGGCCGGGGTGGGGGGGTATCCAGCCACTGGCCGCTCCGTCGTGTCGTGCCAGCACGGTCGGCCCCCCCACCCCGACCCTCCCCCGCGAGAACAGAAGGGCGGAGGAGACGCGGCGCGTAGGAATGGGCTTCGCCCGAGCGAGTTGGTCCGTCATCCCTGCCCTCCAGGCGTCGCGCCCCGGCCCGAAGGGATGCGCCGAAGGCGCCCCCAACGTCCCGGACAAAGAGGGGGTTTCGGAAGGGGGGAGCTTGCTCCCCCCTTGCATCCCCTCCCTTGCGAGGGGGGAGGGAGCAGGTCACCGGCCCAGCTTCCGGAAGAAGTAGCCCGACGCCGGGATCGTCACCGCCATGATGCCGGCGGCCCACGCCACGGCCGCGGCCACCATGCCGCCCGTCACGGGCTGGCCCAGCGTCAGGTGGCGGACCAGGTCCACCATCGCGGTGACCGGCGTGTGGGCCGCCACGACCTGCAGCCACGACGGCATGGTGGCAACGGGCACGAACGTCGAGCTGGCGAACGTCAGCGGGAAGATCGCCGTGAACCCGGCGCCCTGCACCATGGCCGGGGTCTTCAGCGCCGAGCCGAGAAGCGCGCCCAGGCAGGCCATCGACAGGGCGTACAGCAGCAGCACCGCCGCGGCGCCCACCGCGGCCTCCGGGCCGCCGTGGAACCGGAAGCCGATGGCGTAGGCAACCCCGACCATCAGCGCCAGCCCGAGGGCGTCGACCACCAGGTCGGCCAGCACGCGGGCCACCGGCACCGCCCAGAAGGCGACGGGCAGCGAGCGGAAACGGTCCATCAGGCCCTTCTGCAGGTCCTCCGCCAGGGCGACGGCCGTGTTGACAGAGCCGAACGTCAGGGTCTGGACGAAGATCCCGGGCATCAGGAAGTCGATGTACGAGACGCCGGGGAGGCGGATGGCGCCGCCGAAGACGAAGGCGAACAGGACCGTGAACAGCACCGGCTGGACCACGATCTCGGTCAGAAGGAAGCCCGGATTGCGCAGATGGCGGAGCAGCCCCCGCCACGTCAGGGCTCCGGCGTCGTGCAGCGCCCAGGTGAGCCTGCCCAGGCCGGCGGGCGGCCGTACCGCGATGGTTGCCACGCTCATGCGATCCTCCTTTCGGCAGCCGAATTCCACCGACTGCTCGCGTCTCGGGGGGACGCGTGCGCTCGCTCGGCGGAATTCGGCTGGGCCTCCTGGCCGGTGAGCGTCAGGAAGACGTCGTCCAGGGTCGGCCGGCGGACCGCCACGTCCGCCACCTCGACCGAAGCCGCGTCCAGCCGGCGCACGGCCTGGACCACCGCGCCGTCGGCGCCTCGCAGGGGCACGGTCAGCAGGTCGCCGTCCTCGCGGGCGGGGCCGGCCGCGAGCGGCAGGAGGGCCGCGGAGGCGGCCGCGGCCTGCCCGGGGTCGCGCAGCCGCAGCGCCAGCACGTCGCCGCCGACCTGCCGCTTCAGGTCGTCCGGCGTGCCCTCGGCGATGATCGTCCCGGCGTCGATGACCGCGATCGTGTTGGCCAGCCGGTCGGCCTCCTCCAGGTACTGCGTGGTCAGGAGCAGCGTGGTGCCTTCCCTGACCAGGCCGTCGATCAGGTCCCAGACGTCGAGGCGGCTGCGGGGGTCCAGGCCGGTCGTCGGCTCGTCCAGGAAGAGGACGGCCGGGGCGGCCACCAGCCCTGCCGCGATGTCGACGCGGCGCCGCATGCCGCCGGAGTAGGTGCGCACCGGCCGGTTGGCCGCGTCCGAAAGGCCGACCAGCTCCAGAAGCTCGTCCGCCCGGGCGCGCAGGCGCCGTTCGCCCAGGTGGTACAGGCGGCCGATCAGGCGCAGGTTCTCCCGGCCGGTCAGCTGCTCGTCCAGCGCCGTGTACTGGCCGGTGAGGCCGATGCGGGCGCGCACGGCGAACGACTCCCTGACCACGTCGTGCCCGGCGACCACCGCCCGGCCGCCGTCGGGCGGGAGCAGCGTGGCCAGGATGCGGACCAGCGTGGTCTTGCCCGCGCCGTTCGGCCCCAGCACTCCCAGCACGGTGCCGGCCGGCACGGAGAGGCTCACGCCGGCGAGCGCCCGGGTGGCGCCGAACGACCGCCGCAGGTCCTCGACCACGATCGCCTCGTCGTTGGGTTCGGCCAAATGGTGTCTCATGGCAATCATAGTGTAGCACCATTCGTTGCCATAAGGCAACGATAGCGTTCACCCATCGGCCTGGTAAGCTGGACGCCGAGGAAATGTCGGGCATCGACCCGGGGAACGACAAGACGGCAGATGCCGACCGGGCCTGGCAGCTGCTGTGGGAGCTGTTCGAGTCACTCCACGGCGAGTGGGCCGCCCACATCGAGCAGCTGGGCCTGACCGAGATGCAGGCGCACATGCTGGACGAGATCGAGGAGAACCCTCCCAGCTCGATGCGCGCCCACGCGCAGGGAATGCGCGTGGACCCGTCGTGGATCACGGACCTCGTCGACCAGCTGGAGCGTCGTGGCGATGTGGTGCGCCGGCCGTCCCCGGACGACCGCCGGGTCAAGCTGGTGGAGCTGACCGACAAGGGCCGGCTTCTCCGGGAGCAGGTGCACATCCGCGTGCGGCAGGCGCCCCCGGCGTTGCGGGAGCTGCCACCGGCCGAGCAGCGTCAGCTGCTCGCGATCATGCGCGCAGCCGTTGCCGGGCATCGCGAGGCCCAGGCCGGCCGGGCCCCCTAGGCTAGCCTGAGCCGCCGGCGAGCATCAGGCCGAGGATCGCGATCCCGGCCACGATGAGCAGGCCGGCGCAGCCCAGCTGGAAGACCGTGTAGACGACGCCGCCCGTGGCCGCGTACGTGGGCGCGCTGGTCTCTCGGTCCCGGCGCCGGCGGAGGGCGCCGAAGACCCAGGCCACGCCGACCAGGATGGCGAGGCCGCCCAGGAGGATCCCGCCCAGCAGGTGCCGGCTCATGGCTGCCCAGTATCGTCCTTTGCCCGCACCTGCCTACGCTTCGCGTCCGTGGCCACGACCATTCGCACCTTCGTGGCGGTGGAGCTCCCCGAGGATCACCGCCGCCTGCTGACGGAGCACCTGCGCCGGTGCGCCGGCCTCGCGCCCGGCTACCGGTGGGTGACGCCCGACAGCCTGCACCTGACCCTCCGCTTCCTGGGCAACCTGCAGCCGGCGGCGCTGGAGGCGGTCCGCGACCGGCTCGACGACGTGCGGGCCGCCCCCTTCCGGCTGGCGCTGGACGGGCGCGGCGTCTTCGGGCCGCGCGCGACGCCCCGGGTGGTCTGGCTCGGGGTGGAGGAGGGGCGTGACGCCTGCGCCGCGCTCGCCGCCTCGGTCGAGGACGTCTGCCGCGCGGCCGGCATGGGCCCCGAGGAGCGGCCGTTCCGGGCCCACGTCACGCTCGCGCGGCAGCTGGGCGAGCGAGAGCGCCTGCCGGCGCTGCCCGACCCGCCCGGGCTGGCGCCGTGGACGGTCGAGGACTTCGTCCTCTACGAGAGCCGGCTCCGCCAGCAGCCGCGCTACGTGCCGCTGGCCCGGTACCGGCTGACCGACTCGGCCTCCGGTTAGGCTGGTCGGCCATGGAGCTGAGAGGAGCCGTCGCCATCGTCACGGGCGGGGGCACCGGTGTCGGCCGCGCGGTGTGCCGGGCGCTGGTCGAGGCCGGTGCCACCGCGGTCGTGGTGAACTACTCGCGGTCGGAGGAGGACGCTCGGAGGACCGCGTCCGAGCTGCGCGAGCTCGGGGTCCGGGCGCTCGCCTACCAGGCCTCGGTGGCCGACGAGACGGCGGTCGACGCCATGGTGGGGGAGACCGTGTCCCGGTTCGGCCGGCTGGACGTCCTCGTGAACAACGCGGGCACCACCCGCTTCATCGCGCCAGGCGACCTGGACGCGCTGACCGACGAGGTCTGGGACGAGATCCTGGGCGTCAACCTCAAGGGCACGTTCTACTGCTCCCGCGCGGCCGCGCCGGCGCTGAGGCAGGCCCACGGCGCGATCGTCAACGTGGCCTCGATCGCCGGCCTGCGGGCCTCCGGCTCCTCCATCGCCTACGGCGTCTCGAAGGCCGCGGTGATCCAGCTCACTCGGAACCTGGCAATGGCGCTCGCCCCGGAGGTGCGGGTGAACGCGGTCGCCCCCGGCCTGATCGCCACGCGCTGGTTCCGGGTGCCCTTCGGCGACCAGGCCGCCGAGGCCCAGGAGGAGCGGACGGCTGCCATGACGCCGCTGGGCCGCGTCGCCACCGCGGACGACGTGGCCCGGGCCGTGCTGGGCCTCCTGGCCGCCGACATGGTGACCGGGGAGTGCGTGGTCGTCGACGGCGGCAGGCACCTGGCCTACTGAGGCGGGCCGGCGCCTCAGGTCACCGCGGCCGGTGCGCCTCCCCACGCCGCGGCCGCCGTGGCCGTCACCAGCTCGAGCTTCAGCCGCTGGTCGCCGGCGGTCAGGCGGTTGCCCTCCATCGTCGAGGCGAACCCGCACTGCGGGCTGAGCGCCAGCCGCTCCGCGTCGATCAGCTTCGCGGCCTCGGCGATGCGGGCCAGCAGCTCCGACCCCGCCTCCAGCTCCGGCCGCTTCGTGGTGACCAGGCCGAGGACCACCACCCGGTCGGCGGGCACCGCCCGCAGCGGCTCGAACCCGCCGGAGCGCGCGTCGTCGTACTCCAGGAGGAAGCGCTGGAAGTTGGTGCGCCGGAAGATGCGGGCGATAGGGCCGTAGTCGCCCTCTGCGTAGAACTTGCTCTGGTTGTTGCCGCGGCAGATGTGCAGGCCGAAGGTGACGCCGGGGTGACCGGCGATGATCGCGTTGTCCATCTCGATGCAGGCGTCGATCAGCCGCTCGGGGTCGCTGCCCCGCTGCCGGTAGCCCTCGCGCAGGGCCGGGTCGAGGAGCGCCGCGTACTGGGGGGCGTCGATCTGCACGTAGGTGCAGCCCAGGCGGACGAGCTCGGCCACCTCGCGCCGCGACAGGTCCACGACGTCTGCCAGGTAGGCATCGCGGGTCGGGTAGGCGCCGGCGGAGCGCGCCGGGTCGTAGTAGGCGGCCGCCTGCTGGGCGCTGATGAGGGTCACCTTGGCCGCGTGCGCGGTCCGGGCGCGCAGGTAGACCCACTCCTCGGCGCACATGCTGCGGCGCCAGCGCAGCTTCTCCACGACCACCGGGCGCTTGAAGACCAGCTCCTCGCCCGCCTCGTTGCGGAAGGGAATGGCCCAGCCGCCGAACCGGTCGAACCCCTCCACCGCCTCGATCAGGTGGCCGAAGAAGGCGTAGCGGCGCAGCTCGCCGTCGGTGATGACGTCCAGCCTCGCCCCGATCTGGAGGTCGATCGCGGCGTCCACCGCCCGGTCCTCGATCCGCTTGAACTCGGGCGGCTCCAGCTCGCCGGACTCCAGCCGGCGCCGCGCCTCGACCAGCTCCGGCGGCCGCAGGAGGCTGCCGACCACCTCGCTCCTGGCCCGGATCACGGCTCTCCCATGCGTCAATTGTGCTCGCGCCTCGTAACCGGGGCGCCGTCCCCGGCGTTGCCCATGTGGGACCGGCGACGGGCCCATTCGTGCGTGCCCCCCGGCAGGTGGCAACGGCCAGTAGCCTGCAGGCGAACGAGCTTTCGGGGGTTGTGATTCACGAACCCAGAATCTAACCTTGTCAGACTCGTCGGGGATCCCCTATCTCTGACAGGTTTTCCCAAGTTTCCACCGTCTATCCACAGGCGACCGCCCAGCCTACGAATAGTTGCCTGGCGGCGAACCGATTTTTGGGCCTTCCATCTATTTGGGGAGAGGGAAGACCCCTGGGGGCTAGAACCGTCGGCCGCGGACCTGCTCGATCGAGAAGGTGGCCGTGTCCGCGACCAGCATCACGGCCATGACGCCGGCCTCGGTCGGGTCGCTCACCACCAGGTCGGCCGCCTTCACGACCGACCCGGCCATGCTCGTGCAGACCACGATGATGCCGGCCTCCTGGATCTCCCGCACGGCGTCCGTGATGTCGCCGCCCATCAGCGCCCCGGCCAGGACCAGCACCCGCGCCCGGTGCAGGCGCGCGACCGCCCGCACCGCCGTGGCCAGCCGCTCCTCGCCCACCAGGGGGATCGTGTCGACCGAGATGCGCTCCCCCCGGATGTTGTGGCGGTCCGCCTCGCTGATGGCGCCCTGCGCGACCACGCCGACCTGGGCTCCGCCGCCCATCACGATCACCCGCTTGCCGAAGATCTGCTGGAACGAGGGGACGCGGTGGGTGGAGCGGACGACCTCCAGCGATTCCAGCTCGGCGACCAGGCCGGCGGCGTCGCCGACGCCGTCCAGCTCGATCTGCGTCTCGTCGACGGCCGAGGTGGCGATGTAGGAGATGTTGGCGCCGTGCCGGTAGATGACCTCGGCCACCCGGTAGAGGACGCCCGGCTCGTCGCGGCTGACGACCAGGAGGGCCAGGCTGGAGGACGTGTCGGTCACCGCCGGATGGTAGCCAACTGGCCGGCCCGGGAGTCCGCCGCCGGGCGAGAGGACAGAGGCATGGCAGGTAGGAATGCGCTTCGCCCCCCTCCAATGTTCCCGGCAGAGGGGGGTTCCGGAAGGGGGGCCTGCCCCCCCTTGCCTCTAATAGATCGGCGTCTCCGCCGTCACCGCCTCCAGCCACTTGCGGCTGCTGGTCAGGAACCGGGCCGCCTGCAGGCCGTCCAGCACCCGGTGGTCGAAGCTGAAGCAGAGGTACATCATCGGCTTGATCCCGATCATCCCCTGGACCGCCACCGGCCGCTCCACGATCGCCTCCATCGTCAGGATGCCCGCCTGGCCCGGATTGATGACCGAGTAGCTGAACAGCGTCCCGAACGTCCCGGAGTTGTTGACCGTGAACGTGCCGCCCTGCAGGTCGTCCGCCTTGAGCTGCTTCGCCCGTGCCCGGCCGGCCAGGTCGTTGACCGCGCGGGCGATCCCGGCCAGCGACAGGCCGTCGGCGCCGCGGATGACCGGCACCAGGAGCGTGTCCTCGAACCCGACCGAGATCCCCAGGTTGATGTTCCGGTGGATCACGACCTCGGTCTCGTTGAACGTCGCGTTCACCTCCGGGTGCTCGCGCAGCGCCGCGACGGCGGCCGCGATGACGTAGGGGAGGTAGGTCAGCGAGAACCCCTCGCGGCGCTGGAACGCGGCCTTGTTGGCGTTCCGGTTGGCCACCACGCCGCTCATGTCCACCTCCTGGGTCTGCCAGGCGTGGGGGATGGTGGTCTTGGAGCGGGTCATGTTCTCGGCGATCAGCTTCCGCATCCGGCTCAGCGGCACCGACTGGTCGGCCGGGCCGGCCGCGGCGGCAGGCGCGGGTGCGGGCGCGGGCGCGGGTGCCGGCGCCGGTC